>NZ_JAAIVI010000021.1:98662-272856 GCF_011008905.1 Wenzhouxiangella sp. XN201
CCATGGGAGTTGGCTGCACCAGAAGCAGGTAGTCTAACCTTCGGGAGGACGCTTGCCACGGTGTGGTCAATGACTGGGGTGAAGTCGTAACAAGGTAGCCGTAGGGGAACCTGCGGCTGGATCACCTCCTTTAAAGAGAACGCATCAGCCTTTTGACGGCGCCCATCACAAGTTACCTGCAGTAGAACTGCACCACGTCGGCCCAGGTCCGCGTAACGGACATCTTTTTTGATTTCCAAGGCCGGGTCTGTAGCTCAGTTGGTTAGAGCGCACCCCTGATAAGGGTGAGGTCGGTGGTTCAAATCCACCCAGACCCACCACTCTATTCTGGGGCCATAGCTCAGCTGGGAGAGCGCCTGCTTTGCAAGCAGGAGGTCGGCGGTTCGATCCCGCCTGGCTCCACCAATGTGGTCGGGCCGAAAGTGGGATCCAAATGTTCTTTAAAAATTAGGAATCTGTTCAAGAGCGTCTTGGATACAGCTGAATCCGGTCGTTGTTGTTCCTGCTACCCGCAGGGCAGCAATCCCGGATCATCTTACAGTTGTGTTCAGTCGTGTCAGCGTAAAAGGTTGGGTGTTTGTGAACTTGATCCACAGCCAGTTGGCTTTGGGTTATATGACCAAGCAACCAAGCGCACACGGTGGATGCCTTGGCGGCAGAAGGCGATGAAGGACGTGACAGCCTGCGATAAGTCACGGGGAGCTGGCAATATGCTTTGATCCGTGAATGTCCGAATGGGGAAACCCACTCCGCTTGCGGAGTATCGGCACCTGAATCTATAGGGTGTCGAAGCGAACCCGGAGAACTGAAATATCTAAGTACCCGGAGGAAAAGAAATCAACCGAGATTCCCCTAGTAGCGACGAGCGAACGGGGATTAGCCCTTAAGCCTCATATGTTTTAGCAGAACGGTCTGGAAAGGCCGGCCATAGACGGTGATAGCCCGGTATGCGAAAGGGCACATGAGGTGAAATCGAGTAAGGCGGGACACGTGACATCCTGTCTGAACATGGGGGGACCATCCTCCAAGGCTAAATACTCTCTGCCGACCGATAGTGAACCAGTACCGTGAGGGAAAGGCGAAAAGAACCCCGGAGAGGGGAGTGAAATAGAACCTGAAACCGTGTGCGTACAAGCAGTCAGAGCCTGGATTCGTCCGGGTGATGGCGTACCTTTTGTATTATGGGTCAGCGACTTACTTTCAGTGGCAAGCTTAACCGTTTAGGGAAGGCGAAGGGAAACCGAGTCTGAATAGGGCGAATAGTCTCTGGGAGTAGACCCGAAACCGAGTGATCTAGCCATGGGCAGGGTGAAGGTGCCGTAACAGGCACTGGAGGCCCGAACCCACTAACGTTGAAAAGTTAGGGGATGACCTGTGGCTAGGAGTGAAAGGCTAAACAAACTCGGAGATAGCTGGTTCTCCTCGAAAGCTATTTAGGTAGCGCCTCGTGTCTCACTCCTGGGGGTAGAGCACTGTTATGGCTAGGGGGTCATACCGACTTACCAAACCATGGCAAACTCCGAATACCAGGAAGTGCAATCACGGGAGACAGACGGCGGGTGCTAACATCCGTCGTCAAAAGGGAAACAACCCAGACCGCCAGCTAAGGTCCCCAAATCATTGCTAAGTGGAAAACGATGTGGGAAGGCCCAGACAGCCAGGAGGTTGGCTTAGAAGCAGCCACCCTTTAAAGAAAGCGTAATAGCTCACTGGTCGAGTCGGCCTGCGCGGAAGATTCAACGGGGCTTAAGCAATGTACCGAAGCTGCGGATGCAGGTTTACCTGCATGGTAGAGGAGCGTTCCGTAAGCCTGTGAAGGTGAACCGAGAGGTTTGCTGGAGGTATCGGAAGTGCGAATGCTGACATGAGTAACGATAAAACGGGTGAAAAACCCGTTCGCCGAAAGCCCAAGGTTTCCTCGCGCAACGTTAATCGGCGCAGGGTGAGTCGGCTCCTAAGGCGAGGCCGAAAGGCGTAGTCGATGGGAAGCAGGTTAATATTCCTGCACCAGTTGTTACTGCGATGGAGAGACGGAGAAGGCTATGTGCGCCGGGCGATGGTTGTCCCGGTCCAAGCAAGTAGGCAGGTCCCTTAGGCAAATCCGGGGGATCAATGCTGAGATGTGATGGGGAGCCCCCATGTGGGGCGAAGGCATTGATGCCATGCTTCCAGGAAAATCTTCTAAGCTTCAGGTAACGACTGACCGTACCGTAAACCGACACAGGTAGGCAGGGTGAGAATCCCAAGGCGCTTGAGAGAACTCGGGTGAAGGAACTAGGCAAAATGGTACCGTAACTTCGGGAGAAGGTACGCCTCTGGCGGTGATGGGACTTGCTCCCTGAGCTTCTGGAGGCCGCAGTGACCAGGTGGCTGCGACTGTTTATTAAAAACACAGCACTCTGCAAACACGTAAGTGGACGTATAGGGTGTGACGCCTGCCCGGTGCCGGAAGGTTAAGTGATGGGGTTAGCTTCGGCGAAGCTCTTGATCGAAGCCCCGGTAAACGGCGGCCGTAACTATAACGGTCCTAAGGTAGCGAAATTCCTTGTCGGGTAAGTTCCGACCTGCACGAATGGCGTAACGATGGCCACACTGTCTCCACCCGAGACTCAGTGAAATTGAATTCGCCGTGAAGATGCGGCGTACCCGCGGCAAGACGGAAAGACCCCGTGAACCTTTACTACAGCTTCACATTGAACTTCGGTTATTCCTGTGTAGGATAGGTGGGAGGCTTTGAAGCGTGGACGCTAGTCTGCGTGGAGCCAACCTTGAAATACCACCCTGGTGTAACTGGAGTTCTAACCTCGAACCGTGATCCGGTTCAGGGACAATGTGTGGTGGGTAGTTTGACTGGGGCGGTCTCCTCCCAAAGAGTAACGGAGGAGCACGAAGGTACCCTCAGCACGGTCGGACATCGTGCGGTGAGTGCAAAGGCACAAGGGTGCTTGACTGCGAGATCGACGGATCGAGCAGGTACGAAAGTAGGTCTTAGTGATCCGGTGGTTCTGTATGGAAGGGCCATCGCTCAACGGATAAAAGGTACTCCGGGGATAACAGGCTGATACCGCCCAAGAGTTCATATCGACGGCGGTGTTTGGCACCTCGATGTCGGCTCATCACATCCTGGGGCTGTAGCCGGTCCCAAGGGTATGGCTGTTCGCCATTTAAAGTGGTACGCGAGCTGGGTTTAGAACGTCGTGAGACAGTTCGGTCCCTATCTGCCGTGGGCGCTTGAGACTTGAGGAAATCTGCTCCTAGTACGAGAGGACCGGAGTGGACGATCCGCTGGTGTTCCGGTTGTATCGCCAGATGCATTGCCGGGTAGCTACGATCGGCAGGGATAACCGCTGAAAGCATCTAAGCGGGAAGCCCATTCCAAGATTAGGTCTCACTGGACCCTCGAGGTCCCTAAAGGGCCCTGGAAGACGACCAGGTTGATAGGCTGGGTGTGGAAGTGCAGTAATGCATGAAGCTAACCAGTACTAATTGCCCGTGAGGCTTGGTCATATAACACCAAAGCCAATTGGAGAGTTGACGCTCTCTTTACAATGACACGACTGACGCTCTTGAACAGATTCCGACTCCTTGCTTGTTGCAGGGAGGTCCCGGCTCAAGGCCGGGATCAACAGGACATCAGCCGCAGGCTGATGTACAGTTGACTTTGCCTGGTGGCAATAGCGGCGTGGAACCACCCGATCCCATCCCGAACTCGGCAGTGAAACGCGCCAGCGCCGATGGTAGTGCGGCATTCGCCGTGTGAGAGTAGGTCACTGCCAGGCATTTATCTAGAACCCCCGGTACTCTCCGTGAGCGCCGGGGGTTTTTTTATGGCTGCACGGCATCCTCAGCGGCTGGCAGTGACCTACGCTCACGCGTGGCCGTCCTCCGCGACAAGGCTTCTTTCGCCTTCGGCTCAAGCCGCCATGCCGCTCCGGACTACGCTGCGAGGCATTTATGCTGTGCGCGCCCCTTCGGGTCGCGGTATTGTTTGAATGTATTAGCTGGCGTGGTAGCCACCGCCACTCTCACATGCTGGCGGATGTGGCAAGCTATCTGCTGACTTCTCGCAGCCCCTTTCCGTGTCGACTCTTCGTTTCGCCATTCTTCTGGGCATGACTGTTGCTATCGGGGCGTTTGCGCTCGATACCTATTTGCCGGCTTTTCCGGATATTGCCGCCGACCTGGGTGTCGATTTGCCGGCGGTTGGGCGCACTCTGAGTGTGTATGTTTTTGTCCTGGGACTGGCGCAGCTGGTGGGGGGTCCGTTGTCGGATCGCTATGGGCGGCGGGTGGTGTTGTTCAGTGGGCTGGGTATCTTTGCTGTCGCAAGCGTGATGGTCGCGCTGTCTGAGAGTCTTGGGGCGATGATGTTCTGGCGGATGGTGCAGGCGACCGGGGGTGCCTGTTGTGCGGTTTCCGTGCCCGCGATTGTTCGCGATCGAACCCATGGGCAGGCCTCGGCCAGCCTGTTTTCGCTGATCGGGATCGTCATGCTGGTCGCCCCGGCCCTGGCGCCGGCGATCGGGTCATTGCTTCTCTATCAGTTCAGTTGGCCCGCAATCTTCGTCTTTCTTGCCGCTTATGCAGTGGTCGTGGCAGTGACCTTGCAGCGGTTCCTGTTTCGGAATCTTCCGGCGGCCGCAAAGATCCGCACCCCCGCCTACACACTGGTGACCAACTACATCCAGGTCGTCAGCCACGGCACGACCATGCGTTTTATTGCCATCCAGACACTCGCTTTCAGCGTGATGCTGGTGTTCATCACCCACGCCTCATTCATCTATCAGGGCTGGTTCGGTGTATCGAATGGGGCGTTTTCATTGCTGTTCGCCGCCAATGTCGTCGCAATGGTGACGGCAAACCTGCTCAATCGCCGTCTGCTCAAGTCCTTTCACTCGACCCAGATTTTGCGTGCCGGCTGTGTCATCCAGGCCGTGGCCGTGTTGCTTCTGGTGGTTACGCTGACGAGCGAAGGTGGACTCCTGCCCGTTGCACTTTGCCTGGTCGTGACCGGCGGTTGCCTGGGCGTGATCATTCCCAACAATATCGCCAACGCCCTGGAGTTCTTTCCGAAACTGGGCGGAACGGCCAGCGCGATGCTTGGCGCTTCGCAGTTTGCGTTGGGCGGACTGATCAGCGCCCTGTCCACCGTGCTCGTGGGCGCCACGCCTCTGCCGGTTGCGTTCGTGATGGCCGCCTGTACGCTTTCGGCGCTCGGCTTCGCGCTCGGCGCGCCGCGGGCCATGCGGAACGCCCTGGACCTGCAATCACGCGGGCGCGAGACCATCGGTCGCGGCTGATAAACCCCGCCGGCCCGGTGCCAGGGATTGCGGGTCGCTGCGTAGGTACTTCCCCTGATTGGCATGGAGCCCCTGCGCTCGGGTAAGCTGAAGTTCGACCTCCAGCCATCCGGACATCTCATGCGCTCACTCACTGCAGCCATCTGCCTGATTGCCAGCCTCGGCGTGCACGCCCAGGCACCTGCATCCTTCACGCTGGAAAGCCTCGAAGGTGAGTCCCATACCCTGCCCGAGGAGCAGGAAGGGGTCGGGATCTATCTCTTCTGGGCCAGCTGGTGCCCTTACTGCCAGGCGCTCATGCCGCATATCCAGAGCATCGTCGATGAGTACGGCGACGGCGTCACGGTGTATGCCCTCAATTTTCGAGACAAGAAGGATCCCGCCCACCTGATCGAGGAGAACGGATTCGACTTCACCGTTTTCCCGGATGCCGATGAGGTAGCCGAGGAGTGGGGCGTCCACGGCACGCCCGGACTGTTCATCGTGGACTCGTCAGGAGAAGTGCATTTGAATCTCTACGATGTCGTCACCGAGACTCCGCCCGGTTACGACGAACTCGGCCACGCCCAGAAGGCCGCGCGGCGCGCACCCTTCTGGGCCGCGCGCATCCGGGAAACACTCGACGGGCTGCCGGACCTTCGGGACTAAGCCCGGAAAAGTCCCGCCGGGCCTGGGAGCTTCTACGTGTCCTGACGCACGGGCTCGGCGCCGCTGCGCAGGTCATTGAAGCGGTCGGTATCCAGTTCACCTTCGCTGCTGGCCACAATGCAGGTGACCGTGGCATCCCCGGTGACGTTGACCGCGGTGCGCGTCATGTCGAGCAGGCGATCGACACCCAGGATCAGGGCAATGCCTTCCGCGGGCAGACCGACCTGGGACAACACGCCGGCAAGCAGGATCAGCCCCACACCGGGCACGCCGGCGGCACCGATCGAGGCCATGACGACCATGAAAATTACCATCAGGTACTGCGTCAGTGACAGGTCGACACCGTAATACTGGGCGATGAAGCCCACGGCGATACCCTGCATGATGGCCGTGCCGTCCATGTTGATCGTCGCGCCCAGCGGGATGGTGAAGGAGCTGATTCGGTTGCTCGCACCCATCCGTTCCTGGACGGCCCGCAAGGTCACGGGAATGGTCGCGCCCGATGACGCTGTCGAGAACGCAAAGGCCATGACGTCGCGAAACTGCCGGTAGAAGGTGATCGGGCTCAGTCCGGTAAAGGTCTTCAGCAGTAGCGGGTAGACCACCGAGGCATGCAGGATGAGCATGGCCAGTACCAGTACGACATACTTGATCACGCCGGCGAACGTCTCCCAGCCCGTGGTCGCGGCCATGCCGGCGATCAGGGCGAACACGCCATAGGGCGCGATCAGCATGACGATGCCGACCAGCTTCATGACCACTTCCATGAAGTCGTTAAAGAAATCGGCGACGCGCCGCCCGGACTCGCCCGCAAAGGACATGGCCAGGCCCAGCAGGATCGAGAAGATGATGATCGGCAGCATGTTGCCTTCGGCCATGGCCTGAACCGGATTGCTCGGCACCAGGTCGATCAGTACCTGGCTGAACGGCGGCGCGGCCGAGATCTCCGGCGTTTCCATGCCCACGGGGCTGGCGCCCACGCCGGTCTGGAACACCATGCCGGCCAGCAACGCGAGGATCACGGCGATGCCCGTGGTGATCAGGTAAAGACCGATCGCCTTTGAGCTGACCCGACCGAGGCTTTTGGGATCGGCCAGCGACGCCACGCCGGAAATGAGCGAGACGAAAACGATGGGCACGATCAACATGCTGAGAAAACGCACGAACATCTCGCCAACGACTTCGAAAACGCCGTCTACGAGCCAATTCCGGATCCAGCCCACCTCGCCGAGGAAGAGGTTGATCACCAGGCCCGTGATCAGGCCCAGAACCAGGGCAAAGAGAATATGCGTGCTCAGCTTGTGGTGATCGAAGCGAAATTCCTGGGTCATGGAATCGGTTCCGGTTGTGCGGGATGCGCTGAGGGTAGCGTATCGGGGCGGGGCGGTCTAGCGTGAGGAACCAGGGACCAGCGGCTATCGACCACAGGCCAGAGTCAGGGAGGCGCCCTGATGGTCGGTATAATGCGCGATTCAGTTCAACGACGCCGAAACCCATGAGCAGCAGCGATACGGCCACCGCGCCGACCAACTTCATTCGCAACCGGATTCGCAAGGAACTGGAGGCGGGACAGTACGACCAGATCGTCACCCGCTTCCCGCCCGAGCCCAATGGTTACCTGCACATGGGGCACGCCAAGTCCATCGTGCTCAATTTCAGCCTGCCGGAGGAATTCGGCGGCTACACCAACCTGCGCTTCGACGACACCAACCCGGCCAAGGAAGAGCAGCGCTACGTCGATGCCATCAAGGAAGACGTGCGCTGGCTCGGCTACGAGTGGAAGAAAGAGTGCTACGCCTCGGACTATTTCAAGACCCTCTATGACTACGCCCTCCACCTGATCGACAACGGCCTGGCCTACATCGACAGTCAGGACGCCGACGCCATCAGGGAACAGCGCGGCACGCTGACCGAACCGGGCATACCCAGTCCGGACCGGGACCGCGATCCGGCCGAGAGCCGCGACCTGTTCGAGCGCATGCGCGCCGGAGAATTCGAGGATGGCACCTACGTGCTGCGCGCCAAAATCGACATGGCCGCGCCCAACATCAACCTTCGTGATCCGGTCATTTACCGCATTCGTCACCAGGCCCACCCGCGCACCGGTACCAAGTGGTGCATCTACCCGAGCTACGATTTCGCCCACGGCCAGTCGGACGCCATCGAGCAGATCACCCATTCGCTGTGCACGCTCGAGTTCGAGGATCACCGGCCGCTCTACGACTGGCTGATCGAGCACCTGCCGGTGTCGTCGCGCCCCTACCAGATCGAGTTTTCAAGGCTCAATCTCGACTTCACGGTGCTGTCCAAGCGCCGCTTGACCCGCCTGGTCGAGGAGGGTCATGTCGATGGCTGGGACGATCCGCGGATGCCGACCCTGGCCGGCATACGCCGGCGGGGCTTCACGCCCGAGTCGATCCGCAATTTTTGCACCGAAATCGGTGTGACCAAGTCCGAGAGCATCATTCCCTTCGGCGAGCTCGAACGCAATCTCAGGGACGACCTGAACGTGCGCGCGCCGCGCCGCATGGCCGTGCTGCGTCCGCTCAAGCTGGTGCTGACCAACTTCCCCGCGGGCGAGACCGAGTGGATCGAGGCGGCCAACCATCCGCAGGATCCCGACTTTGGCACCCGCAAGGTGGCGCTCACCCGCGAGCTCTACATCGAGCAGGACGACTTCATGGAGGAGGCGCCGAAGAAGTTCTTCCGGCTCAAGCCCGGCGGCGAGGTCCGGTTGCGCAACGCCTTCATCATCCAGTGTGATGAGGTCATCAAGGACGATGCCGGCAACGTGGTCGAACTGCATTGCAGCTTCGACCCCGAAAGCCGCTCCGGCCTGCCCGGCGCCGATCGCAAGGTCAAGGGGACGATCCACTGGGTTTCAGCCGAGTCTGCCGTCAAGGCCGAGGTGCGTCTGTACGATCGCCTCTTCAACATTCCGCACCCCGGCGGCGACAAGGCGCGCGACTTCGTCGAGCATCTCAATCCGGAATCCCTCGAAGTGCTCGAAGATGCCCGGCTGGAGGCCGGCATCGAGGATGCAAAGCCCGGCGAGCATTTCCAGTTCGAGCGCCTCGGCTATTTCGTTCCGGATCCCGATTCGACGCCGGAACGCCCCGTCTTCAACCGCGCCGTGACCCTGCGCGATACCTGGGCCAAGCTCGAAAAGCAGCTGCGCTGAAGTCGCCGGCCCGACCGATCGGCAGACCGGGTTATACGGGAGAGGGTTTGCGAGCGCTGTAATTCCGCACCGTTTCGACCAGCACGGAGACGTGCTCGGGCGGCACCTCGGGCGTAATACCGTGGCCGAGGTTGAAGATATGGCCCGAGCCCTTGCCGAAACTGTCGAGCACGCGCTTTGCTTCCTCCGCGATGACTTCGGGTGTAGTGAGCATCACGGCGGGATCGAGATTGCCCTGCAGGGCCACCCGGTCGCCGACGCGTACGCGCGCCTCGGACAGATCCAGGGTCCAGTCCACGCCCAGGCCGGCGCAGTCGGTATCGGCCAGCTTTTCCAGGTGCTGGCCGCAGCCCTTGCCGAACAGGATCAGCGGCGTGTCGGGACAGGTTTTCTTGAGTCTTGTGACGATGCGCTGCTGCGAGGCCAGCGAGAACCGCTCGTAGAGCCGGGGTGAGAGCACGCCGCCCCAGGAATCGAACAGCATGAGCGCGTCGGCCCCGGCGGCGACCTGGGCGGCCAGGTAGTCGGCGGTGGCGTCAGCCAGGTGGTTCATCAGCCGTTCGGCGGCATCCGGCTCGGCCAGAAGCAGTTTCTTGGCGCGCGCGAAATCCTTGCTGCTTCGGCCCTCGATCATGTAGGTGGCCACCGTCCAGGGGCTGCCGGCGAAACCGATCAGCGGCGTGGCTTCCGGCAGAGACTGCCGGATCAGCCGCACGGCGTCCATCACGTAGCCGGTGTCGTCTTCCGGGTCGGGCATGGGCAGGCCGTCGATGTCGGCCACCGTGCGGACCGGACGCTCGAAATACGGTCCTTCTCCGGGTTTGAAGCCCAGGCCCCGCCCCATCACGTGCGGCAGGATCAGGATGTCGGAGAACAGGATGGCGGCGTCGAAGCCGTAGCGATCGATCGGTTGCAAGGTGACCTCGCAGGCCAATTCGGGCGTGCCGGCCAGGTCGAGGAAGCTACCGGCCTTCTCGCGCGTGGCGCGGTACTCGGGCAGGTAGCGGCCAGCCTGGCGCATCAGCCAGATCGGCGTGCGCTCGACCGGTTCGCGCCGCAGCGCACGCATGAAAAGTGAATCGGAGCGGGCATTCATGATCGGGTCAGGACCTCACGGATGTCGTCGGCGGGGCAGGTGTCGATGGCGGCCGATCCGATTTCGTCGAGCAGGATCAGGCGAATTCGGTCGGCGCGGTTCTTCTTGTCCAGGCGCATCAGCTCGAGCAGGCGCTCGCGGTCGATGTCATCGGGCAGTGCGACCGGAAGTCCCAGGTGTTCGAGCAGATGGACCAGCCTTTCGGACGTGCCCACGCGCAGCCGCCCCAGCAGCTCGCTCAGGCGGGCGGCCAGGACCATGCCGATGGCCACCGCCTCGCCGTGGCGATAGCGTTCGTAGGCCGTAGCCGTTTCCAGGGCATGGCCGAAGGTGTGGCCGAAGTTGAGCAGGGCGCGCTGGCCGGCTTCGCGTTCGTCGGCGGCGACCACCTCGGCCTTGTGGCCGACCGAGACGTGCACCGCCTCGAGCAGGGCATCGGGCATGCGGGCGTTGAGCGCCTCGGCCCGGCTCTCCAGCCAGGAAAAGAAGCGTTCGTCGCGGATGGCGCCGTACTTGACCACTTCGGCCAGGCCGGCGCGGTAGTCGCGATCGTCGAGGCTGATCAGGGTGTCGATGTCGGCAATCACGGCCTCGGGCTGGTGAAAGGCGCCGATCAGGTTCTTGCCGGCGGTGTGATTGACGCCGGTCTTGCCACCCACGGCTGCGTCGACCTGGGCCAGCAGCGTGGTCGGCAGTTGCACCACGCGAATGCCGCGCATGTAGCTGGCCGCGGCAAAGCCGGCCAGGTCGCCGATCACGCCGCCGCCGAGCGCCAGCACGGTGGCGTCGCGCTGGGCGCGCATCTCGACCAGGGTATCGATCACGCGCTGCCAGTTCTCCAGGGTCTTGTGCGTTTCTCCGGCCGGTAGCAGCAGCGAACGCCAGCGGCAGTTCTCGTCGAGACCGGCCGTGATCCGGTCGAGGTAGAGATCGGCCACGATTTCGTCGCTGACCAGCAGCACGCGGCCCTCGAGATGGCGCTGCAGCACGCTCGAGACGGCGAGCAGGCCCTGGCCGACGTAGACGGGATAACGGCCGCCGGCATGGCTGACTTCGGTGACTTTCATGATGCCCTGGCCTCGTTGCAGTGTTCGCGCACGGCCTGTTCGACGGTTCGCGCCATCGCCAGGGGCGAGATACTGGCCGAATCGACCACCAGGTCGGCGCAGGCTTCGTACATCGGGTTGCGTGCCTCGGCCATTTCAGTCAGCCGCCGCCGGCGATCCGGTGCCTGCAAAAGCGGCCGCTGCTTGTCACGCTCCAGGCGCCGCAATTGCTGGTCAACGCTGGTGCGAAGGTAGACGACCAGGCCTCGTTCAGCGAGGATGCGCCGGTTGTCGGCAGCAAGCACGCTGCCGCCGCCGGTGGCCAGAACCAGGCGGTCCTTTCGGGTCAGTTCGTCGAGCAGGGCCGATTCACGCTGGCGAAACCCCGCCTCCCCCTCGATGTCGAAGATCACCGCCACTTCCACGCCGCAGCGCTTTTGCAGCTCGTGGTCGAGGTCGAGAAAGTCGAGCCCCAGACGTCGCGCCAGTCGACGACCGACCGTCGTCTTTCCCGAGCCCATGGGGCCGATCAGGAAGATGCGCTGGATGTCGGGGAGCCGATCGGTTTCGTTCATGCCGCAGGCAGATGGCCGGCGTGCGGTCGCACAAGGAAACAGGCATGGATTTTGGGGTGCATGCAGTTCGGCAATCGGCGTGAATGGACTGGCTGTCAATGCTATCACGCACGCCGGCCACTTCGATTTCCCGAACCGGCTGCACACGCCGCATTTGGTAAGATTGAACGTCTTGCTCATCTGCGGTCAAACGGATCATGCTGCGTTTTTCCATCCTGTTCATCGTGCTGCTGCTGGGGCTGTTCACCGTCGAGGTGCTCCAGCCGGTGCAGGCCAACGTGATCCTGCCGTTCACTGCCGGTATCGCCAAGATCAGCGTCTTCCTGATCGAGCTCTTCGACGGCGGCGTGATTTCCTTCGGCAAGGTCATCCAGGACGTCGACAGCGGTTTTGCCGTCAGCATCGAGCCGGGCTGCAACGGGGTCGAGGCCCTGATCATCCTGTTCGCCGCCATTTTTGCCTTTCCCGCGCCGCTGAAGAGCAAACTGGTCGGCTTTGCCATCGGCTTCGTCGCCATCCAGGCGCTCAACCTGGTGCGCATCATCAGCCTGTTTTATCTCGGGCAGTGGAACATGACCTGGTTCGAGTGGTTCCACCTCTACCTGTGGCAGGCCCTGATCATTCTCGACGCCCTGGTGGTCTGGCTGATCTGGCTCCGGACCCTGCCGCCGCGATCTTCCGATGATGACGGATCGCCGCCACAGGCGGCCCCGGCCACTTCGTGAAGCGGCTGCTGATCGCCGGCTGCGGTGACCTCGGAATACGCCTCGCCGCTCGCCTGGACGAAGACTGGCAGGTGCACGGTCTGCGTCGAAATACCGAAGCGCTGCCCGAGCCTATCGTGGCCGAGCCCGCCGATCTTTCCGATCCCGGCAGCCTGGCCCGCGTTGGAGGTGATTGGGATGCCGTTGTCTACCAGGCCACGCCCGACCAGTACGACGAAGCAGGCTACCGCCGCGCCTACTACCAGGGTCTCGCCAATCTCTTCGAGCGGGCCCGCGCCGGGCGATTGATCTTCGTCTCCAGCACGGCCGTGTACGGCCAGGATGGTGGCGAGTGGGTCGACGAGACCAGCGCCACCGAGCCCGACCGATTCAACGGCCGGGTGCTGCTCGAGGCCGAAGCGCTGGCCCGGCGCAGCGCGCCCGAATCGGTGGTCGTGCGTTTTTCCGGCATTTACGGCCCCGGGCGCGACTACCTGCTACGCCAGCTTCGCGCCGGCCAGGCGAGCTGCCGGGAAGCACCGCCACAGTGGACCAACCGGATTCACGCCGATGATTGTGCCGGCGTTCTGGCGCATCTGCTGGAACTGCCGGCGCCCGAGAGCCTCTACTGCGCCAGCGACAGCTGTCCGGCCCCGCGCTGCGAGGTGCTGGACTGGCTGGCCGGGCAACTCGACGTGGCGGCGCCGGCGCGCGAAGATCTGCAGGGCGGTCAGGGCAAGCGTATTGCCAATGCCCGGCTGCTGGCATCCGGCTACCGATTCATCCATCCAGACTATCGCTCCGGTTACCAGGAGATGCTGCAATGACCAGATTCACGGACATGACCGAGGCCATCGTCGAACGCTTCCGGCAGGGCTTTGATCGGGCCGTTGCCGGGAACATTCCGGAACCCACGGCCATGACCCTGGCCACGGTCGATCCAGACGGCCGGCCGTCTGCGCGTACCGTGCTGCTCAAGGACATGGACCCGCGCGGTTTCGTCTTCTATACCAATCTGGAATCGCGCAAGGGGCGACACCTGGTCGTCCATCCCGATGTCTCCCTGGTCTTTTGGTGGCGGGAAAACGCCGAGCAGGTCACCGTTGACGGCCGGGCGGAGCCTGTCACGGACGATGACGCGGATGCCTATTTTGCCAGCCGCCCCCGCGGCAGCCAGATCGGAGCCTGGGCCTCGAAACAGTCGCATCCCATGGCGAACCGCGAGGAATTCCTCAAGCGGGTCGCGCACTTTGAGAAGAAGTTCGAAGGGCAGGAAGTCCCGCGCCCGGAGCACTGGTCGGGCTTCCGCGTACGCCCGCGCCGCGTGGAGTTCTGGTACGGGCGGGAGTTTCGGCTGCACGAGCGGGTGTGCTTCGATCTCGTGGACGGGGCGTGGCGGGAGTCGTTGTTATACCCCTGATTGGGGAATGATCAAGTACCAAATTCCAATTTACAAACAATGTTCAATTCTCGAATGATTCAATGACCGAAACGACCATTGGAGGCGTCGCGGCCACCGAAATGTTTGGTCATTGAAAATTGATCATTGGTCCTTGTTTGAGAATTGGAATTTGGTACTTGGTGCTTGCTTTTTAGCATTGGTGCTTGGTAATTGGTCATTCACTCGATTCATCTCCCCTTTCGGCGCCTCTCCGTCTCCCTCTCGATCCAATGTTCACTCAGTGATTTCCACGGCTCTTCCTCCAGCGAGTGCGGCTCGTACATGCCGGCTGCCTGGCGCTGGCGCTGGGCCTCGTAGAGGATCAGGGCGGTGGCGACCGAGACATTGAGCGACTGGGTCATGCCGGTCATCGGGATGATGATCTCGCCATCGCACTCGGCCAGGGCTTCCTCGCTGACGCCGAATTTTTCGGTGCCGAGAACGATGGCCGTCGGTTGCGTGTAATCGGGCTCGCGGAAGTCCATTGCCTGGTCGGAAAAATGCGCGGCATACAGGGCCATGCCTTTCCGTTTCAGGGATTGCAGACCCTCGACCGCATCGTGGTGGCGGTGCAGACGGACCCAACGCTGGGCACCCTGCGCGGTGTGGTTGAGCGGGGGAATGCCGCCGGTGGGAGGCACTGCGTGGGCTTCCATTACGCCCACGGCATCGCAGGTACGCAGGATGGCGGCCACGTTGTGGGCCTTGTGCACGCGTTCTAGAAAGACGGTCAGGTCGGGTTGACGGCGTGCAGCAATCTGCTCGATGCGGGCCTTGCGTTCGGGAGTCATTGCGTGATTCTAGCCGAGATGCCCGTGATCAAGGCTCTCGCCTGGATGTGCCACAATTACTCGCATGACTGACTGGTTCGATCAACTCCGATCCTGGGTGGCCCCGAGCAGCGACGAGCCCGTCGACCCGAAGCTCATCGCCCGCGCCGCGGCCATCATCCTGCTGGAGATGGCGGCTACCGACGAGCATCGCGATGAGCAGGAACTGGCCGTGATCCACCAGGCCATGCGGCAGGCCTTCGAGATCGACGAATCCGAGCTGGACGAACTCATTCACGACGCCGAAAAGCTGCGCGGAGAAGCCGTATCCCTGCATGACTTCACCCGCGACCTCAAGGCTCATCTCGATCGCGACGAGCGCGGCGATCTGGTGGAATGGTTATGGCAGGTGGCCTGGGCGGACGGTCGCGTCGACCGCTACGAAGAGCAGCTGCTCAGGCGTCTGGCCGACCTGCTCGGTGTGCCGCACCCGGAGTTCATCCGGCGCAAGCACCGGGCGGCCGAGGCAGCCGGCGTCAATCAGTGAAGAACTGCTGACGGAAAGTGATCTCGTGCGCGGGCTCGTCGCTATCGTCCGGTTTGACGCTGAGGGTGAAGGTCAGCGATTCCTCGTCGTGGATCCGGAAGGTGCCGACATAGTAAATGGCGTCCTGGTCCTCGATTTCCTGCAGTTCAATCTCGCGGCGCTGACCGGTCAGGTTAATCACGCGTGCCGAGACTTCGGCGGTTACCGATTCGTCCAACTCGTTTTCGCTTTCGGCCTTGCGCAGCACGGCGATATTGAGCAGGGCGCGGTTGCCGGCGCGTTGAATGCCATAGGCACGGGCCACTTCGGGCGGCAGCATGCTGGTGTTCAGGGCGTTGTAGTGCACCCGGTAATCGCCGATATCCTCGAATTGCTGGGCCGGCGCCGGGGCGGACAAGAGCAGCAGGGCGAACGTGGTGATGAAAAGGGCTGCAATTTGTCGAGTCATCGTTGGCGCCTCGGATCTGGGACTGTCCCTGATGCTACTCCTGCTCCGCCCGAAGCGGCAAGTGGGGGCTACTACGTAGCCGAATCCCGATTAGACCCCCAGCAAAATGATCAAGAACTGGATGACGATGATGGCCACCAGGGGCGAGAGGTCGAAGCCGCCCAGGGGCGGTAGCACGCGCCGGATGGGCGCCAGCACCGGTTCGGTCAGTTGGTAGACCAGCGGCACGATGGGGTGGCGAAAGCCCTGGCCCACCCAGGACAGGATCACGCTGACGATGATCATCACCAGGTAGAGCACCAGTAGCATTCGCACCAGGCGCAGCACGCCCAGCAGGAGCAGCACGGGGACATCCAGGCTCCAGCCGCCGAGTGCGGCGAGAATCAGCAGCAGGATGATTTCCAGCACGTAGAGCACCACCAGGCCGGCCAGGCTGAGCGAGCCGACATTGGGAATAATCCGAGACAGTGGCTTGACCAGCGGATCGGTCACCTTGATCAGGGCCTGGCAGACGGGGTTGTAGTAATCGGCACGCAAGGCTTCGAGCAGCACGCGCAGCATCAGCACGGCCAGGTAAAGCTGGAAGACCGTCTCGATCAGAAAGGCAAAGGCCTGGCTGGGTGAACCCATCAGCCTTCTCCCAGTTCGCGGCCGCGTTTGACGGCTGCCTGCACGGCTTCATCGACGATGCGCTCGAAATCATTGTCCGACAAACTCTCGAGCGCGGCGGCGGTGGTGCCCCCCGGGGAGGTTACGCGCCGACGCAGTTCACCGGCCTCCAGGTCGGATTTCGAAAGCATCACGCCGGCACCAAAGGCTGTCTGTCGGGCCAGCTTGGCCGCGGTCGTCTCCGGTAGCCCGGCGCGCGTAGCGGCGGCCGTGAGCTGCTCGACCAGTGCAAAGAAATACGCCGGACCCGAACCCGATACGGCGGTGATGACGTCCATCAGGGCCTCGTCGTCGACCCAGGCCACAACTCCTGCCGTAGACAGCACCTGTTCGGTGCGCTCGCGGTCGCGCTCGGTCACACCGTCGGCTGCGACCAGCCCGGTCATGCCCGCCTGGTAGAGCGCCGGGGTGTTGGGCATGGCGCGCACGATCCGGTCGTGCCCGGCCAGGCCTTTTTGAATACGCTCGATCGGCACGCCGGCAGCCACCGAAATGATCAGGGTGTCGGCATCAATGGCCTCGGCGATCGAGCCCAGCACTTTGTCCATGACCTGTGGCTTGACGGCCACGACGACGACATCGGCCGACGATACCGCCTCCGCGTTGTCGTCGTGCACGTTCACGCCCAGCTCGTCGGCGAGTGACTGGCGCTGTTCCTCGCTGGGGTCGGCCACATGGATGGATTCGGCTTTCGTGCCGGCGGCAATCAAGCCGCCGATCAGCGCGCGGCCCATATTGCCGCCGCCGATGAAGGTGAGGGTGGTGTTTGTCATGGCTTCATATTGTAAGACAGGCGTTTGTCGTCCGGCAGTCCGAGGCTCGGATCCGCCTTCGGGACTCGGGACTCGGGACTCGGAATTAATCGCGGAGTCCGAACAGGGCGGTGCCGATTCGGACCAGGGTGGCGCCCTCGGCGATGGCGGCTTCCAGGTCGGCGCTCATGCCGGCCGACAGGGTGTCGACTTCGGGGTGGTCGGCCTGCAGCTTTTCGAACAACTCGCGCAGTCGGGCGAAGACCGCCCGTTGCTCTTCGTGGTCTTCGCGCGGGGCCGGAATGGCCATCAGGCCGCGCAGTATCAATCGATCCGAATCGGCGATCTGGCCCGCCAGGGCCTCGATCTCGTCGGGTGCGCAGCCGGCTTTCTGGGGCTCTTCGTCGATATTGACCTGGATGAGCACATTGAGGGGAGCCAGCGCTTGCGGCCGCTGCTCGTTGAGCCGCCGCACGATCTTGCTGCGGTCGAGCGACTCCACCCAGTCGAAGTGTGCCGCGATCAGCTTGGTCTTGTTCGACTGGATCGGGCCGATGTAGTGCCACTGCAGGTCAAGATCGCCGAGCGCCTCGATCTTGGCCACGGCCTCGTCGACGTAGTTTTCTCCGAAGGCCCGCTGGCCCAATCCGTGCAGTTCGCGAATGGCCTCGACCGGTTTGCGCTTGCTGACTGCCAGCAGGCGCACCGTCTGCGGCTCGCGTCCGGCTGCCTGGCAGGCGGTTCGGATGCGTTCCAGCGTGGTTTCCAGCCGCTTTCGAGCGATTTGATTCATGGCCCAGTTACGCTAAGATCAGCGGGTGTGTTCGAACCCGGGGCTGACTTGTGCCGCCCGAAGGGCCGGCCGGGCCTGCACAGGGTATCGGCTGGCAGAGGCCTCAGTAGGGAGTTTTTCATGGACATTACCGAGCTACTCGCATTCACCGTCAAGAACAAGGCTTCCGACCTGCATATCTCGGCCGGGCTGCCGCCGATGATCCGCGTCGATGGCGACATCCATCGTATCAACACGCCGGCTCTCGAGAACAAGGAAATGGCCGAGCTCATTTACTCGACCATGAACGACCACCAGCGTCGCGACTACGAGGCCAACCTTGAGGTTGACTTCTCCTACAGCGTACCGGGCATGGCGCGCTTTCGTGTCAATGCCTTTCACCACCACCGCGGCATGGGCGCGGTCTTCCGCGTTATCCCCAATGACATCTTCACCCTCGAGGATCTCGATGCGCCGGCCGTCTTCAAGGACATCGTCGAGGTGCCGCGCGGCTTGATCCTGGTCACCGGGCCGACGGGTTCGGGCAAGTCCACGACCCTGGCGGCGATGATGGACTATCTCAACAAGACCGTTCCCGGCCACATCCTCACCATCGAGGACCCGATCGAATTCCTTCACACGTCACAGCGCTGCCTGATCAACCAGCGCGAGGTCCACCGCGACACCCACGGCTTCAACCAGGCGCTGCGCTCGGCGCTGCGCGAAGACCCCGACATCATCCTGGTCGGCGAGCTGCGTGATATGGAAACCGTTCGCCTGGCCCTGACTGCCGCCGAGACCGGTCACGTGGTGTTCGCTACCCTGCACACCTCTTCGGCGCCGAAGACCATTGACCGAATCATCGACGTGTTTCCCGGCGACGAGAAGCCGGTGGTACGCTCGATGCTGTCCGAATCGCTGCGGGCGGTCATTTCACAGACCCTGCTGAAGAAGATCGGCGGCGGTCGGGTGGCGGCACACGAGATCATGGTGGCGACTTCGGCGATCAAGAACCTGATCCGTGAAGACAAGGTGGCGCAGATGTATTCCGCCATCCAGACCGGCCAGAACGTCGGCATGACCACCCTTGACCAGGCGCTGATCGAATTGGTGCGGCGCGGCCTGGTGGCCAAGCAGGAAGCCGTGCGCAAGGCCCAGAACAAGTCGGCGCTGGCCTAACCCGGTTCGCGCCGGCCCAGACACCGGCAAGGAGGCACGATGAACACCATCCAGGACTGGCTGCACAAGCTACACAACGCCAAAGGTTCAGACTTGTTCGTGACGGTCGGTGCGCCGCCCTGCATCAAGGTGCATGGCAAGATCAAACCGCTCACGCGCGAAGCGTTGACTCATGAGATGGTGCACGACATCATCGAATCGCTCATGAACGACAAGCAGCGCGAGGAATTCCGGACCACCAAGGAATGCCAATTCGCGGTATCGCTCGAGGGCGTGGCCCGCTTTCGTATCTCGGCCTTTTTCCAGCGCAATAGCGTGGGCATGGTCTGCCGCCGCATCGAGACCAAGATCCCCTCGTTCAAGGAGCTCGACCTGCCGGAATCGCTGGCCGAGCTGGCGATGGTCAAGCGCGGCATCATTATTCTCGTGGGTGCGACCGGCACCGGTAAGTCGACCACGCTGGCGGCCATGCTCGGCCATCGGAACATGAACGCCTCGGGCCATATCATCACCATCGAGGACCCGATCGAATTCGTTCACAAGCATCGCAAGAGCCTGGTCACCCAGCGCGAGGTGGGCATCGATACCGACTCCTTCGAGATTGCGCTGAAAAACACCTTGCGTCAGGCGCCCGACGTGATCCTCATCGGCGAAATCCGCACGCGCGAGTCGATGGAACACGCCATCACCTTCGCCGAGACCGGCCACCTGTGCCTGACTACCCTGCACGCCAACAACGCCAACCAGGCGATGGACCGCATCCTGCATTTCTTCCCGGAAGACCGCCATCCGCAGGTGCTGCTCGACCTGAGTTTCAACCTCAAGGGTGTGGTCGCCCAGCAGCTCGTTCCGTCGGTCGACGGCGACCGCCGACACCCGGCGCTGGAGATCCTGCTCAATACACCGCTGGTGCAGGAAAAGATTCGCAAGGGCGCGATCGAGGAACTCAAGTCGATCATGAAGGATTCCGGCCACCACGGCATGGTCACTTTCGACCAGAGCCTGCTGCAGCTCTACCAGGACGGTCATATTGCCTACGAGGAGGCGCTCCGGCACGCCGATTCAGCCAACGAGGTGCGCCTGGCCGTCAAGCTCAGCGAGGGCGGCGACGCCGAGTCGATGTCGGGCAGTCTGGAGGACCTCAATTTGATCGATGACCGGCGCTAAGTGCTCGTCGTAACCGGATTTTCTGCCCTGATTAACAACTGGTTAACCAGGGCGAGCGTAATATTCAGGCCGTTGGTGCCAATGCGCGAGCCAGGTTTCTGCACCGACGGTTACGGGGCAATGTGGGCCCGGGCGGAGTCGACCCCTCTGCCCGGGCTTTTTTTTGACTGTATTTGCAACAGGGAACAATTCGGCTGATGCGAATCCTGATCATTGAAGACAATCGCGACATCGCGGCCAACCTGGGGGATTTCCTCTCCGATCTCGACCACGAAGTGGACTACGCCTACGACGGCGTCACCGGGTTGCACCTGGCGGTGGTCAACGAGTTCGACGCCATCGTGCTCGACCTGGCCCTGCCGGGCATGGACGGGCTGGAAGTCTGCCGCAAGCTGCGCGAGGACGGCCGCAAGGACACCCCGGTGCTGATGCTCACCGCCCGCGACCAGCTCGAGGACAAGCTCATCGGCTTCGAGTCCGGCGCCGACGATTACCTGGTCAAGCCCTTCGAGCTCAAGGAAGTCGAGGCCCGGCTGCAGGTGCTGGCCCGCCGCGGTCAGCGGGTGAAGCCGCGCGAACTCAAGGTGGCCGATCTCGAGTTCAACCTCGAAACGCTCAAGGTGCGGCGTGCGGGCAAGTCGATCGATCTCAACCCGATCGGCCTGAAGCTGCTCGAGAAACTGATGACCGCCTCGCCGGCGGTGGTAACCCGGCGCGAACTCGAGCATCACGTCTGGGGCGAGGAACTGCCCGACAGCGATAGCCTGCGCGTGCACATTCACACCCTGCGGGCGGTCATCGACAAGCCGTTCGACACGCCGCTGATCCAGACCCGGCATGGAATCGGCTATAGCCTGGTGGCCCCGGATGAAGTATCGGCGTCGACTTAGAAGCCGACTGATCGTCTCCTTTCTGTTGTTCGGCACGCTCTTGAGCGTGCTGTTTGCGGTGGCCGTGTTGCTGCTGCAGAGCTGGTTGGTCGATGCCCTGATTTCTCGCACCCTGGCCGAGGAAGTCGATCAGTACGTCACCGACCTGCGCGAGGATCCCACCCTGGTCGAGCCCTTCTACAGTCGCATCGAGGGTTACGTCACGCGCCCGGGCCGCGCCGATATCGTGCCCGAGCCTTTCCGCACCCTGCCCAGCGGCGTCCACGACGTGACCACCGACCAGGCGCGCTACAAGGCGGCCGTGCGCAAGGCCGACGATTTCTGGGTGTTTCTCACCTACGACGTGTCCGAAAACGAGGAAGTGGCTCACCGTCTGGAGCTGTCGCTGGCGGCCGCCGTGGTGTTGTTCGCCCTGCTGTCGTTGACGCTGGGCATCTGGTCGTCGAGCCGCATCATGGCGCCGGTGACCGAACTGGCCCGCCGCATCGAGGCGATGGACGAGCACGCGCCGCCCAGTGACCTGGCACGGCATTTTCCCGACGATGAGGTCGGCCAGCTGGCCGCCGCACTCGACGACTACGCTCACCGGCTCAAGGACCTGGTCGAGCGCGACAAGGCCTTCAATGCCGATGTGTCGCACGAACTGAGAACGCCGCTGGCGGTCATCTCCGGTGCCACCGAGCTGATGCTGGCCCAGCCCGACCAGTCCGAGCGCACGCGCGAGCGCCTGCTGCGCATTGCCCGCGCCGCGCGCCAGTCGACCGATATCACCACCGCGCTGCTGCACCTGGTACGTTCCGAGCGCGATGCCGACGGTGAGGGGCGGTCATACGACGTCACCCGCATTGCCCGCCAGGTGCTCGACAACTACCAGCCCTTGATCGGGGACCGCGATCTCGAGCTGAAACTCGAGGAGGTCGAGCCAGTCAGCGTCATCGCCCCGGAGGCGGTCATTGCCGTGACCCTGGGCAACCTGGTCGGCAACGCGATCCGTTACACCACCGAGGGTGAGGTGTGCGTGCGGGTCGAGGCCGGGCAGGTCAGTATTCTCGACACCGGGCCGGGCATTGCCGAGGAAGAACTGCCGCAGGTCTTCGATCGTCACTTCCGCGGTCGCCAGGCGAGCGGCACCAAGGGGTCCGGCCTGGGCCTTTCCATCGTCAAGCGCCTGTGTGATCTCTATGGTTGGCGCATCGAGTTCGCCAATCGGCAAGAGGGCGGGCTGTGCGTGACGTTGAAGTTCTTCCCGGACCAGGGTTGAGG
The DNA here is from genome assembly GCF_011008905.1 of Wenzhouxiangella sp. XN201. Classification (NCBI taxonomy): domain Bacteria; kingdom Pseudomonadati; phylum Pseudomonadota; class Gammaproteobacteria; order Chromatiales; family Wenzhouxiangellaceae; genus Wenzhouxiangella; species Wenzhouxiangella sp. XN201. The sequence goes on from NZ_JAAIVI010000021.1 coordinate 121,111, forward strand.
CGATGCGCCGTTTGCTAGTTAGCTAGTTAGCTAGTTAGCTAGTTGGCTAGTTCGGCAGCCGTTGAGCATTGCGGGGCGGCTTCGCCGCGAAGGGTTTGCGGGTGACCGGTACCTTTGCCGAACCAGCGAACCAGCGAACCAGCCAACCAGCCAACCAGCCAACGGCTTTCTCACTGGCACGCCCCACCCACGTCCCACTACAATGGGACCCATGGCAATTATCAACTGTCCCCGCTGCGGCAAACGCATCTCGGATCTGAGCAAGGTCTGCGCACATTGCAGTCTGCCGCTGGGCGAGATGTCGGAACACGACATCGAGCAGCTCGAGCGCCAGCGCTGGCGCAAGCGCATCTATATCGCCCGGAATGTGACCTATCTTGGAATGACCGCCCTGGTGGTCGGCGCCATCTGGTGGTTCATGGTGGGTACGGGCGGCCTGGTGCTGCCGCCTCCGCCGCTGTCAGTGATCCTGCTGGCGCTCGGCGCGGTCGTCTACCTGGGCGGGCGCGGTTGGCTGCTGTGGCTGAGGATGAAGCGCAACCGGCCCCACTGAGGGCGTTGCTGCAAAAGCCGTCGGGTCAGCGAACGCGCTCGACCCGAACCCGCCGGCTGTAGCCTTCCACACTCAGATACCAGGCCCCGAACATGCCGGGCGAGATGGTCACCTGCGCGTTCTCGGTTTCCGGCATGGCGAATTGGTCCGCTTCGGCCTGGCGCCAGACCATGCCATTGGCCAGTTCGAATCGGGTATTTCCGGTCCAGCCGCTGAAGCGGCCTTCAATCTGCGTTTCAATCGGGGACTTGCGGTCGCTCTCGTTGAAGCCGCGACGGTCCTCACCCGAGTTGCTTCCGGACGACTCGGCTCGCCGGATCAGGTCAACCGCCTCGCCTTCGGCCAGAGATCGCATGCGAATCCAGCGATTGAGCGCGGCCAGTTCCTCTTCGCTGAGCTTGTCCAGACCGGCGTCCTGGAACTCCTTGGCGGTCATGCGCTCTTCGAGCGATGAAAAGGACTGCTGGGCGGCCGCCCCGGCGCACAGGGCGCAGGCCAGCAGGAAAACACTCAGGCGAATGACAACAGGCGAGGCAATGGGCATGTCCAGGCTCTCCGGGTTTAATTCACGTTTCAGGTGGTGGCGCGAATACTAGCACCGTCTTCGATGTCAACGGGCGTCGAGAGGCGAACTGAATGGGTCACGATCGGTGACGGGGCTAGTACTTACAGGTCCTGCTTGTAGCGCACATAGGGAATGCGACCGTAGACGCTTTCGAGCGGATCTTCGAGCCCGGCTTCGGGTTTCGGTTCATCGGCACGCGGCGCGGCGTCCATGATGTTGCTCACCCCGATCGACAGCGAACCGTTGCGCAATGCCTGCCAGGAGAACTGCAGGTCAAAGGAATTGAGCGTGGGCGGGGCTGCTTCGCGGCCCAGCCAGAGCGGAAGTTCGCGGTGGTGACCCAGCATTTCGCCGCTGAAGCTGCCATGGCGCCAGCCCAGCAGCAACTGGGCGCTGTTGCTGTACTGGCGCTCGCCGGGCCCGAAGACCTCGACCGGCATGCCCAGATCGCTCAGGCTCATGCGCTGCCGGTAGCGGGCCAGCTGCAGTCCAAGCAGGAAGTCGCCGACGCGATCGGTCTGGATTCCGAAACTGACGTTGAAGTCCAGGCCTTCGAGCGCGCCGCTGCGTGCGTCCGGCGCACCGGCAGCAAGCCGGTCTACCGCCAGGTCGTAGGAAAACGCCTGGTTCGGTGTCGGCGCGGGTTCTTCGCTGCGGAAGGCGCTCAGGCCCAACTGCAGGCCGGGCGCGGCCATCCAGTCGCCGCTGACCTGTAGCAGGTTGACGGAATTGCTCGGCAGCGGCTGGTCGACAAAGCGGCAATCCTGGGCGACGTAGGAATCGATCGTCAGCATGCCCTGGCTGCACTGGATGTGCGCCAGGCTGGCGGTGTTGAGCTGCCAGGCCTTGAGCGACCAGGAAAACGCGCTGTTGGGTCCGTCGCGGCCATCGACCGTCGAGCGTTCGCCGGCCAGGGGCAGGGTCATCGACAGCACCGGCCGATCACCGGACAGGCCGCCCAGCGGCGAGCGCTGCTCCACGACCTGCATTGGGGACAGATCGCGGTCGGATTCGGGCACAATCGTCCACGGCGCAGAGTCAGTCGACTGCGCCAGCGCCCCGCTGGCAAGCAGGGCAACCGCGATCAGGCTGTGCTGTGGGCGAATCATGACCGGTCTCGTCCTCCCAGTGTGCGTGGAATGCAATGGCTTGGACGCCGCGTTCCCGATAAAGTTTTTCCGAAACTGAAGTTTAGCAGAGGCCGATAAAAGATGCACTCTCGGAATCGGACGCAAGTTACCGATATTGCAACGAATAACCCCGATTGGCCCGGCCCGCCTCGCGCGCGAGAGGAGCATTCAGCTTGCCACGGCCCTTCCGGGGACGGCAAAATGTGCGGCCTTCGCCTCCCCATTCCAAGCGGATAGCCGATTCAATGACCGATCGCCGACAACTCGCCAACGCCGTGCGGGCGCTGGCCATGGACGCCGTCGAGCGTGCCAACAGCGGCCACCCGGGCATGCCCATGGGCATGGCCGACATCGCCGAAGTGCTCTTCAACGACCACCACAAGCACAACCCGGCCAACCCAGACTGGTGGGACCGCGACCGCTTCGTCGTCTCCAACGGCCACGGCTCGATGCTGCTCTACAGCGTGCTGCACCTGAGCGGCTACGACCTGTCGATCGACGACATCAAGAATTTCCGCCAGTTGCACTCGCCCACCCCGGGCCATCCGGAATACGGCGAGGCGCCGGGCGTGGAGACCACCACTGGTCCGCTCGGGCAGGGCCTGGCCAACGGGGTCGGCATGGCGCTGGCCGAAAAACTGCTGGCCGCGCGCTTCAACACCGACGAGCACACCATCGTCGACCACCACACCTGGGTGTTCGCCGGCGACGGCTGCCTGATGGAAGGCATCTCGCACGAAGCGTGCTCATTGGCCAGCACCCTGGGTCTGGGCAAGCTGGTGGTCTTCTACGACGACAACCAGATTTCCATCGACGGCGATACCGACGGCTGGTTCAACGACGATACCCCGGCGCGCTTCAAGGCCTACGGCTGGCACGTGGTTGAGGACGTCGACGGCCACAGCGCCGAGGCGGTGGCCGCCGCCATCGATCAGGCAAAGACGCATACCGACCGGCCCACGCTGGTCTGCTGCAAGACCGTGATCGGCTTCGGCGCCCCCAACAAGGCCGGCACCGCTGATGCCCACGGCGCCGCCCTGGGCGAAGACGAAATCAAGGCCACGCGCGAGAAGCTCGGCTGGGAACATGGTCCCTTCGAGATCCCCGACGAGATCCGCGCCGGCTGGGACGCGCGCGAGAAGGGCGCGGCCGCCGAGAAGGAATGGCAGGACCGCTGGGCGGCCTACCAGAAGGCCCACCCGGAAAAGGCCGCCGAGTTCGAGCGGCGCATGAACGGTGATCTGCCCGCAAACTTCGACGACCTGGTCGCCGACATCCTCAAGAAGATGCAGGGCGACGACAAGAAGGTCGCCACCCGCAAGGCCTCCGGTGCCAGCCTGGAAGAATTCGGCCCGCAGCTGCCCGAGCTGATCGGCGGCTCGGCCGACCTGACCGGATCCAACAACACCAAGTGGTCGGGCAGCGTCGACGTCACCAATGACCCGGCCAACGGCAACTACATCTACTACGGTGTGCGCGAGTTCGGCATGACCGCCGTCGTCAACGGCCTGCACCTGCACGGCGGCTTCATCCCCTACGCGGGCACCTTCCTGGTGTTCTCCGACTACGCGCGCAATGCCGTTCGCATGTCCGCGCTGATCCCGACCGGCGCCATCCACGTCTACACGCACGATTCCATCGGCCTGGGCGAAGACGGCCCCACCCACCAGCCGGTCGAGCATGTCTCTTCCTTGCGCATGATCCCCAACCTGGACGTCTGGCGCCCGGCCGACAAGGTCGAAACCGCCGCCGCCTGGGCCGAGGCCCTCAAGCGCCGCAAGGCCCCCAGTGCCCTGGTCCTCACCCGTCAGGGCCTGCCGCATCTCGAGAAGAACGACGCACAGATCAAGGCGATCTCGAAAGGTGGCTACATCCTCAAGGACGCCGAAGGCGGCGAGCCCGAAGCCATCATCATCGCCACCGGCTCGGAAGTCGGCCTGGCCATGTCAGCCGCCGGGGAACTGGCCGGCGACGGCAAGAAGGTCCGCGTCGTCTCCATGCCCAACCCCGGCCGTTTCCTCGAACAGGACGAGGCCTACCGCGAGTCGGTGCTGCCCAGCGACATCAAGGCCCGCGTGGCCGTCGAAGCCGGCATCCCCTGGTTCTGGTGGCCCTTCGTGGGTGAGAAGGGCAAGGTCATCGGCATGACCACCTTCGGCGCGTCCGCGCCGGCCGAAGACCTGTTCAAGGAGTTTGGGTTTACGACCGAAGCGGTGGTGGAGGCAGTCCGTCAGGTGCTATAAGCGCGGACGCAAATCCGAAATCCGAATATCGAAATCCGAAACAAGCACGAAGCACGAAGCACGAAATTCGAAACGAAAAACTTCGGGCCGCCGCGTTTCGTGCTTGGGTTTTCGAATTTGTTTCGGATTTGGTGCTTCGAATTTCGGATTTCATTCGCGTCAGGTGGCCTCGAACATCCGGTCGCAGTACAATTTCCGACTAACCAAAAATATTTCTCGGAGACTCTCGAATGTCCATAAAGGTTGCCATCAACGGCTATGGCCGCATTGGCCGTAACGTGCTGCGTGCACTCTACGAAGCCAATCGCACCGACGAAATCCAGATCGTCGCCGTCAACGACCTGGCCGACGCCGAAACCAATGCCCTGCTGACCCAGCGCGACACCGCCCACGGCCGGTTCCCGGGCGAAGTGTCGGTCGAAGGCGACCACATGATCGTCAACGGCGACAAGATCCGCGTGCTCGCCGAGCGCGACCCCGCCAAGCTGCCCTGGGGCGAGATGGGCGTCGACGTGGTGCTCGAGTGCACCGGTTTCTTTGCCAGCAAGGACAAGGCTTCGGCTCACCTCAAGGGCGGCGCCCGCAAGGTGCTGATCTCCGCCCCGGCCGGCAAGGACCTGCCGACCATCGTCTACGGCGTCAACCACGATATCCTGAGCGCCGACGATGACATCGCTTCCAACGCTTCGTGTACCACCAACTGCCTGGCCCCGCTGGTCAAGCCGATCCACGAAGCCGTGGGCGTCGAATCGGGCCTGATGACCACGATTCATTCCTACACCAATGACCAGGTCCTGACCGACGTCTATCATAAGGATCCGCGCCGCGCCCGCGCCGCTGCCATGAACCAGATCCCGACCAAGACCGGTGCCGCCGCGGCAGTCGGCCTGGTCATGCCCGAACTCGACGGCAAGCTTGACGGCTACTCAATCCGCGTGCCGACCATCAACGTTTCGGTCGTGGACCTGTGCTTCATCGCCAGCCGCGACACCTCGGTCGACGAGATCAACGCCGCGGTCAAGCAGGCCAGCGATGGCGAGCTGAAGGGCATCCTGGGCTACAACACCGAGCCCCTGGTCTCGAGCGACTTCAACCACGACCCGCGCTCGTCGGTCTTTGATGCCACGCTCACCAAGACCGCCGGCCGCCTGGTCAAGGTCTTCTCGTGGTACGACAACGAGTGGGGCTTCTCCAACCGCATGCTCGACACTGCCCTGGCACTGTCCAAAGTCTAAGCATCGCACTGAGCAATGTCGTCCCGGCCTCCGAGCCGGGACCTCGCACTTATCAATCCGGCAAGGCCCGACTCATCGCCACTGAAAAAGTGCGAGATCCCGGATAACGGCTAGCGCCGTTTCCGGGATGACAGAAGCAAATGTCGTCCCGGCCTCCGAGCCGGGACCTTCTAGAAGAGCCCGGCAGAACCGCCGGGCCTTTTGTTTGCGTAGGAGCGATCTCCGGATCGCGACACATCATCAGCCGGGCAGGGCCCCGCGCGGCGCAGCCGCCCCGCACCGCCCAAAGGCCGACGAACCAGCAAACAAGCAAACCAGCCAACCAGCAAACGAGCTTTTCCCCTTGAGCCCAACCCCACCCCTCTCTAAACTGACACAACAAGCCAACCAGCAAACAAGCCAACCAGGAAACCAACGATGAAAACCCTCGACCAGGTCGACATCCAGAACAAGCGCGTCCTGATCCGCGCCGACCTCAACGTGCCCATCCGCGGCGGCCAGGTCACCTCGGCCGCGCGCATCGAGGCGGCCCTGCCCACCATCCGCCAGGCCGTCGATGCCGGCGCAGCCGTCATGGTCATGTCCCACCTCGGCCGCCCGGAAGAGGGCAGCTTCGACGAGGAGTTCTCCCTCGCCCCGGTCGCCGAGAAGCTGGGTGAGCTGCTGGGCCAGCCGGTCGAACTCAGGCGCGACTGGATCGACGGCGTGGAAGTCGAGAACGGAAAGGTCGTGCTGCTCGAAAACGTCCGCTTCCTGAAAGGCGAGAAGGCCAACGACGACGAACTGGCCAAGAAGATGGCCGCCCTGGCCGACGTGCTGGTCTTCGACGCCTTCGCCACCGCCCACCGCGCCCAGGCCTCGACCGAGGGCGTGATCCGGCACAGCAAGGTGGCCTGCGCCGGCCCGCTGCTGGCGCGCGAAATCGAATCCCTGGAAAAGGCCCTGGCCAAACCCGAGCGGCCCATGGTTGCCATCGTGGGCGGTTCCAAGGTCTCGTCCAAGCTCACCGTGCTCGAGGCCCTGATCGAAAAGGTCGACCAGCTCATCATCGGCGGCGGCATTGCCAACACCTTCCTGGTCGCCGCCGGCCACGATGTCGGCGGTTCGCTCTACGAAAAAGACCTGGTCGGCACGGCAAGGGACCTGATCAAGCGCGCCGAGGCAAAGGGCGCGGCCATCCCGCTACCCACCGACGTGCTCACGGCAACCCGCTTCCACGAAGACGCCCATGCCACGCTCCGGAATGTCGGACGCGTACACGAAGACGAGATGATCCTGGACATCGGCCCCGAAACGGCCGGCAACCTCGCCGCCATCGTCCGCCAGGCCGGCACGGTCATCTGGAACGGCCCGGTGGGTGTATTCGAGTTCGAGGCGTTTCATTCCGGCACGCAGGCGATTGCGCATGCCGTGGCCGCTTGCAAAGGATTTACGCTGGCCGGCGGTGGAGATACGATTGCGGCAATCGAGAAATTTCATGTCGCCGATCGGATCGATTACATCTCGACGGCGGGTGGGGCGTTCCTTGAGTACGTGGAGGGGAAGGAGCTGCCGGCGATTGCCGCGCTTCAGTCCTAACGATTCGCCATGAAAGTGACCCGCTACTTTCAGGTCACCAGAGCCCGCCCGGATCGTGCCGACATCCTGGATGAATGGATCCAGCACGTCATCGATCACCCGGAGCGGGAAGTGGTCCAGCAAGACGGACGAATCCGTCGCTGGGCCAGAATTGAGGCGGCGGGAGGTCGCTATTTGCGCGTGGTGCTACTGTCTGACAGACTAACCGTCCACAATGCCTTCTTTGATCGAGGGTTCAGGCCATGAGAGTCCAGTACTTCGAAGACACCGACACGCTCTATATTGAGTTCCGGGAGTCCGACATCGCGGAAACGCGCGATCTCGACGAGAATACCCTGCTCGAACTGGACGAAGCCGGCAACGTCTGCGCCCTGACCTTCGAGCATGCGAGCAAGCGGACCGATATCGAGCATGTGACGCTTGAGGGGATTGCGGCGTAACAGCAACAAGGTTGCCTGGCCGACAGCCACACCATCCGTACAAGCCGATCCAATTAGCCCTTGATCGCGAGCCATTCTTTCAATTGGAGCTCAAGTATGTATAGATGCCTGGTCGTGGCGCTGATTGCCATGCTGGCGGCGTGCGGAGGACCCCAGGTGCGCCACTATGGCGAGCACTATCCTCAAACACTGCCGGGCGAAGTAGAAGTCTTCTACTCTTTCCCTCACGAGGAGCACATCAAGATCGGCGCGGTGGACGTCAAGCGATACAAGTTCGGCTTTTCGAAGCCAACTGTCTACGATGCCGTGGAGAAATTGCAGAAAGCAGGTGCTGAACTGGGTGCCCACGCTGTGGTGGTCGTCGACTCCCAAAATATCGACGACCGGGTCATTCGAGTGTCAGGGGAAGCTATTCGTTGGCCCAGTAAGCCCTGAAGCGTCAGATGCCTGTTTCGGCCAAAGGAGAATCTCAAGCAGGCGTGACTGGCGGCTGAGTTTGGAACGAGCATTCCCCACGATTCGGCCGTTCGGTATTATCCGGGACGGTCTCGTGACAGCGACATCGGCCAAGCGCTAGACTGGTGATAGGTCAGACAGCAAGAGTCAGCCATGACCAGCACAAATGCCCTTCAATATCTGCGTACCCTGTTTTTCATGCTTCTGGCGGTCGGGATGGCGGCCTGGGGCCCCGTCAGCGCAGCAGACGATGCATCCCGTTCGACCAACCCGTCAGAGAGCGAGGAAGCGCGGGTCGAATCCTCGGAGTTTCAGGCGACGATCCGCTGGGACGATTGGGGAGTTCCACATATCCGCGCCGAGGACGAGGCCTCGCTTTTCTACGCACAGGGCTGGACGCATGCGCGCAATCACGGCGAGCGGTTGGTGCGCAATTACGGGCTGGCCCGGGCCCGGGCGGCAGAGTACTGGGGCGAAGACCACCTGGAATCGGATCGCTGGTTCCGGTTGATCCGGTTGCCGGAACGCGCCGAACGCGCCTATGACAACCTGCCACTGGAGGTGCGTCACTGGATGGACGCCTTTGCCGCAGGCATCCGGGCGTATCTTGACGCAAACCCGGAAGCGCTTTCCACTGAAACACGCCGCGCGCTTCCCGTTACGGGGCGCGACGTACTCGCCAACTCCCTGGCCGTGGGTGAGCAGTTTTCGGGGGCGGAGCAACTGCGTCGCCGGTGGCTGGAGCGAGCCCGGGATGCGAACGAGCAGGCCGCAGCATTCCTTCCGGAACGGCACGCCGGAGAGCGGCCCGGATCCAACGCCTGGGCCGTTGGGCCATCTCACGCCTCCGGCGACAACGCGATGTTGCTGGCCAACCCCCATCTTCCCTGGTCGGGCAATCTGACCTGGATGGAGACGCATTTGCAGTCCCCGGGGGTCGACATCTACGGGGCCTCCCTCGTGGGCATGCCGATGATCAGTATCGGCTTCAACCAGCATCTGGGCTGGACCTACACGGTCAACACCCAGGACATCGAGGACATCTACGAGTTGAAACTGGAAGAAACGGATGCCGGACTGGTGTATCGCTGGGGCGAAGACACTCGCCCACTGGAGCACGGGACCGAAGTCATCAAGATTCGCACAGATGACGGTATGCGTCAGGAGGAAATCGACTTGTATTCGTCCGTGCACGGCCCGGTAATTGCGGTCGCCGGTGACAGGGCGCTGGCCCTGCGCGAAGCGGTCGAGGTTGGCAACCGGACCCTCGGCGATGCCTATCCACAGTGGTGGGCGATGGCCCGAGCGACCGACATGGAAGAGTTCGAGCAGGCCCTGAAACGCAACCGCGTTGCCGGCTTCAACACGATCTACGCCGACGCCGAAGGCAACATCGCCTACTACTACGGTGGCGTCACGCCGGTGCGTCCCGTGGATGCACGGTCATTCTGGGAGGGTATCGTGCCGGGCGATTCGCCGGAGACATTGTGGGATGAAGTGCACTCCTTCGAGGATATGCCGCGTATCGTCAATCCCGAGTCGGGCTGGGTCCAGAATGCCAACGATCCGCCGTGGCACGCGACTTGGCCGCGCACCCTGGATCCGGGGGACTATCCGGAACACTTCGCGCCCGTTGACCTGGCCCTGCGTCCCCAGCGCTCGATCGAACTGATGACCAACAACGGTTCCATCAGCCTCGAGGAAATGATCGAGTTGAAGCACTCCACCCGCATGCTCATGGCCGATCGGATTGTCCCGGAACTGCTGGAGGCCGTGGCCGAGCACGGCACCGAACGGGCAAAGCAGGCGGCAGCGGTGCTCGAGGCCTGGGATCGTTCGGCCGATGCTGACAGCCGGGGCGCCGTGCTCTTCGTGGCCTGGGCCCGAGCCATGCTGCAGGCTGGCCGGGTCTATGCCGAGGACTGGTCGATCGAGGAGCCCCTGTCCACACCGGACGGCCTCCACAATCCGGAAACCGCTGCGTCAGTGCTGGATGAAGTCGCAGCTGAGGTCGAATCCACCCACGGGCGGCTGGACGTTACCTGGGGCGAGGTCAACCGGTTGCGTTCGGGCGACCTGAATCTGCCGGGCAACGGGGCGCCCGGCGCGTTGGGTGTGTTCCGCAATGTCTTTTACCAGCGGAGCGAAGACGGTGGCGGCACGGCAGTGGGCGGCGATTCCTTTGTGGCCGCCATCGAGTTCGCTGAAACACCGCGGGCCTTTGCCCTGACCAGCTACGGCAACGCCACGCAAGCTGGCTCGGCGCACAATGGAGATCAGCTTCGCCTGTTTGCAGTCAAGATGCTGCGACCGGTGCATTACACGGAGGAGCAGATCAAGGCACATACGGTTGAGACGAAGGTGATCGGCTCGCCTTGAGTCCCTCGGCGTCACGAGCCCACAGGAGGTAGTCCCCATGCGTTCCATCCGTCGCGTTACTTTCGCATCTGTGGTCCTGGCCGGACTTTTATTGGTCCCCGCCCTCCATGGCGCGCCCAACGGCAATGCCGGCAAGGAGATGTCCGAAGCGGCGGAGGGTTTCCTCGCCTCCCTCTCCGCCGATCAGCGGGCGGCGGCCAGCTTCGCCTTCGCGGACGACGAGCGGCTGGACTGGCATTTCATTCCCCGGCAGCGACGGGGGCTGTCCTTCCAGGACATGGACGAAGGGCAGCGGGACTTGGTTTGGGATCTTCTCGATACCGGCCTCAGTGCCCAGGGAGTCCGAAAGGTGGACGACATCATCGCCCTGGAAGTGGTCCTGCGGGAGCTGGGCGGGAACCCGGCGATGCGGAACCCGGAGCTCTACTTCGTCTCCATCTTCGGGGACCCGTCGGGGAGTGACCCATGGGGTTGGCGTTTCGAAGGACACCACATCTCCCTGAACTACACCATTATCGACGGTGCCCCGCTGGCCTGGGCTCCCGCTTTCCTGGGAGCGAACCCCGCCGAGGTGCAGGGGGGTTCCCGGGCCGGGCTCCGGGCCCTGGGATCCGAGGAGGACCTGGCCCGGGCGCTGGTGCGCTCCCTGGACGAGGATCAGCGACGGCAGGCGGTCGTGGACGACCAGGCCCCCAGCGACATCTTCACGGGGAACGCCCGTGAGGTCGAGCCCCTGGAGCCAGCCGGCATCGCCATCAGCGACCTCCGCCCCGAGCAGGTGGACCAGCTCGTACGGCTCATGGACGAGTACCTGGAGCGGATGTCCGACGACCTGGCGGCGAGCCGGCGCGCCCGCATCGAGGCCTCGGGCCTCGATCGCATCACATTTGCCTGGGCAGGCTCCCTGGAGGTGGGCGAGCCTCACTACTATCGGATCCAGGGACCCTCATTCCTGGTGGAGTATGACAACATCCAGAACAACGCCAACCACATCCACTCGGTATGGCGTGATTTCGATGGGGACTTTGGCCGGGATCTCCTGAGGGAGCACTACGAGGCCCATCCACACCACAACTGAGCATCTGATCCAGGCCAGTGGATGCACTACATCGGCGCGTTCGAATAGTAGTGCCAGACGAAGATCGCCACCGCGCCGCGGTAGGGTCGCCAGGGTTTGGCGACAGCGTCGGTTCGTTTTCGGTCCGGGCGTTTGCGCATGTTCTTGATGCGGTGCAGGCCGGCTTGTATGGCGAGGTCGTCGGCCGGCCAGACATCCGGCCGGCCGAGTGAGAACAGCAGAAACATTTCCGCGCTCCAGCGCCCGAAGCCCTTGAGGCGGGTGATCTGCGCCATGACTTCGTCGTCCGGGAGTTCGGCCAGCGCCGATGGCACGAGGGACTCTTCCAGAACGGCCTGCGACAGGCCGCGCGCGTAGGCGATCTTCTGTCTCGACAGGCCGAGGGCACGCAGTTCTTCGTCGCTCAGGGCCAGGACACGCTCCGGCTGGAAGTCGCCTTGCAGGGCAGCTTCGACCCGGCCGAAGATGGTCGCGGCTGCTTTTGTCGATAGCTGTTGCCCGACGATGATTCTCAGGAAGTGCTCGAAGCTGGGTTCATGCATGCGCCGCTCTTCGGGATAGCCCACCTTCTCCAGCGCCGCGGCAATATGCTTGTCGCGCCGGGCGATTTCGTCGAGCGCGCTTTCAAGATGGCTAGCTGTTAACTGAAACTCCACATCGACTTCCTGCTGTGACATCGGGTATCGAGGTCGGGGCTGGTAAAGATGCGCCTCGATCACAGCATGATATCTGACGCAAACCAGGACACCCACCCAATTCGAAGCCGAGTGGCCTCGAGTCTGCCTTTGAGTGGTATCAAGATGACGGGCGGTATTACGGAGGTTCGGGCTTTTGAAGCGCATCAGGGCTAGTTCCTGCCCATTGAGCGCCGATCCGCTGCCGCGTTAGACTTGCGCCCGCTTTACGGATCGACTCTCGAGGACGCGCCATGCTCACCCCCTCCGACCACCCCTTTTTGTACCTGCGCTACCTGCTCCTCATCCTTTTTCTGGGCGGGTTCTTCATCTTCGTTGTCAGCGCCGAGGAGGACGTCGTCTGGTGGTTCTGGTTCGTGCCGATCGTTCCGCTGGTCATCTTGTTTCTCGTGGATCGTGCCGAGCTGCGCTGTCCGCACTGTCGCGAGCGCTGGACGTTACGTGTGAAGGGGCGCATTCGCCTGGGCGAATCGACCGTCTATCAGTGTCGGCACTGCCGGGAAGACTTCGATCCGGAGGTCGACGTCGAACCCGTATCCGGCCAGGGCTCGTATCCGCCGGCACGTGGGGGCGAACGCACCATCATGTTCTTTTTGATCGGAATGGCAGGCCTCCTCCTGATCGAGCAGACGCTCTCGGACGACTCCCCCGGCCTGTTTGGGCTAGTTCCGCTGTTCATGGCCGGTATCGCCATTGCCCGGCTGAAGGGCTGGGTCAAGAAGGGTGGTGGTGTCGGCGGTGGCGGTGGCCCCTAGTCTTATCGAGTCCGGCATCCGATTGACTGGCAGCGTGCATAGTGGGATGCTGATTCTCGTGTGGGCGTCACCGAGGATCAGATGATGAAGACTGCATCGATTGCCTTTCTTGCCCTACTGCTCGCCGCCTGTGCCACATCCGGACCCAGCCTGGTTACGGAAGAAGATATCTCGGCGGCCTCGGATCATGAATTGTGCCTGGCCTTCAAGGCGCAGCAGTCGGATGCCGTACGTGCCGAGCTTGTTCGCCGCGACTTGTTCTCTTCCCGGGAATGGCGTTTTATCGATGATGGTCAGATCCATATTGGTATGGACGACCTGGCGGTCATCTGTTCCTGGGGCGATCCGGGTCGAGAGGTCGTCAACACCCGGACCGACGACGGCGATCCGGACGAGCAGGTTTGGATCTACAACGAATGCCCGATCTGCGATGAGTTCCGGGTTTACTTTCGAGGTGGAGAGGTAGAACGCTGGGAGAGTTAGCCTGCTGAGCGGGAGAAGGGACCCTGCTCTTCCTCGAGACGGGTTCCGGATTTGTGTGTGACCGGTCGCTCAGTTTTCGGGCCTAAATCAGAACCCCTGCGTTGCGGGCGGCGCGATTGTCTTTTGTGTAGGAACTTCTGCCCTCATCCGGTCTCGTAGACTAGGGTGTTTTTCTGATCTGGATTGTTAATGAACAAGGGGTTTCGAGCCATCGCCAGCGCTTGTGCCTGCTGGCTGGTGGTTCTGTGTTTTGTCGTGTCGCCGGCGGCAGAGGGTGCCAGCGCAGCCGCCGATTCGGGCTTGCCGGCCAAGGAGCGCGCGGACAGTTCCGGGGAGAATGAGGAAATCGTGGTTTATCCGCGATCCTTTTTCGATACCTACCGCCCGGTCAATGCACTCGACATGGTCCAGCAGCTTCCGGGCTTTCGTTTGATCGAGGCCGCCGACAAGCGCGGATTCGGCGGCAACGCCGGCAATGTGCTGATCGATGGCGAGCGGCCGAGCAGCAAGCAGGACCGCTTGTCGCAGCTCCTGTCGCGCATTCCCGCCGGTCGCGTCGAACAAGTCGAGGTCGTGCGCGGCGACACCGGTTCCCTGACCGCCGGCGGGCAATCCGTGGTCGCCAACGTGGTGCTGCGCGATGCCGGTCGTGCGAGCTGGGCGTGGAGCGCGCTGATCGAGCAGGACACCGACAGCGGCGGGCCCGAGCCGGGCGGCAGCCTGTCCCTGGTTGTGCCGCGCGGGGACAGCCGCTACGCGGCGGGCGTGGAAGCAAGGCATATGTTCTTCGGCAATGTCGCTGACGAGCGACTCGAAGTCGGTGGAGTCCTGGCCGAGCTGCGCGATGACACGGAGCGGATGCAGGGCAACGACTATTCCGGGAATTTCAGTTCGGAAACCGACTGGGGCTCGCTGGTGTCGCGTTTCAACAGCAGGCTCGACTACCAGACCTTCAACTTCTTCGAGCGCTCGCAACGCACGCCGCAGGGGATCGATCAGGCGCCCTTTGTGGTCGACCGGCACGCCGACTGGCAGGAGTACGAACTCGAACTTGGCGGCGACCTCCAGTGGCAAGCCTCGAAGGACTCCGACGTCAAGGGCATCCTGGTCTTCAATCGCGAGTGGGAAGATCGGACCTCCGGCCTCAAGCGAGAGAGCGATGCGCTGTCGATACGACGCCAGCTGGCCGACCGCCAGACCCGCCGGGCCGAGAGTATCGCCCGGATCGAGGTCGACTGGGCCGGGTGGGAGGCCCACTATCTGGAATTCGACCTGGAGACCGCACTGAATGTGCTCGACAATCAGCTCGAGTTCGCCGTCGATGATGGCAACGGCTTTCATCCCGTGCCGGTGCCCGGCGCCGATTCGCGCGTCGAGGAATGGCGCGGCGATGTCCAGATCAGCGATGCCTGGCAGATCGATGACTGGACCCTGGAGCCGGCGCTGGGTGCGGAAGTTTCGCGCATCAGCCAGTCGGGACCCGACGGGCAGGAGCGTTCCTTTTTCTTCCTGAAGCCGTCACTGACCGTCGTCCATGCGCCGGTTTCCGAGCGGCAGACGCGACTCAACCTGCGCCGCAGCGTGGCGCAGCTCGATTTCCGAGATTTCGTCAGCGCCACGAACTTCGGCGACGATGAAATCAATTTCGGGAATCCTTCCCTCAAGCCCCAGAACACCTGGGTTGCGGAGCTGGCTCACGAGCGCCGTTTCGGCGAGGTGGGCGTGGCCACGGCAAAACTGTTCTACAACTACGTGCGCGATCTGCAGGACCGCCTGCCGCTTGACGGTCGGGACGTGCCGGGCAACATCGGGGACGGGCAACGATGGGGCATGGAACTGGAGGCCACGCTGCCGGTTGATCCGGTCGGGCTCGAGGACGCGCGACTGGATATGGACTTGCGCTGGCAGGACTCGAGCGTGGAAGACCCGGTGACCCAGCGCGATCGGCCATTCTCCGGTGAGTCGAAGTTTCGCATCAACACCAAGCTTCGCCAGGACGTCATCGTCGCGCAGGCGGCCTGGGGCCTGGAGCTTTTCTACCAGGATGCCGTGACGCGTTACGAGCTCGACGAACTCGACGTCCGGGATGACGGCGTCGATCTGGGGTTCTTCATCGAAACGACACGATTCATGCAGACCAAGGTCAGGCTGGCGGCACAGAACCTGCTTGGTCGCAGCTTCGAGCGCGATCGGCGGGTATTCGCCGACAGCCGTCTCGACGGGGAGACGGCGTTTCGCGAAGTCCGTGATTTCCGGCGAGGTCGTTCGCTGATTCTCTCGCTCAGCGGTAACTTTTAGGCCCGGAGTGCTCGATCAGCCAGGCCTGATCACCCTCCGGCTGCGGGGGCAGGTTGAAGGCCTGCTCCGGGGTGGCGTGGAACTTGGCCAGATAGGCCGCCAGGGCGTACTGCTCGGTGCCGGAGGTGACAAAATCGATCGCCACCCCGGGATATTCGAGCCCACCGAGGTCGCGGCGCTGCGGATCACTGAGCTCGCGCAGGGGGTAGCCGTCGCCGCAATGCACGACCTGTTCGAACTCATCGCCAGGATGCGGCACACACTGGGCCAGGAAAGCCAGGGTGATGATCCGGAAACGCCGGTCGGTATCGCCGACCCATTCGCCGTCGCTGACCAACTGTATGGTCGTGCCGTCCGGCGCTACAACGGCCAGGTCGCGCACCCGTTCGCCGTTGCTGCCCAGACCCTGGTTGATGTCGCCGTGTCCGGGCTCGAGCGGCCGCCGGGCCGGGCGGGTAGCGTCGTAGGTCAGGCGCAGGCCGGTGAACTGCGGGAACCAGCCCGGGGTGGCGCCCGGCGCAATGCCGGAAACGGCATATTCCATGATGTCGTAGAGCTCGCCGGCGGTCACGGTCAGGCCGACCAACTCGCCATTGAAGGCCAGTGCGGTTTCCAGGTCCAGGCGTGATATACCGCCTTCGGGTCGAAAACGGTTGGCCGCCGGCGGCTGTAGCCGGACTTCGCTGGCATCCCGGCTGCCCGGCGGTATGCTCATCTCGCCGATTGGGGTCCTGATGCCGCCGCCGTTGCGAAAGGCGATCACGGCCTCGGGCTCTTGCTGGCGGCCCAACCAGAGGGTGGCCTTGGCCCAGAGACGACCCAGATTGGTCTCGCGCGTTCGTACCCGGGTCCGGCGGCCGTCGAGAAACTGATCGGTATAGCCGAGCACATGTCCCATCTTGACCTCGAGAATGCGCCAGAAGGCGTCGCGAATCGCCACGACTTCGGCCAGCGCTTCGGCGCCGAGATCCTCGACCACCGAGGCCTCGCTGGCCCAAACGCCCGCGTGGCCGGCATCGAGCTGCTCGAGATCGATCACGCCCTCGGCGTCGAACTGCAGCAACAATCGCCCCAGGTAGCGAAAATCGCCAGCGGTGTTGACCAGCAGCACGGGCTCGTCCAGTGGCGAGCGATAGACCAGCGGATAGTCGTCGACCGCCACATCGCCCGGGTGTAGCCGGGTGCCGGAATCGGCCAGAATGGTATTGGAACCGCCGGCAATGAGGACATCCACGTGCTCGAGTCGCTCGGCCAATGCCCGCTCCACCTGCAGCTGCTGCATGTGAGCCGCCAGGATGATGATATTCACGCCGTCGGCCACCAGCGCATCCACTGCTTCCTGTATCACGTCGGCCAGTGCGTCCATATCATCCGGGTCGGCCGGCCGGATGCCGATTTCGCCGGTCGAGGTGATCTGCCCCAGCGTGGGGGTTGCCGCCCCGACCACCCCGACACGATGGCCGTCGATTTCCAGCACCGCCGAGCCGGCGAGACGGCCCTTCAGTTCAGCGGCATCGAGACCATCCGGGCTGACCAGCCCGGCCAGATGTGGTTCGCTGGAAAAGTCCAGGTTGGCCGACAGCCAGGGGAAACGCGAACCCGGCCAGCCATGCCGATCGGGCTGGATGATCCCGGCGAATACTTCGGGGCCGCGATCCAGATCGTGATTGCCCACCGCGCTGGCATCGACGTCCATGGCGTTCAGGAATGCGATCTCGCCGCGGCCCACCCCCGGCGAGCCCACGACCTCGGCCATGGCCGGATCGTTGCTGGCCTGGAAGAGCGGTCCCGGGATGTAGTTGTCGCCGGAGCTGATCAGCAGGGTGCTGTCCGGCCTCCCGGCACGAAAGGTGTCGACCAGGGCGGAGAAATCCGCCACATGTTCGAGCGCCAGGGTACCGCCGCCGTCGATATCGGCAAAATGCAGCAGCTGCAGTTGTAGCGCATCTGCCTGCTCATCATCGCTGGGGGCAAGCGGCTCAGGTATGGAATCCGGTTGCGCACAGGAGAGCAGGGAGCCGACAACGATCAACGCGGTCAGGGCACGAAAAGAAACACGCTGGTGAAACAGCATGCAGACCTCAGGCAGTGATAGATTGGGCTGCCATTTATACTGCCTATACGCTGTGCAGTCGAGTGAGTGAAACGCGGGTGGGCCCCGTCGAGCGAACAGATCCTGGATCCGGGCTGCCCCAAGGAGATTGCAGAATGTCGAACGATGCCGGTCCAAAAGTTCTGATTCTCGGACGAGGCGCCATGGGCAGCATGTTCGAGGCCCTGCTGCAAGAGACTGCGCGCGTAACCATTTGGGAGCGCGATCTGGAAACCGGTCGCGAATCCGCCCCGCTGGAGTCGCTGGCAGCCGGCAGCGATGCGGTGATCTTCGCAGTGCCCGCAGCGCCCCACGATGAACTGGCTGGACGACTGGCCGCTTGTCTCGGTGCCGAGACCTTGTGCCTGACCATTGCCAAGGGGCTGGATGAGGATGGTCGTACGCCGGCCGATATCTTCGCCCGCCATTTTGGCGACACGCCGGAGCCGGGGCCCGCCTGGGCGGTGATCTACGGACCGATGATTGCCGACGATCTCGACCGCGGGCGCGCCGGTTTCGCGCTGGTTGCGGCCAACCGGCCGGAAATTGCCAAGCGCGCCAGGGCCCTGCTCGGCGTGGGTCCGCTGTATCTCAGACCACACGACGACCCGCACGGCGCAGCCTGGGCGGCGATTCTGAAAAACATCTATGTGCCGCTGGTCGGCATGGCCGATGAACTGGATCTGGGAGACAACATGCGCGGCTTCCTGATTGCCGAGGCCCTGGGTGAACTGGCAGCCATCGTCGAGCGTCTGGGAGGCCAGCCACGAACCGCCTACGGGCTGTCCGGGCTGGGTGACCTGGTGACCACCGCCACCAGCGCCGACTCGCACCATCGGGGGATCGGGCAGGCCATTGCACGCGACGAACTCGAATCCGAGGTCGACACCGACGGCAACGTGCGCAGCGAAGGCGTTCATGCAATCACCCAGATCCAGCGCCACGGCCTGGTGGAAATTGCCGACTATCCCCTGCTCGAACTCGTGGCGGCGCTGCTGGACTCGCCGAGTGATGCCGAACAACGCCTGAACGGCTGGATTCGGCGTCGCTTCGCGCGCCAAGCGGGGTCATGAGTCGGCCCGATGCCGCCGACTGGCTGATCGCCCATCGCGGCTATCCGCATGCGTACCCGGAAAACTCCCTCGTCGGCATCGAGGCTGCACTGGAGGCCGGAGCGCGCTGGGTGGAATTCGACATCCAGGTGACCCGAGACGGGGTGCCGGTGGTGTTCCATGATGACTCGCTCAGCCGCGTCGGCGACAGCGACGAGCAGCTCGCTACGCTGGACTGGGACACGCTGTCGCAGCGCAGCATCGGCGAGGCTCGCCGGTTCGGTAACAGATTCTCGCAGCAACGTGTTCCCAGCCTCGCGGACATGCTCGCGCTGGTCGATCAGTACCCGGAGGTGACGGCGTTCGTCGAGATCAAGCGGGAGAGCTTCGAGTGGTTGGGCCGATCCGGGGTGGTCGAGGCGGTGTGCGACGTGCTGCAGCAAGCCTCCAGCCGTTGCGTGCCGATCTCCTTCGATGCCGCTGCGCTGGCAAAGGCGCGAGAGTGCGGCGCCGAAGCCATCGGCTTGGTCATCAAGCCCTGGAACGATGCATCCAGGCGCGAGGCCGAGCAACTGGCGCCGGATTACCTGTTCATCCAGGCCGACCGCATTCCGAAAGGCGACCGGCCGCTGTGGCCCGGCCAGTGGCACTGGGCGGTCTATGTCGTCGACGACCCCGATTCGGCCCAAGCGCTTCGCCGCCGCGGCGCCGATCTGATCGAGACCGACGGCTTTCCGCCAATGCTTGAAGCATTGAGCAATTTGCAGCCCGGAAGCCATGCAGGTTAATGAGCCGCGCCCGTTCACCGTCTTGCTTCTGAGCGTTATTGCGCTGGTCGCGTTCGCGGCCAATTCCATCCTCACGCGTGCCGCGCTGACCGACACCTCGATTGACCCGATCAGCTTCACCACCGTGCGGATCGCATCGGGCGCAGTGATGTTGTGGCTGATCGTTCGTGTCCGATCCTCCGGCGCCGAAGGTCGTGGCAGCTGGGCTTCGGCGCTGGCCCTGTTCGGCTATGCGATTGCATTCTCGCTGGCCTATCGCTCGCTGACCGCCGCGACTGGTGCGCTACTGCTGTTCGGGGCGGTGCAGGTCACGATGGTGTCCTGGGGCCTGTTTCGCGGCGAACGGCTTTCCGCCGTCCAATGGCTGGGTGTGCTGCTCGCCCTGGCCGGGTTGGTCTGGTTGCTATTGCCGGGGTTGTCGGCACCGCCGCTTCTCGCCGCCGCCCTGATGCTGGCCGCCGGCTGTGCCTGGGGTATCTACACACTGCGCGCGAAAGGTGCTGGCGATCCCACGCGGGTGACGGCCGCGAATTTCGCGCGTGCGTCGCTGCCGGCTGTCGGCCTGGGTCTGATTTTCGCGGGTGATGTGTCGTGGGATAGCCAGGGACTGGCACTGGCCGTGGCGTCCGGTGCGCTGGCCTCGGGAATGGGCTACGCCGTCTGGTACACCGTGCTGAAACATATCGGTACCCACACGGCAGCCGTATCGCAATTGACCGTACCGGTCATCACGGCCATTGCCGGCGTGTTGCTGCTGTCCGAGCCCTTGAGTTGGCCGACGGTGGTTGGCGGCGCCTGCATCCTCGGCGGCATCGCATTGGTCACGCGTCCGCGCCGGGCGACTAACGGCGTCTGATCCAACTCGACTTCAATTCATGCACCCCGCGATGCCGTACGCGTGGCCACCTGCAACGATGCTCTGGACATCCGGTTCGAGGACGAGATCGGCTCGGTGGAGGAAGGAAAGCGTTCCGATTTGGTCGTTGTCGATGGTAGCCCGAGTGAGAATATCTACCCTGTCGCCGACACTTATCCGTATGGGGCGATTGCAACTGCGCGTTCGGGAGTCGCCTTCGCGTCGTACATGGCCAGGTCGGCAGCGTGGATCAGTGTTTCGGCCTCCGTACCGAGTTCCGGGAATTTGCTGATCCCGATGCTGGCGCCGATCGTCAACTCGAGATCACTGATTCGGTAGGGCTCAGCGAGCCGCTTCACGAGCGTGCGCGCGATTTTGTGTGCATCCTGGATATGTGTGATATCGGTCAGCACGACGATGAACTCATCGCCGCCGAGTCGCGACACCGTATCGGAAGCCCTCACTCGCTTTTGTATACGCCGAGCTACCTTCCGAAGCAGAATGTCACCGACGCGATGACCGTGCCGATCGTTGATGGACTTGAAGCCATCGAGGTCTACAAAAAGCACCGCGAAAGAGTGGCTGTTTCGCTGGCAGCGACGAATTTCCATTTCGATCCGATCGTACGCCACCGTTCGATTGGCAAGACCGGTTAACGGGTCATGTGTGGCAAGAAACTGTTGTTGCTCGCGGCGTGTATGTTGCTCGGTGATGTCGGTGCAGATAGAAATGTAATGCGTGATATCTCCCTCGTCGTTGCGAACGGCCGTGAATGACAGCCAAACGGGATATTCATTGCCGTTCTTGCCTCGGTTCCATGTTTCACCGCGCCAGAAGCCGCGCGTTTCCAGGGATTCCCAGATTGCCTCATAGAACTCGGGCGGCTCATCTCCGGCCCTTAGCAAGGCTGACGATTTGCCCTGCAGATCCTCGAGCGTGTAGCCGGTGAGTTGAGTGAAGGAGTGATTCAGGGCAATGACATTTCTGTTCGCATCGGTGATCAGGATGGCTTCCGAGCTCGCTTCGAAGACCTTTGCAAGGAGATCGAGTTCCCGGCGCGTCTCACGCCAGGCCGTGATATCCCGAAAGGAAGCAACCACGACATGTGCATCGCTGCGATCGAATGGCTGAGTATTGATGGCGATCCACACTCTGTCCCTGGTGTTGGGAAGTTTGAGACCCATGACGACGTCGCGGCACGCTTCGCCAGATTCCAGGGTGATCGTCGTCGGGTGCCGGTCCCGTGGAATTTCCCGGCCGTGTTCATCAACGGCGTTCCAGAGCGCATCGGAGAGCTCGACGCCAATCAGGTGCTCCTCGGCAACCCCCAGTATCTGGCAAGCGCTGGGGTTGCAGGCGGTGATTCGCCCGTCGCTGCCGTGAACCAGGACACCCTCGGCCAGGGAGTTGATGACCGCCCGATAGCGCTCCTCGCTTTCGCGGAGTGCCTGTTCGATCCGCTTCTGCTCGCTGATGTCCCGGGAGCTGGTCTGGAGACGGAAGACATTGCCGTCGTCGTCCAGGTGGGGCTGAGTGAGGCTCTCCAGCCAGACATAGTGACCGTCTCGATGGCGGATACGGTAACGGACGAAGATGTGGCCTTGCCCCGAAAGGGCCGGGTCGTGAGTGCTCTCCCGAATGCGGACCGCGTCTTCGGGGTGGAAGAGGTCGTAGGGGTCTCGTCCGATGAGGTCGGATGGCTCGTAGCCGAGGATCCGGCGCACCGATGGACTGACCCAGACATAGGCCCCGTCCGGCTCGTGTAGACAGACGAGATCGCTCAGACCATCAACGAACAGGCGAAAGTTGAAATCCGGTTCGGTCTCCAGTTGCCGCGAGTCGCAAGCGGCTTGCGGCGACTTTGAACGATTGTTCTTTTTGTGGATCTGGTCAGGCATACGTCCCATTCGCCGGGTTATAAAATCCCCCTTGAGTGTCTGTATGTCCTGTTCAGTGGAGCTGAAACCCTACCGTACTCCCGTGTGTCAAGCAAGATTCAGAATAATCTCCTGGCCGCTGCGAGCTTGCAAAGTTTCAGTCGGGTCCCTTCAATCGCCGCCTTGCCGCGTGAGGTAGTTACCCACGACGTAACTGCCTACCTGCCGGCCCAGGTCAACGCCGGCGGTGGAATCGAAGCGGAAATGAATGCCCAAATAGAGGCGCGACAGTCCGCACTGTGTGGCTGCTTCCATGGGGGTTTCGAACGAGCGGGTCGGCGGGTGCATCGCGATCTTCTCCGACATGGGGCCGGCAATATCCACCTGTGGGTTCCGCATGGTGAAGGCATAGTCTTCTCCAAATACGTCCATGATTGCACTCATTGCCGCCGCGCAGGCGCAACCGTGAGCCGAAGGATAGCTCGGGAAGGCGTAGGTGTGCCGGTGGGTGTTGTTCCAGGTTGGTTCGGGCTTGGTGTCCGGGTTGCCATCGTTGTCTGCCCAGCGTATTGCGGTATACGGCCGCCAGTAGTTGTAGTGGAACTTGTTATCGAACACGCTGACATAGGCGTCGAAGACGCTCATGTTGATCAATGCGAACAGCCTTGCCGCTTCGGTGGCATCGAGCGCCTCCCGGATGACCAGGTCACGGGCCAGGCGGTTGTGGGAGTTTTCCACGAAGTCCTTCCACCAAAGCGCGAGGTGGGTCTGGTCGGCGGTGCGCTCCATCGTCTGGAAGCGACCCAACTTGCGCACTTCTTCATAGGCGTGCGTGTAGGCTTCGCTTCCGGGCTCCGGGGGTGGCGGAGAGCGGAACTGATCGGGACTTTCCAGGGCGAAGGGTTTGGCCTTCGCCCATCCGGCCCCGAACACGAAGCCTTCCGGCGTACCCGAGTGCTCGTTGAATTCGGCATAAACCCCCGGCCCCATAGGGTGCCACTGGTATTCCGCTTCCGTATTCCATCCATCCCGATTCCGCACACCGAGCAGAGTGTGTGCGGCGGCTTCGCCAAGCGCGGCACCCGCCCGGCGGGCCGCGTTTTCGGACAGGCCGTCGAGATGTCGGTCACGGAGCGCTTCCAGTGTCTCGCGCCGGTCCGGGTACTGGCTCATGGCGACGGTGAAAGCTGCTTGCACCATGGCGGCCAAGGGGTCGGCCTTCGGGTCGTTGGCCTGGTGAGCGTAGGATTGGTAGCGACCGTTGATGGCAGCCAGCGAGTCGTGCATCGCCAGATGCGCCATTGCTGCAGTACGCACGCCCTTGAGGGTAAGGAAGCGGTCCTCCGCCTCGGCGATCTCAAGGATGGTGCGGTTCCATTCGATGACGGGTACCGCCGATTCGGTCTCGGCATCAGTAGGGCCGGCGTAAATCAGGCCGGCCAGTGCGAGGATGGTGAGCAACGTTTTCATCGGGGTCTCCTCCGCGTCACGTTGTACGCCGAAGAACTTAGCATCGCCCTCGAATCTCGGCTACTATTATTTTCGAAGTGGAGTGCCAGAAATGCGTCGAGGTTACGGACAATACTGTCCTCTCGCTCTGGCGGCGGAGATTCTGTGCCGTCGCTGGACCGTGCTGGTCATAAGCCGGGTCCTGGACGGGTGTCGTACATTCAACGAAATTCATCGAGGCCTTCCCCGGATCTCGCCGTCCACGCTTACCCAGCGACTTGAAGAACTCACCGATGCCGGGCTGATCTCTCGTCGACCGGTCAAAGGTGGACGAGGCCACGTATACGAGCCGACCGAGGCTGGCCGGGACTTGTCGAGCATCATTGATCAGATGGCCGTCTGGGGACAGCACTGGGCCCGAGATATGAACATGGACGACCTCGACCCCGGTTTCCTGGCCTGGAGCATGCACATGCGGATCAATCGAGCGGCGATGCCGCCGGGCCGCACCGTCCTGCATTTCGAGTTCGACGCCGCACCGCCCGACTGTCGGCGGTTCTGGCTGGTCTGCACCGAAGACGCCGTGGATATGTGCCTCAAGGACCCTGGATTCGAGACGGACCTGGTCATCCAGGCGGAATTGCTTTGCTTCGTCGAGTGCTGGCGGGGATTCCGGGACCTGAAACAGGAAATTCGCCGCGGCAATGTCCGCCTCACCGGCCCGCGGGAGCTAAAGCAAGCATTTCCCGACTGGCTCCAGTTGAGTTCGCTTTCGCCTTACCCGAGGAAGCGGGATGGCCGGGAACGCAAGCTCATTGGAAACTGAAGCGGAGCACCCTCGGTTTGTGCTCTAGTGGCTGATCCTCACCAGCCGTCGGTTCATACATGCCCGGTAGCGTGTTCGGTACACCCACGATTGTATCCTTGGGAGCCGAAACCGGGACCTTCAGAAGGAGAGCCAGAATGTCGCCATGGATTTCATCGTTGTCGATGGTCGCGCTGATTGCCGCCCTGCTGGCCGGCTGCGACGGTGGTGCACCTGAATCTCCCCCGGAGAGCGCCCCGGCGCCACCGGCGGACGAGCCTTCGGAGACAGTATCGAACACTGCTTCCGAGGAGGTCCGCGAGGGGTTACCCACGCAGTTCGAAAGCGTGGAAGATGAGGTTGACTACTACATCAGCCGACTGCCAGACCGCTCTTTCTTCGACACCTACGGCGGGGAGGAGCACCCGCGGCCCTGGTATATCGCGGCGGAGCGGCTGGGGCAGATCGGTGAGCCGGCCATTCCCTCGCTGGTCTCGCGGCTCGACACCTCGGATGACTACGAACTGATGCTGGTGCTCTATGCGTTGATGCTTGCCTCCCAGGACCCGGCACTGATGGCCGACACCGACGGCGACTATGTTGAGCTGGGCACCGTTCTGGACCCGCGCCACAACGCCGAGAACCGTGACATTGCGCTTGCCTGGTGGCAGCGTCACGGCTGGCGCTGGCAATAGTCAGCCACATTCAGGCCATTTTCGACCGTCCACCTGCAAAGTATCCACCGTTGTAGAGCTGTCGAAAACGCATCGCATCAGCATTCGGATCGCGCATGTCCCGTTCTACCAATTGGCGCCCTGCGTAGCCCCGTAGATGAGCAGGATGAGGATGGCGAGCGGGCAGATGTAACGTAGCAACGATCCCCACAAGGGCGCCGCTGGCAATCGGTAGCCTCCCTTTTCGATTGCTGCCAGGGCCGCCGGCACACCCCACTTCCATCCCACGAAGATGCTGGTCAGCATGGCACCGATGGTCAGGAAATAGGTGCCGCAAAGCACATCGACCCAACCCAGGAACCCACGCCCGTCACCGAATTGGGTAAATGCTTCGCTGGCACCCAGCGACAGGGCGCTGGGAATGGCCAGGGCAAAGCAGCCGCCGGTGACGATCCACACTGCTTTTTCCCGCCGCCAGCCGCGGTCATCCACGAAGTAGGCCACGATTACCTCGAGCAGACTGATGGTGGAGGTGAGAGCGGCAATGGACAGCAACCCGTAGAAGACGAAGGCCATCAGGTTACTGGCGGGCATGGCATCGAAAATCCCACCCATGACCACGAAGATCAGTCCCGGTCCTGCAGTGGGTTCGGCCTGCACGAGGAAGATCGCGGGGAAGATGACAAGGCCCGCCAGGATGGCAATGGAAAGATCACAGATGACGATGGAGAAACCCGACAAGGGCAGGTTGACGTCCTTTGAAACATACGAGCCGTAAGTAATCATGGCGCCCATGCCGAGGGACAGGCTGAACAACGCCTGCCCGAGTGCAGATACCGTGCCGGCAAACGTGATCTGGTCGAACTGGGGCGTGAACATGAAAGACAGCCCTTCGCCTGCAGTTGGCAGGGTGAGCGCACGTCCCACCAGAACCAACAGAAAGATGAGCAGTATGGGCATGAGAATGGTTGCCGCCCTTTCTATGCCACCGCCCACGCCCTTGCGCACGACCAGTGCGGTGAGCAGCAGGAACAAGGCCGTCACGCCGATCATCCAGACCGGATTGGCGGTCAAGTCGGTAAAGATCACCCCACTTTGCGCAATGTCGAGACCGCCACCAAAGCGCCCCGACAGGGCAAAGAAAGCGTAGGCCACCGTCAGGCCGGCAATGATCGCGTAGAAAGACAGGATGCCAAATCCGGTGAGTACACCGAGCGCGCCAAGCATGGGCCACCACGTGCCCGGCACCAGCTTTTTGAAGGCGGTCACCGGGCTGGCCCGCGAAGCGCGACCAATGGACAGTTCGGCGAACAGGACCGGTACGCCGATCGCGAGCACGAAAAAGATATACATCAGCACCCAGGCACCACCACCATAGGTGCCCGCGGTATAGGGAAATCGCCAGATATTACCCAGCCCGATGGCCGATCCGGAGGCGGCCAGGACGAAGCCGAGGCGAGAATTCCAATGGCCGCGGTTGATAATCGACATGTTGGAAGGACCTTCAGGCAGTCCCTCGAATCTTACCCCATTGGGCCAGCGCATCATCGTTTGCAATGCGGGGACGCCGTGTCTATCATTGCCTTAAAATCGATGTGGCGAGAGGCACCTCGCCCCAGTACGCACTCCTGACTTGCAACACCAAGTGCCACGGTGAAACTTTGCGAGTAAGGGGTTGTTTGGAGGTGCCTGTATGAAATCTTTCCATGCTGCAACCCTTCTTGTAGTCCGCTTGACGCTTTTTCGTATTGCCTTTGTCGCTCTGATTCTCGGCACGGCCGGTTGTGCGGAGACGGGTAATCATGCCCACGAGATTGGCACGGTGGACATGGCCAACGGCGCCGTGGACGACCAATCCGAGATTGCCGTCAATATCGATCGCTACCTCCGCGCCATGGAAGCGATGGGGTTTTCCGGTGCGATCATCGTCGATGCAGGAGGAAAGATCGTATTGCGCAAGGGTTACGGACTGGCTGATCGGCAAGCAGGCCATCCGTATACACCGGCGACCGTCCAGACCCATGGTTCCATCACCAAGCAAATGACCGGTGCCGCAATCCTGTTGTTGGAATTCCGTGGACATCTATCTGTCGGCGATACCATCGACGAGTACTTTGACGGTGTTCCCGAGGACAGGCGAAACGTCACCATTCATCAGCTCATGACCCATTCATCCGGCCTGCCCGGAAGTATCGGCCGGGACAACGAACCCATCAGTGCGGAAGCCTTCACAGAGCGGGCAATGGCCACGCCGCTGGACTTCGAGCCCGGGACGGGCTACTCGTATTCCAACGTGGGTTACTCACTCCTGGGGATCATCGTGGAGCGGGTGTCGGGCAAGACCTACGAGACGTTCCTGCACGAGGAACTGCTGTTGCCGGCCGGCTTGGCTGAGACGGGCTACCTGCTGCCGGACTGGGACCCGGAACGACTTGCAGTGGGGTACCAGGGTGGCGAGCGCTGGGGCCGTGTTCATCAACGTCAGTGGCGCGAGGATGGGCCCGGCTGGCATTTGCGCGCCAACGGTGGCCTGCATACGACAGTGGATGACATGCACCGCTGGCTTGAGACGGTGCGCGGCCGGGGGGTGTTGCCGGAAGATGCGGCCATACGCTGGACCACGGGCTACGTGGACGAGGGTGGGGGCGATTCAAAGTACGCCTACGGCTGGGCGGTGCACGACGCCGAAGCGGGCCCGATGGTCGCCCACAATGGCGGCAATGGCATCTTTTCCGCGGACTTCGTGTGGTTGCCTGAGCAGGCGTTTTTCCTCTACATCCAGGGCAACACGTCGGTGGTCCCCGCCGCGCGCCAACGCGATGCCCTGCTCGCAGCGGCGTTTGACCCGGAGTTTGAAATGCCTCCCTTGGTGTCGGGTTCGAATACGGCCAAGCTGGAAACAGCGAAGGCCCGGGAAGGGCAGTACTGGTTGGATGAGGGCAGTATCACTCTCGAGGCCGACGACACCCGGTTGATCGCCATGCTGTCAGGACAGAATGCGCTCGACCTGATGCTGGGGCACGGGGAAGACCAGCGAAACCGGTTTGACGGGCTCAATCGGCGCGCCATGGAAATGGTGCGGAAGCTCGAGGCGGGTAGAGAAGACGCCATGAAGGGGATGGTGGGTGTTGAGGAGGACGCCGTGGCGCGCGCCCGCAGCATGCTGAACGTCATTGAGCGGGGCGGGGAGCTCAAGTCGCTGACATTGGTGGGCAGCATCGCGAATGTCCCTGGCAGCCGCTTTGCTGATTATGGTCCGTGGACCACGTTTGTGCGTGCCGAATTCGACCAGTTGATCCAGATGTGGAGCGTGCTCTGGCATGAAGACGGCACCTACCGCGGCACGGCGATCGGTCCCTCCAGCGACGTGCCTTCGCTGATCCTGGTGCCGATAGGAGACGATCGGTATACGGGCGTCCGGCGGGAGCCTCCCTGGGATACCGCCGATATTCAATTCGTGGATGGATGCCTGGTGGCCGCGGATCTGCAAGCGTGCCGCGCGCCATGATCACAACGCCACTAATGGCCGTCCCGCACCAGTTCCACGCGTCGGTTCATGGCGCGACCGTCGAGGGTGTCGTTGCTCGCCTTGGGTTGCGAGGCACCGTGGCCGTCGGTTTCGAGACGTGATTCGGCAATGCCGTAGCGGTCGACCAGGGCTGACTTGACTGAAGCTGCACGGCGCCGGGAAAGTTCGAGATTGTAGTCATCGGCACCGACGTTGTCCGTGTGGCCCTCGATCGAAAGGGCCCAGTTCTCATTGCGCGAGAGAATCCCGGCGATGCGTTCAAGCACGGCATCGGATTCCGGCTTGAGTCGGTCGCTGTCGAAGTCGAAGTAGATGCCGTACACCTCGGCGCGTCCTTCCGTCTCGAGCTGGGCCTCCAGAGGCTCGTCGGCTGTTTCCCCTGTTTCCCCGCCCGGATACTCGATCTTTACGACCCGCATGCTTTCCTCGCGCAACGGTTGCTGCTCTCGCAGTTTCTTCAGCATTTCCGGCGGCAGGTTCTTGAACTGCTCGGCTTCCTTTTCCATGAACCGATAGCGCAGGGTCAGCGGCTGTTCCGGGTGCGGGTAGAACCAGAACTCGGCTTTGGCGCGTTCAAAATCGGCCTCGGCCTGCACCACCGGCAACTCGTGGCGCACGCCGTTGACGAGTACAGGCACCGTCGTCGTGCCGGTCTTGATCAGGGTGCCGCGGCGACCCCGATAGGCGCCGCCCAGTCCCACGTAGGTGGCGAATTCCGTCTCGCCGGCGTCTTCGAGTGCGGCCATGACTGCGTTCGACGGTCCCAGGGCGGTCGTGCCCGGAAACGCCTGGTGGTCGCCGGAACTGAAGAAATTGCGGTAGGTGTCGGCCGTCGCCAGGTCGTCGCGCGAGACCGGGCGTAGCGCCTCGATGGCGTTGCCCCCCGGCACGTCCGCCCGGTAGGCCAGGGTCACGTTTGCGCCATCCACGGCCACGACCTGCTTGAGGGTCTCGTAGTCGCCACGCTTGTCGGCAATGGCCGTAACCACCGTGAGTCCTTCGACGAGCGGGATGGGTGGCACAGAAGAAGCGTTGGCCGCCAGCATGGGCAACATCAAGCCCCAGCAGGTGAGGGAAAAAAGAAGGACGCTACGAAGCAGGCTAGCGCGCATGGGCTTAGTCCGGGCTCGGTGCTGATTCATATTTTGATCGCATGAAGGTCATGTAGGTCCAGCCGTAGCGCGCGTACCAGTCCGGCTCGTTGAAATGCTCGGCCTCGCACTGCCCGAGCTTCTGCAACCCTTTTTCGAGTGCTGCGAGGTAGACGCCGGCCTTTTCAACGTAGGTCTTCTTGAGCTTGTCAGTGGCTTCCTTGATCTGGGGCTTTCCCTGGAGTTGCCAGGACAGGCCCATCACACCGTGCACGCCGGAGGCGCTGTCGCCGAACGCCTCGGCGGACTTCGCCATTTTCAGGTTGGCGGCGGTGATGCAGCGGGCGCGCTCGATGTAGCGACGGTTGAAGTCGATCGAGCGCGTGGCTTCCTGGTAGCAGGACCGGCACGCGTCGGAATCGGCACAGGACGAAGGCACGGTGGGACCACCACCACTCAAGGCCGCGTCGCACGAGGCATCCAGGTTGTCCAGGGCCTGCCAATCGGTTACCAGCTCTCGGCCCGTGACCATGATGCCGACGCCCTGGTTGGTCACCGAGATGCCCGAATCAATGGCGCTGCGGTTAGCGCTCGTAACCGCTTCCCGGTTGGCCGAGTTTTCCTCGCGACGTTCCCGGTCGTGCGCATACCAGTCGTTCAAGTCCCCGGCGGTCTGGGCCAGGGTCAGGTTCGCCAGGCCGAGCACGGTGGCCATTACTGCAATCTGAATGCGCATCATGATTTCCTCCGTAACACCAGGACGGCCAGCAACAAGACTGCCGCCCCGAGCAAGGCGGCGATCACCCACAGAACGAGTCCGCCGCCCTCTCCGGTTGCGGCCTCTACAGGGACGCCGTCATATTCGTCGGCGTGGACGACCACTGGTGCCATGGCAGGCTCTACCGGATCACCCACCCAGACCAGCAAGCGGTAGGGCAGGCCATCCTCTTCGGCCGTTACCGACAGTTGAAACTCGCCCTCGGTACGAAACTTCATCGCCAGGGGTTCGCCTTGCGCCGTGCCCGTTTTCAGGGGTTGATCCCAGGCGTACTTGGTCAGCGCAAGGTCGATCTCGTCTTCCGGCACAAGACCGCGAAGGAGTACCGTCACAGGGGTTTCCATGGTGACGCCCTCGACGAGGAAGCGCTGTGCCTCGGTCCCGGCATCGCCCTTCACCACCGCTGCCTTGCCATGCTCGATGCCGTCCATCTCGCTCAACTGGAGACGGAATACATTGGGCTGGGCTTCCTGGGCCAGGACGGGATGGTCCCAGTACCCGATGGCGACCAACACCACGACCATGGAAAACAGAGATTTCAGCACCAGGATGGTGCAAAGATTAGTTTTCATCAACGGCTATTCCTGGAATTACTGGATGTGCTCAAATCCATCTGCGAAGACGGCTCTCGGTAACAGTGCCTGGCTGATCGAAACGGTGCCAAAAAATTCATTCTCATTCGCGGTGGTGGTTTCGCGGATCTCCAGACGATTGAAGGGTTCTCGTGCCCACACGCCGATATAGTTCTGCCCGGAAGCATGCGGCGTTTCGAATTGGAAGCGCGCGAGCTGCACGTCCCCTGTCTTCACCGTGACCTCGAAGGTTGATGGCGTAGTACCACCCGACACGTCATCGAAATCTATGCCCATCGCATACGCAAAGCCTGCAGCCATCGCGATGTCGAGGTCCTCTTTGTCGTTGATGGCGAGCTCAACATCGTTGTCGCCCGGAAAGTCCGCCGGCCAGGCGCCAAAATTGAGCGTCGAGGGGTGAATCGCATCGAACATGATCTGTCCGCTCAAGAAGGGCTCCGGCGGGTCCGACACCGGGCTGTATGACGCGCTCGCCGCCGTTGCCTGGGTCGCACTGAGGAAAAGCTCGCGGTCGGTGAAGAATAATGGCCTTACCACTGCGAATTCATACGCGCCGAGGTCGATGGCTGCGCCGGATATTCTGAGGTCTCCTTCCGCGTCGATCGATGTGATGCCGCCAGCGGGCTCGTCGGTACCTGCATCTATCAGTTGGGAATCGGCGCGCAGTCGGTAATCATGGTTGGACTCATCGACGAACGACGGGTCAAATGCTGTTGGCGTGAGCGGCGCGATGTCGAGAAAGGTGTCGCTGAAGCCATTGTCGAAGGAATTGTTCGTGCTCCCGTTCATCGCCACTGGATTGCTGGTGTAGTTGTAGAGCTGAAAGCCACCGCCAGCATTCCCACTCAGGGTGTTGTTGTAGACGTTGAGCGTCTGATCACCTTCGCCTTGCAAGACGGCAAGCAGTCCAGTTGCATCGTTGCCGGCGATGGTGTTGTTGGTAACCGTGAACATGGCTTCGCCAGTAAAGTTGGGCGTCGTGACGTGCATACCGCTGTTTCTGCCGCAGTTGCAACCGCCGACCCCGTGAATGACGTTGCCGAGAGCGGCAACGTCGTAGGTTCCACCTTCGCGGAAATCGAATTCGATGCCGATGCCGCTGTTGGCCGGAATGCTGGCGGTGATGCGATTCCGGCTTACGATTGCTTGCAGTCGAGAGGCGTTGCTCCCGGCCACCTCAATACCATTGCCGGTACTGGCGATCTCGTTGTTTTCCACCAGGATGTCTGCGCGCGTATCTCGCACATCGAAGCCGACGGCTGCGACACCGTTGTGGTCGAGTTCGAAATGGATGACATTGCCTTCGATCACAATATCTGCCGGGCTTCGGAGCGTGAATTCAAGCGCCGGAAAGCCGGGCTCGTTTTTCACGAAGGTAATGATGTTATTCCGGAGTGCCAGCCGGCGATGAGGGCGGTCTGGGCCCAGACTGCATCTCAGGCGTGCAAAATCGAAGGTGAGCCCTTCGATCTCGATTGAAGTCGAGCCTGTTTCGGGCCCGAGATGAGGGCAAAGATCGACTGACTTCTCTTCAGCGCCGCCGCCGATTATTGGCAGGAATCCCTCGGCCGCGCGAAGCGTGAGGCTCTTGGCTATCTGGAGATCTTCCATGATGCTGGCGTGTGTTGCTAGCTCGACGGTATCACCTGCGGCAGCACCGTCGATGCACGCCTGAAGGGTGCCCTGGCAGGGCGCGCCGCCGGGGTAAGTGAAAGTTTCTCCCGAAGCGAGCTGAGAGAAGCAGAGGAGTGCAACAGCACCTACTTTCGCGAGCCTGATCCCCAGATGCATCGAAGCCACCGTCACGTACGAGAGCCCTTTGAGCGGAGTATACCCTTCACATGACGCAAGAAACCAGCAGGGTCCCGGGCCGCAAAAGCCGGGGCGCCAAGTTCGGGCCACTCGCGATTTCGGGAACTACGACGAAATCAGTTCTCGGCCCAGCGTCGCAGGAGGTTGGTGTGCGCCTTGTTGACGAGGTCGTAGGCCCGGGAGCCGCCCATCGATGCATGGATGTCGTTACGAGCTCGGGCGAGATCGTACAGCGCCTCGCGCGCCTGGGGATCGCGCACGAAGCTCTGGATCCACCCGACCACGGCGAGCCGCTCTCCGCGCGTGACTTCACGCACCTGGTGCAACTGTGAAGTGGGATAGCAAACCAGCGAGCGTGCGGGCAATTTGATCCGAACCTCGCCGCTGCCGGATTCGAGTGCCAGTTCGCCCCCGTCGTAAGCATCGGGCTCACTGAGAAAAAGCGTCAGCGACAAGTCGCTGCGCCAGGCGGTCTCCTGGCCCATCAGCGCGCTGTCGATATGTGGGCCGTAGGCCATGCCCGGACCGTAGCGGGACACCAGTATGGAGTGCAGTTGGCGCGGATAGAATGCCTCGCAAAACGGCGTGTTGCGTTTGAGCGCGTCGAGCACGATGTTCGTAACGGCCTCGAGCTGGCGGCTGTCGCGCGCGAACTGCTCGTTGTTCTTGCGCTCGGCAATACGCTCGCCGGCGGTCTCCCGGCCCGGCACGAACGGCTCCCGGTCGATGAGCTCGAGTAGCTGCTTGTATTCCTTCGGCCGGATAACGTCGGAAAAACTCAGGATCAAGAATCGTCCTCGAATCGGTCTTCGAAAATCGGGGGGCAGGTTTCGTCCAGATCATCACGGCTGGTGCCGAAGGTATCGGAGTTGTCCGTGTCGCTAACACCAGCATTGCCGGCATCATTGAAGCTGAAAGTCACGTCGCAGCCTTCGACCGTTGGCAGAGCCAATGGCATGCCCTGATTATTGCCGTTGGCGTTGCTCAACGTGTGGAGGGCGAAGATTGCGCCGCCTAGTCCCTGGCCGCCGCCGCCCTCTCCTCCGGCAGCCAAATTGGATTCGAAAGTAGTGTTCTGGATCGTCAGCGAGCCGGTGCGGATGAAGATGGCGCCGCCGAGGCCCGCTCCGCTGCCGGACGAGCCAGCATCGAGTGCGTCGCCGCCGCCGAAACCGCCCGAGCCGCTGGAGCCATCGGGTCCTTCGGCATTGCCGCCGACTCCGCCGCCGCCGCCGAAACCGCCATTCCCACCGGCGCCACCGTTACCTTCGCCGTTGCCACCGCCGCCGCCACCGCCGCCGAATCCACCGAATCCACCGGTCCCCCCGGTGTCGCCGCCGCCGAAACTACCGCCGCCACCGCCGCCGCCACCACCGAAACCGCCTGATCCGCCAGCGCCGGGACCGCCAAACTCACTTTGGCCGCCGCCACCACCGGCTCCGCCGCCGAAGCCGCCGGCCTCGCCACTGACCCCTTCTGCTCCGCCGGCACCGGAGAAGTTCCCGCCCCCATCGCCGCCGGCACTGAATGCGTCTCCGCCGCCACCACCGCCGCCGCCGAATGCAGTGCTGCCGCCGTCGCCGCCGGTCGCGCTTGGATCCCCGCTCAGTCCATCGCCGCCAACGCCCCCATCGCCGCCCATGCCGCCTCCGCCGCCGGCACCAGTGGCGTTGGACCCGCGATTCGAACCGTCGCCGCCTCTAGCTTCGTTGTTCTCGAAGGTCACACTGCGGATCAGCACGTCTCCGGAATCAATGAAAATGGAACCGCCAAGGGCCGCGCCGCCACCGCCTCCATCAATGCCCGGTCCACCCTCTGCAATTCCGCCCATCAGGTTGAGCCCGAACAGGCCGACCGTCGGGCCGGTGTCGCTTCCACCTTCCGAATGGCCGATATGGAAATGGCGTTTCGGCTGAGCTCCCGGATCTAGAGATGTCGCAATGATCGTGATGGGCGAACTGAATGAACCGAGCATATCGAGGTCCGAGGTGATCCGGGGCAGTTCCTGTGAGAGGGTCAGCGGCTCCTGGATGACGAGTGTGTCCTTGCCGCTGCCCGCCGGGCATCCTCCGAAGGTGTTATCCAGATTGGCGGCCGTGATGGCATCGGCCAGGGTGCAGGTGTCACCGTCGACCGGTACCACTGCGGCCTGGGCTGCGACGGGTGCGACCAGGGCGGCCGAGATGGCCACCGCCAGGTGCGTGCGGCGTGGAAAAGACTGACAAGTCATCTGGATTTCTCCCTGCAGGCAGCCCCTGGACGACCGGGCCGCGGAACGATTCACCCACAATACTCCAGCTTGGGGTCCGTCGCCACATCTGCTGGTTGTCGACCGGGCACTAGCTGTATTGCTGCCGCATATGTTCGACCGATTCGGCAACGAGTTGCTCGAGCACATCCAGGTCAACATCACCCAGTTGTTTGATATAGAGGCACGATTTCCCGGTCTTGTGTTTTCCCAGATGGCTCATCAGCTGGTCGAAGTGATCGAAGCCGGGCATGACGTAGAGACTCAGTTCGCGCTTGCGCGGCGAAAAGCCGGTCAAGAACCAGTCACCCTCCCGGCCGCTTTCATACTTGTAGTGGTAACTGCCGAAACCGACCATCGATTTGCCCCACATCTTCGGCGGCTCTCCGGTGGCGCGCTGCATGATCTTGATCAGCATGCGGCAGTCAGCACCCTTCTGCGGATCCTCCGCTTCAACGTCATCCAGGAAGGCATTGACGCTGGCGTCGTTCGGTTGCGTTTTGAGTTTGGCCATCGAGTAAGATTCTCTATTCAGTAGTCGCCTGGCTCATCTGAGGACTCTTCCTGCATCCGTTCCTGTCGCTCTCGCTCTTCTTCCCGGGCGGCGTCTATGATAGCCATCAGCTCGCCGAGGTTCACATCATGAGCTGAGGGATGGTAGTGACCGGTCAACGGGGTGTCGGCATCGAGATTGCCCGATGCGTAGCGCGACCACATTTCCTTTCCGTATTCAGTTTTGAGCAGTTCCGGCGAGAACCGGCCGAAGAAGTGCTTCATTCGATCGACGTCGCGCACCAGCAACATCGCCGCACTGTTGTTGGCCGCCGCATTGACGGCTTGTGGCAGGTCGATAATGACCGGGCCGGTGTCATCGACCAAAACATTGAACTCTGACAGGTCGCCGTGAATCAGGCCGGCGGCCAGCATTCGAACGATTTCGGCGATGATCCGGCCGTGGTATTCACGCGCCTGTTCTGCACTCAGAGTCATGCCGTCGAGTCGCGGTGCCACATTACCTTCGGCATCGACGATCAGCTCCATCAGCAGCACGCCATCGACAAAGCCATGCGGGCGCGGCACGCGTACGCCGGCCGCCGAAAGACGATAGAGGGCGTCGGCCTCGGCGTTCAGCCACTCCTTTTCCTGTTCCTTCTGGCCGTAGCGGGTGCGCTTGTTCATCGCCCGGGCGCGCCGCGTGTTGCGCACGCTGCGGCCCTCCCGGTACTGCGCGGCCTGCCTGAAGCCGCGCACATTGGCCTCCTTGAACACCTTGGCGCAGCGCTTCTCGGCACCGCACCGCACGACGAAAACGTCGGCTTCCTTGCCGCTCTTGAGCGGGCGCAGCACTTCGTCAATCAGGCCGTCCTCGGCCAGGGGTTTCAAGCGGGCGGGAATTTTCATCGGGGGCGATTATGCCATCCATTGTCGATGGCCACGAACTATACTGAGTTGCGTACGATCTGATAATCGATTGGCTTGAAACGGAAATTGTTCGACTGTCCAGCGGAACAGGCGGAAATCGCCACCACAAGCGGCATTTCGGCACGTAGGCGAACGAAATCTCCTGCTTTGCTGAGCGGCGGAAGGACCCGGAATGATCCTGTGGTGGTATCTATGGAAACGTGCATGAAAACGTTAAAGGCGATAGGGATGCGATCGACACTGATGTCGTAAGGAGCCAGTGCCGCTGCCAGATTGCCCTCACAGCCCGGGCGGCCCTCACTCTCTCCGTATATGATCTCGAATGTCTCTTTTGAACAGGGGGTCAGAGTAAAGTCGTGTCGACCGCAGGTATCCTCCATTATGGTGAGCATGGGCCGGCTGCGGTTCGAGTAAAGGATATCGCCCGCCGTGAGCCAAAGTCGTGCAGCATAATCAAGGGAACGGCCGGAAGACAGATACTCCGCATCATCCGGATGCCCAAAAGCCACTACATCGCTTACTTGTTGGCCTTCAGGATCGATGATTACCAGTTCATCACCCATGCCGAGCTCAACCGCCTGGGCGGAGCAGGGCGGGATTCTAACCGGTGCCACGTCGGTGTTCACGGCTGTTCCCTGAAATCAATTGGGCATCGCCAGCCGGCCTCCACCTTACGGCCGCTGTACTGTCTGGCCTCACTTGCAGCACCGAACTCCGCCAGGTTGGGGTTTAGAGACCCTTGCAGTGCGAGATCGCGTGATCGAGTGGCCTTCTGCATCTTCCAGTAGCGCCCGTCTTCACGCAGCTTCTCGAACTGGCGATGAGAATTGAACACCAGCACCGGATGGCTGAATCTCCTGGCGAGTCGCGACGAATGTGCATGCAGTCCAATAACAAAGAACGGGTGTCCCGCCATGCTCAAGCTGAATAGTGGGTTATCAGCATCGCTGCTGACATCGTGAGCAGTATCATTTCCAGCCAAAACGTCAAGCCTGTGGATTCGCCCCAACTGCGACCACAGCAAGGACTCAAAACAAAGCTCGCTCATATCGAGTGGCCCACGGAATATGGCGACGTAGGAATGCACGATGTCCTTATCGCTAGCATCTGCTTCGATCATATCAACAAATTGAGAAAGTCCTTCTATCAGTAGACCGTCATTGTCTCTGTCCCCCAATGTACCGAACTCATGAATTTCGATAGAGCCGCGCGCTAAAGCGGACTTGGCCCCCACGCAGGGATAGCCAGCGTCATCAAGCAACTCAAAGAAACTCCCGCTCAAATCCAGAGCGGGCATGATGTTCTTGTCGATATGACTAGAGCCTTCAGTTGATTCCATCATTGTCTCTTCACTTTTGTGCGAAGAAATACTAGCTTTCGAAGCGAAGAGAAGTATGTGCGGGCACCCACATTGTCGGGTGGTACTGAGCGGCGAGGAAGGGTTGCGCCATGGGCAATGGAAAGGCGCCCTGTGGCCAATGAGCCCACGTTTCAGTAGTATGGGCGGTCCAGGTTCGCGATTTTGGAGTGGCATGGCTTCGGATCAGACAGCCAGCGTACCCGCCCCGCCCATTCCGGAAGACGAAGTCGAGCGGCTGGAGGAACTGCGCTCCCTCCACATCCTCGACACGGCCGCCGAGGAGCGTTTTGATCGTTACACGCAACTCGTCGCCGATGTGTTCGACTTCCCGGTTGTGCTCGTATCACTCATCGACAGGGATCGCCAGTGGATCAAATCCAGCTGCGGACTTGATTTGAAGCAGACTGAGCGGGATGTGTCGTTCTGCGCTCACGCCATCAATGAAAGCGGCATATTCATCGTGCCGGATGCCCGCGAGGATTCCCGGTTCGCCGACAATCGTTTGGTCACTGGCCCGCCCTACATCCGGTTCTATGCCGGTTGCTCGGTTCACGGGCCGAACGGCTATCCGCTCGGTACGCTGTGTGTCATCGACCGTGAGCCTCGGGATTTCGATCAACGGCGGTGCGATCAGCTGCGCCAGTTCGCCCAGCTGGTCGAGCGTGAAATCTGCCACAGACATGAATTCGATAAGCTCAGGGAGTCGGTCGAGTACAAGGCCTTCAACGATCCACTGACTCGACTGCCGAATAAACGCACGTTTATTGACCGTCTGGACACCCTGATTGCAGTCCGGGAAGCGGAAGGGGGTCACCTGGCCGTCGTGTTGTTCAATCTCGGTGGCTTGCGCTATATCAATCAGGCGTTCGGCGTCTCCACCGGCGATGAGCTGCTGCGCGAGGTCGCCGGTCGCCTGGAGGGGGCTGCCCCCGCTGACGCGAGTCCGGCTCGTCTCGGCGGAGATGAGTTCGTACTTGTCCTGCCGACGGTCGACGGCGAAGCCGGCGCCGTGGATGCGACACTCGAACGCATTCGTGCGGCACTGAGTCGGCCTTACCACGTCGGTGGCCGGGAGCACTTCGTCAACTTCCAGGTTGGCGTTAGTTTCTATCCCGAACATGGCAGCAGGTCGGCCGCATTGCTGGAGAAGGCTTGTGCGGCGATCCACACGCGCGAGGCAGGTGTGACTGCGACCGCAAGGCATTACAGCCCCGCACACGCGTTACACGTTTCACAGCGTTTGCACATGGAAACGCGAATGCGGCGCGGGCTCGAAGCAGGCAATTTCCGTTTCGAGTACCAGCCGATCGTGTCACTTACCGATGGAAAGATGGGGGCGGTCGAAGCGTTGATGCGCTGGGACGACGATGAAGTCGAGGATACCTCTCCATCTTTGTTCATTCCGCTGGCCGAACAGTCGGGGCTGATTCTGCCCCTGGGGGAGTGGGCGCTCGAGGAGATAATTGGTCAGCTCAGCGCCTGGTGCCGGGCCGATGAGAGCTGGCTTGTCCCGGTCACGATCAACGTCTCCGCACCCCAGCTTCAGCAACCAGACTTTGCGCGCAGCCTGCTCGACAGAATGAATGCCATGGAGCTGGAGCCCAGCCTGGTCCGGATCGAGGTGACCGAGTTTTCCCTGGTGCTGGATACTGACAGCGTGCGTGAAAACCTGTTGGATCTGAATGATTCCGGTGTCGAATCCGTGATCGATGATTTTGGCACAGGGTATTGTTCGATGGAGTACTTGCGCAGGATGCCGATCTCCACACTCAAGATCGATCGCACTTTTATCAGCGGAATCCCGGCAGAGCGGAATGACGTGGCCATTACCCGAAGCATTCTGGCCATGGCCCGAAGCCTGGAGCTGGGAACGGTGGCCGAAGGCGTGGAGCGACGCGAGCAGCTCGAGCTTCTAAGCGAGGAAGGCTGTGATGCCGTTCAGGGCTTCCTGCTGGCCCGCCCGGCTCCGCCGGAGAAAATTCCTGGTTATGCTGGAAAGATGCTGGTCTGAGTTTCCGATCAACTTCTTCTGCCGAAGAAACCGGCACTCCCTTGGTCGCTCGAGTGAATGATCATTCCGACCGCTCATAGAAGATTCGCCACCGAAGTTGCCAGGTGTGTCCGTTATCCTCGGAGATCTCCCAGTCCCAGGTCAGCGAATCTTCAGTGATATCGTAGAATTTCATCCGTTGTACGACTTCTTTACCCTGTGGGTTCATTCCGGTGCGTCTGAAGATGCGTTTGTTGCCGTCAACTTCGCCGACAAAATCCAGGTATCCCCCCTGATTGTCTACCCACGTTTGCTTCCAGGTTCCAGTCTGAGCCTGATAGACCGAATAGCTTCTACCGACGAAGCCCTGGTACGCGCCGGAGTGTGCTTCGAAGTTCTCTTTGATGACCTTGCCGTCCAGTACCCGTTCAATATGGTTGGTGCCACGTGCGGTCGTGCCGTCTGCATCTTCCCAGGTCAAATCCCATGTGCCCAACCAGAAGTCGAAATATGCTTCGGGTTCCAGCTCGCTGACGCTGGTTTCGGCGTAGACAATCTGCAGGCTCATTGCAAGAATCAAGGCTACGATGAGAGAAATAATGTGTTTCTTCATGATGATTCTCCTCCTGCAAGCGATTCTACATTCAATTGGATTTGAAACAAGAATCAGGATACTGTGAATTCCTGAAACCGGCGTGACACTTGAGGATTAGAACCGAAGCCAGCCAGTGCCGTTCGTGAGAATGACGCTGTCGGAACACTTGATTATTGCCTGTCGCCGTATACCTGTTTAAATGTTCTTTCTGACTTCCTGCCGGACTGGGTAATTCTAGATAATGAATGTATCAATCACTCTGCGATTCCTTGCTTTGATGTGCTTTGCCATGACTGCTGCTGCGGACGATGTTTCCGACGCGCTTGTCATCGGTGACACCTTTGAAATTGAGTCCAGCGTCCTGAATGAAACTCGTCGGATCAATGTCTTTACGCCAACAGTATTCGGCGAGCCTGTCAAAAAGCCCTTGCCGGTTCTGTATATGCCCGATGGCGGTATCGATGAGGACTTCTTGCACATTGCCGGGCTGCTCCAGGTACTCGTTTCCAACGGCAGTATGCGGCCCTTTCTGCTGGTCGGGATCGAGAACACGCAGCGTCGTCGCGACATGACCGGGCCGAGCGACGACCCCGAGGATCAGGCGATCGCGGAGCAAATCGGCGGTGCTGCCGAATTCCGGGCATTCATTCGGGATGAATTGTTTAAAGAGATTGGAAAGCGCTATTACATTTCGCAGGAGCGCGCCATCATCGGCGAGTCCCTGGCCGGACTGTTCGTGGTTGAAACCCTGCTGCACGAACCGGCCATGTTCGATACCTATATTGCCGTCGATCCCAGCGTGTGGTGGAACCGTTATGCGCTGAACGAAACCGCTGCGAAGCTGCTTGAACAAGAACAGGCCACCAGCCGACGCTTGTTCGTGGCAGCCAGCCGCGAGGCCAGCAGCGCCGATGGTTTTCAGGCATTCATATCCGGACTCGGTGAGCCATCGACAGGCGCGGAACTGATCTATTCCGCGATGCCCGAAGAGACTCACGCCACGCTGTATCACCCGGCCGCTCTCAATGCCCTGCGCGCTTTGTTTCCTGCCGATAGCGAAGATTGACTCGTAAGGAATCCAATCGCGGACACCAACCTGCATCCGATTGAAATGGGTCACTTAACAGCGGGCGTGCCGCTGAGTCGGTCCAGACGCGATCAGTCTGAGTCGGGCAGGTGGGCAGGCTCGGCCTTGCAGCCGACTTGTGCTCGCCTCAGTAAGGGTTGGGCACGAGCCGACAAATCGGCATCTTCGACCAGAGTCTGGAGTATCCCGGCAGCTTCGCAAGGGTTGCCTGAGTCCATCAAGGTCACCGCCAGGTTGAACCGGCCTGGTCCGTGATCGGGCCGCAATTCAAGCAATTGTCGGTAAGCGTCTGATGCGTTCTGGTAGTGACCGGCGGTGTAGGCTGTATTGCCCAGCCCGAGCCAGGCGATTGGCTCTTCCGGCCAGCGTTTCAGGGTCTGGTTCCAGACCCGCGATGCCAGTTCGCTATCGGCGGTGGCTTCGAAATCGGCCGCCGCAGTCAACCAGCGCTGCCGATCAGGATTGGCAGGCCATTTTCCCGGTTCGATGGCCGCCACGGCCCAGCGCCCGGCCCGCTCCCAGCGGCTGAACCAGCGTCGTGCACTCATTGACAGTTCCCGTTCAGTGCCCGAGCGCAGCAGTATGCGGTTGCGATCAACGTCATAACCGACCACGACGGCATAGTGCCAGACCGGCCTTCCCGGCAACCCCTGGTTTTCCAGCACCAGCACCGGCCGGCCGGCCGAGACCTCGGCCAGCACATCGTGCAATTGCCCCGACAAGCGGTAGGCGAGACGCCCATGAGTGCGGATTGCCGCCATCATCTCGGCCTGAAGGCTGCCCCTGCGGCCCGGCACGTATACGCGCTCGACCAGGGATTGGTAGTCGACGGTCGAGCCACCGTGTTCGAGCACGGTAGCCAGTGCCGCCGGTCCGCAGTGGTACTCGGTTTGGGGATGAAACGGGACGCCCGCCAGGTTGGCGCGGTCGGGCAGTCCGTCGAGTTCGTCGGCCAGC
This sequence comes from Wenzhouxiangella sp. XN201, assembly GCF_011008905.1. NCBI lineage: Bacteria > Pseudomonadati > Pseudomonadota > Gammaproteobacteria > Chromatiales > Wenzhouxiangellaceae > Wenzhouxiangella > Wenzhouxiangella sp. XN201. The sequence continues at coordinate 164,054 of NZ_JAAIVI010000021.1, forward strand.
CGCAGCCCGGCGCAGCCGGATAGGGCGGCGATCAGTGTGAGAAAAACGGCGAGCCGCACAAGGCGGCCCGCCGTCATTGCATGGCGAGAAGCGATCAGCGGTTAAAGATATTGATCACGCCGGTAAATTCGAGGATCAGCAACACCAGGAAAGTGATACCCAGGACCTCGATCACACCGGCGCCGGCGGGCAGTTCTTCGATACGCTCGGCCATTTGCTCCAGCTCGGCCGGGCTCAGTGCCGCGACGCGCAGGGCGGCAACTTCCGGGTCGACACCCAGGGCTGCCAGTTCCTCGACCACGGCTTCCTGCCTCAGCCAGGTTTCAACGCGGGTCAGGATCTGGCCGGATTCCATGGCCATGGCCTGCTGGGACGAGATGATCTCAGCGTGCGTTGAAAACGACGCAAGCGGCAGCATGAGTAGCCCGATCAGGGCGGAGAACGTTACACGGAAAGACTTGCGTTCCATAGTCAGCATCTCCTGTTCGCTGGATGGCTTGTCGGATCAGACCCCGGATCAGGGCCGCTCCTCGCTGGAATATAGCATAGCCGCCGGTTCGGCTCAGCCGGCCTGACGGAGCCGCCCTGATGATCCCATCTATAGTGATCGATCTTCAGACCCGGTGACTGATCATCATTGAAAGTGACCTGGGTCAGCGCTTGGCAAAAGACGAGACTACCTTCAGAATATCTCGCTCGACCAGATCGGATAATGGTTTGCCTGGAGAGAGCTGATCCAGGTTGTCGCTCCGGGCATGCTGACCGGGGTGCAGGCCGTACCAGCCATTCTTGCCGGCTTCCTTGGCCGCGTACAGGGCACGGTCGGCCAGATCAGCGCTGAGCTCCCAGCTGTTTGGCTCTGTCGCTGATGCAACGATCGGCCAGGGTGCGTAGCCGACGCTGCAGGTTACGCTGAGATCGTCACCGTCATCGGTATGTAACGGCACTTCAGCAACTGCTCGACAGATGCGCTCGGCAAGGTCAGCGCCCATCGCGGGCCCGACATCGTTGACCACCAGCAGAAATTCCTCTCCACCCCAGCGAACGAGGATATCGCGCTGCCTGCAGAAGTTGTCCAGTCGTCGGGCAAACGCAACCAGTACCTGGTCGCCCACGGCATGCCCGCGCCGGTCGTTGATCTGCTTGAAGTCGTCAATATCGATCATCAGGAACAGAAGCCGCGGACGTGAGCGCCGATCCTCCCCGCGCTGCTGTTTTTCCACCCAGTAGAGAAAGTCGCGCCGGTTGGACAGGCCTGTCAATGGATCGCGCCGAGTTGCACGGTCCAGCCTTCGGTTGCTGCGATGCAGTTTCTCGTTGAGGTTTTCCAGCTCCGCCGTGCGCTTGGCGACCTGTCGATGCAGAATGTTGACCTGTCTGCGCTTGTTATGCATGTTCTGGCGTACCCGCCAGACGATCAAGGCGAGCAGCATTATCAGCAGTAGCCCGTAAAACACATAGGCCGCCGGATGACGCCACCAGGGCGGTACCAACACCATGGTCAACATGCGCTGGTTCCCAAATTTTCCATCCCGGCCGGCTGCTTCGATGCGAAGCCGATAGCTGCCCGGGGCCAGGTAATTGATGGAAAATTCCGCTTGGGCGCCGTTGACTTGCACCCAGTCGTCATGCAGGCCGTCTACCCGGTAGCGCAGTCGCGCAGCACTGGGTGCATTGAAATCCAGCGCAACCATGCGCAGCGAGAAGATACGTTGGCGATGATCCAGGCGGAGTTCGCTAGCATAGGGCAAGGACGCATCGAGCCCGGCGAATGGTTCCAGCAAGCCGACGTCGCGATGCGCTACGGTGATCCCGTCAATGACCGGCCACGCCGGGGGGCTGTCGAATGAGAAGGCCGAGCTGTCGACGGAATCGACCCCGGCTACGCCGCCAAAATACAGTGATCCGTCATCGTCCTTCCACGCCGCCCCGGCATTGAACTCCTGGTTGATCAGCCCATCCCGGCGGCCCACTTGCTGCACCTGATCGCTCTGGGTGTCGACCACGCCCAGGCCGTTGTTGGTGCTCATCCAAAGACGCCCCTCGCGATCCGGGAGGATGCGATAGATAACATTGTTCGGCAGGCCATCGGCCTCTGTGACCCGGCGCTGCACTTCGCCGCTACGATCAAGCTGCAAGAGGCCGCCACCGAAAGTGCCCAGCCAGATCTGGTCGTCATCGACATGAATCGCCCAGATTGATTCACTGGCCTGCTCGCGCGAACCGGAAAAGAAATGCTCGATCTCGCCGCCAGGGCTGAACCGGAATACCCCGTCTTCATTGGTGCCGACCCAGATGTTTCCGCGCTCGTCGATCTGCAGTGTTGTCAGGAAGCGCTGGCGCAATGCCTTCGGCACCAACTCGGGGCGCAACCGGCCGTCGGCAAAGACGGCCAGACCCGCGCGGGTAGTGATCCAGAGGTGACCTTCGTGTTCAGCCAGGTCGGTGATGCGCTGATCGGGCAAGTCAGCCGACACGACGGGAGACGGCGCATCAGGTGGCTGCCAACGCCACAGGCCCTGGTGGGTGCCCAGCCAGTAGGCCTTGCCGGGTTCGTCGGTGGCGAGAACGCGAACGGGGACGCCGGCAAGTGCCGGCAGCTGTCGCCATTCGTCATCGCCCGCCGCCTGGACAAAAAGCCCGCTGTCGGTGCCGAGCAAGCCGCGATTGTCATCGCGCCGGATCGCGCGAACACTGGCCGATGGCCATTGGACCGGGTTGAGCGAGGCGGAACGGCCGCCGGCCAGGACGGTTTCGGACATCGGCAGGACTCGATGCAGACCATCGGTATAAGTGCCGATCCAGAGCACTCCGGAACTGTCACGATAGAGTTTCAATACCGCGCTGTCGCCGATATCGATTCGCCAGCGTGAATACTGCAATGGCCAATCTGGATGCCATTCGATCACGCCGCCCTTGCTGTCGCCGATCAGCAAGCGGCCGTCGGCTTCCGCATACAGCGTCGAAACCCGGGCTTCGAGCGCATCCGAACGGGTCAGGGCCGAGACCACCGAAACACCGTCCGCCCCGATGCGCACCAGCTTGCCCCGTCCCGTCGCCAACCACGCCGTGCCGTCCGGCGCCTGCGTCAATGCCACACACACGGCTGCTTCCGGTAAGTCCGGGCGCAGCGTGCGACCGTCGCTGAAGTCGAGCCGGCAACGCCGGTCCGCTACCAGCCAGTCAGCCCCATCGGGCCTGACGAGCCCGATCAGGCCATCCCGGGAAATCAGGTTGCTGACGCTGCCGTCGGCCAGATCGATGCGGTCGACACCGGCTGCCGTAGCCACCACGGCAGATTGTCCCGATGGCAATACACTCAGGCCGGTCACCCGGGCATGAGAAAGCCCCTGTTCCGGCGCGAATCGCCAGCGCTCCAGGCTGGCCAGATCGATCACCTCGACGCCGGCGTCGTTGCTGCCCATCCATAGCCGCTCATGTGGATCGAAAGCCAGCACGTCCATCGTGGAACTGGCCAGGCTCTCGGGATCACCCGGCCGGCGACGCAGCACATCGAAGCGGTGACCGTCGAAACGGTGCAACCCTTCCTGTGTGCCGAACCACAACAGCCCGTTGGAATCCTCGGCCAGGCTGATCACGCTCGACTGCGACAGCCCCTCATCCAGCCCGTAGGATTCGACCGCCAGCGCCCGTTCCGGCGGCAGATCGATGGCGTCATCGCCTGGAAAACCGATGCTGGGTACGGCGAGCAGCACTGTAGCGAGCAAGAAATGGGGCGCAAAGGTGGTCAGACAGCCGGAACCCAGTAGCTGCACGCTATCTATCTGAAAACTTGCGAAAAAGGTGGCGCCGCGCGGATCCATCCTATGCAGTTTACCGTCTAATGCTGTACAGGAGGCACCTGCACCTGCGATACCAGCGCGAAATCAAGACAACGATCAAGCCGGGCCGTGTTGGTTGCGCCACGCCGGTGATCGGAGTACTTTTAAACGGAGGGTGCGCAGTTGCTTTTTACCTCGACATTCATTCGTATCTTGGGAGGTTCGTATGGAAGGTATTCTGATCTGGCTCATCGTGGGCGGCATTGCCGGCTGGCTGGCAGGGCTCATCGTCAAAGGTGGTGGTCAGGGCATCCTGATCAACATCGTTGTCGGCATCATTGGTGCGGTTCTTGGCGGCTGGCTGTTCGGCCAATTGGGCATTGCCATCGGGACGGGCATACTCAATGCCATTGTCACGGCCGTTGTCGGCGCGGTGATTCTGCTGCTCATCGTAGGTTTGATTCGCGGCAAATCCTGATAAATGCCCACTCGGGGCGTCGTGCCGTTCTGGCACGACGCGCCCGGCGTTTTGGCTCTGCCGGTTTATGCTGAAGTGACTAACCGTTGTCTGGCTGTCTGAATCGTTTTACCGTGATGACTAGCGCAAAAACCATCAATGCTGCTCCTGCAATTTGGGCCATGTCGTTTTGGAGGACCAGTAGCATGAACAGACCTACCAAAGCGTACAACAGCGGCAAGAGTTTATAGATTGCCTCCGGGATGTAGATTTCCTGGCTGAAGAGTCCCACGCGCTTCCAGCTCCCTCGATCGGAATGACCAGCACTCACAATAGTGCGCAATCACATATGGCACAACAATATTAGATATCCATCACATACTATCGAATTATCCTGCAAGTCGGTCCCCCGGGCTGCGCGAGCATGAACGATTGACGAAGAAGACGCTTCGCACAGATTTGGGTGCGCCCGGAGTGTGCCATTTGGCCAGCCTGATCGAGTATGCATTCCAGTCAAGGCGGGATTTGGCTGGCTTTCGCCGACTATGGAAATGACTGAGCCGCAGGTTCATTCGCTTCGACTGGGAGCCGGGGCTTGCCGGGAAGGTGCGCCGGTCAGACCTGGTGCTAAGGCCGACGGCTGGCGATAACGATTGCCCAGACCAGTGCGGCAATGGTCAGCAAAGCACCGGGCAGTGCGAACAGCAAAGCGCGCAGGAAGTGCTCGAGTAAGCGGATTTCGCTCAGGCGGAATTTTCGGGGGTCTGCGAAGCCGGTGGTGGTCACCGTGTAGGTGCCGGCCGCGGGTATCTCGACCCGCCCGACGGCCACCCGGCGCGTACTGCCGAAATCCTGGCTCATGCTACCGCGAATGGATAGCAGGGGAATGGTGGCCCCCCGGGCGTTTGTGAACTCGATGGCGGTTCCGGTGGGCAGCTCGTCGTCCACGACCTGCAGTCGGCCGTCAATGATCGTCCTCGATTCATGCCAGAGTCGGTAGTCACCGGATCCTGGAACATCGATGTCAGCCGAACCGGGTCCCTGGAACGAGGTGGACCAGCCCCCGAATCCCTGAATGAAGGTCAGCGAAGCCAGTGCCCAGAGAATGAGGCCGGCAATGCCTGTAACGATGGGCCAGCGATAGCGTCGTAACATGGCTTTGGCTCCCGTGTGCGATTTCCTACAAACCTTCGCGTGTTTGTCTGACGTGCGAGGCGCCTCCTCTAGCATATCTTGTGGTGACCGTTCCGGGTGACGCCGGAACCAACATCGTTGGCGCTAATTCCGGCCAGTTTCCGTTTGCTACAGGGAATGTGAGTTTTCAGGCGCCAGTCTGGCCGAACGCAGGGATGAACGGGTCGCGTTGGAGAGAGGCGGCCTCAAACTTTAATCCACAATAACGAGGAGAGCTCTAATGAAAGTAAAAATGCTGATTGCGGGTCTGTCACTTATGGCCATTGCTTCACTGGCCCTGGCGGGCTACGTTCAGCCGGCACCGGTAACCATCTCCATCAATCCGGATGGCTCGGGCACGGCCACGGGCGACATGGTTTCCGCGCGCTTTACCGACAATGATGTTGAACACATCGGGTGTGGGGTCCGACTGTACAAGTTTGCCGACGGAACTTTCTTCAACTACGGATTCTGTCAGGCAGAGGATGCCGACGGCGTCGATGCCTTTTGTTCCACCGAAGATGAAGAGTTGTTGGACATCATGAAGGCGACCGCCGATTACTCGTTCATTACTTTTGGATGGAACGCCGACGAGGAATGCACGAATATCGGTTTCTCGACCCAGTCTTTCTACATTCCCGAACATACGAGCAATCGGGGCAAAGGTAACAACTGAGCATGCTTGGCGGGGCGGCCTGGCCTGGCCGCCCCGCCGGCGCAAGCACGTACGGGCCATCAGGCCACGCACGGCCGAAGCGCTCGCACCGGGACCGGCATGTCCGGGTTTTCCCCCGTTTTACGACTGACTGGTGGCCAGCTCGAAATTCTGCCAATATCGAGCTGGCTCGCCCTTTAGCCGACTGGGAAGGAAAATCATGAGTATTCGTGCGTTTTGGTTGCTGGCGGCCTTGTTGCTGCCGATGGCGGGCTGGTGTACGCCAACGACGTTGACCTATCAGGGTCAGCTGCAGCAGGCCGGTGCGGAGTTTACCGGTACGGCGGACCTTGAGTTCCGGCTGTTTGACCAGGAGACCGACGGCCTCCAGGTGGGACCGACCGTGTCCCTGAATGATTGGCCGGTGACTGACGGGGTGTTCCAGGTCGAACTGGATTTCGGGTCGGTCTATGGCGCGGATCCGCGCTGGCTGCAAGTAACGGTCGACGGCTTCGACCTGATACCCCGCCAGGCCGTTCGACCCGCGCCCGTGGCACTGTATGCGCTCGCCGGCAATGATTGGCAGTTGGACGGTTCGAATGTCTATTACTCGGCTGGCAATGTCGGAATCGGGACCAGTACTCCGGCAGCGGCGCTTGAAGTTCGCAGCGACAGTGATATTGGTACGCCGCAGCTACGGCTGACCGAGTCCCATGACGACTTTGCGCGATTGACTTTCGCCAACTCGGTCTCGGATCGGTTCTGGACGCTAGCCGCACTCACGCGGGGTGTGGACCCTGGTCAGGATCGATTCAACCTTTTCCATAACACTTCCGGCAACGTGGTCGTTGTCGACGGGGAGGGTAACGTGGGTCTCGGCGCTCCGCCGACTTCGATCTATCGGCTCAATGTACGTGATGGCATGCATGTGAGCCGTGACACCGGGCCGGGCACGCTGACTCACTTGGCGATCAGCGAAACCGCCGGCTCCGAGCCGGTGCGACAGTTGTTCTGGAACAGCGCCGCCGCCCGCGGCTGGCGGATCGACAGCGGCCTCGCAGCAGCCGGCGTAACCGACGATCGGCTGACCATCCACAATACCGGTGCCGGCGACGTGTTCACGCTGAGTGGTTCGGGTGCGGCTGGCCTCGGCTTTACCAATCCACCCGCTGCGTTAGCCGTGCAGGGGACAGGCGCTTATACCTGGACCTCCGGTAACGGCCGCGGTGACTTTTACATTGGCGACGGATCGGTCGGTCTGTCCATGGGCGTTGCGTTGGGCGGTGGCGGGCGCGGCGTGAGCCGGATCTGGACCAACGGTGGAGTTGAGCACCTGTTTATCGGCTCGGCGGCATACGGCCCCAGTCTGTCGGTGTTTCCGGGCCAGGTCGGCGTCAACACGACAAGCCCGCAGGCCACACTGGATGTGGATGGTGGCTTCCGCGTGCGCGACCTGGCGGATCCTGCTGTGACCGGTCGTCGAGCACTGCACGTTCTGCCCGACGGCCAAGTGGCGGCCGACGAAGAGATTCAGCTGAGGAACGTCCATGCGTCCGCATTCCGGCCCAAATTGGGCAATGCGCTGTCAGTGGGGTTTGCGGCGATCACGTACTTCACTACGGGCATCGACGAGGTGCTGACTGCTCCGCTCATGCTGCCCGATGGCGCCGAAGTAACGAGTGTCACGGCGTGGCTGCGAGATCAAAGCGCCGTGATCGATCTGAGCTTCCGCGTCCGGGCGCTGGATCTTGGCACCAACCAGCATTGGAACGTTGCTTGGGGTCATTCGGCCGGAGATACCGTTGCCTGGGGGGATGTCGAGCTGACGCCGTCCGGATCGGCTTCCGATCGTCTCATCGACAATGAGACCCGCACTTACTTCATCGACGTGTACCCGGTTAACAATGGTGACGATGCCTTTGGTAGTAGGGTGACCTGGCAGGGGTCCGATGCGGGCCTGCAGGCAATCGTGGTTCGATATCGTCAACTCTGATCAGGTTGGCGATCCCTGAGTACTTCTGAGAATCGGAAACGGAGATGCATACGCTTTTCATCACCTCCACCCGCAAGGAGAAACCCCATGTTTCAACCTGCAATTCTAGCCATCACGGCCATCTCGTTCGCTGCCATGCTTTCTCTGGCTTCTGCCTCTTCGGACGAAGCACCGCTGGAAGGAGCTTGGGTTCTCGATAGCATCGAATTGCCCGACGGCGAAGTATTTGAAAATCCTCAGCGGGGTCTTGTGCTCTTCGCGGACGGTCATTTCAGTTTCACGATGGTGGCGCCGCCTGACACGGAGCGTGGCACATTCACCGGGGATGAGCCTACTGAATCAGAGAAGGCTGGTGCTTTTGACAGCTACGTCTCCGGCGCAGGTGCTTATACCATTGAGGGAGATAACCTGGTCACCCGGGCCTATCTTCACATTGATCCCAACGCGATGAGCGAATGGCCGAACAGGATCATGGAATACAAGATCGGGCTGGAAGAAGACGTGCTGCGCTGGCACATCTACGGTGTCGTCATGCGGTTCCACCGCATCGGCGATTCCTCTTTGCCCGACTGACCCAGGATAAAAGAACACCCGCTCGTCAATTCAAGAGAAAGACCGCGTCGCAGATCGCGCGCCAGGTGGCACTGTCGCCCACTGGTGTAATGATCCAGATGCCGGCGTTGCCAATGGCGGCCAGCACCAGGGCGGGATGCGCCCGGCGGAGCCGGATCATCAGGTAGACCGCCAGGGCCACGATTGGGAAGCTGGTCCAGAAGACAATATCGAGCAGCGTCACATCGCCCAGTCCGACCGTGTAGAGCATGGAAAAGGCAATCAGCCGGGTCAGTCCGGGCGAGAGCACCCAGAACACGGTCGAGCTCATCCAGATCACGTGATCCCCGAGCTTGTGGACGGAGAGTGTCGCCATCAGCACGGCGATCAGGAAACCCGCCACGCTGATCAAATCGAAATAGCTGATGCCGTAGAAAAAGGTCTTGGTGGCCGCGGCGCCGTGCGTGCCTTCGACGGCATTCTGGATGTTGAAGGGGACGACGGCCAGGGCTGATGTCGCCACCATGCCGGCCAGGATCAGCGCAACGATGCCGAAGCGGCGATGCTGTTTGAGCCGACCGTGCGTAGCCAGATAAGGCTGTAGCACCAGCAGGCACATCCAAAACGTCGCGGACAGACCGTGCAAATGCTGATACCAGGTGGACGCCCGAAGATTCATGAAATACGACGGCGCGAACCCCAGCAATGTGATTGCCAGGCCGATAACCATCCACAGGTGCAGATTCCGATAGGCTTGAATGCCTTGTGGCGGGGTGTGCGCTTTGACCGGCTCACCGGCCAGTTCCGAAGGCAGGCTCATTTCAGGCCTCCTGATTGGCGCCTGGCTCCCTCCCAGGCGCTTACCATCATGCGGTATGCCCACCCAAGAATCCACCCTCATGCTGCACCCGCATCGAGGCGCTTCCTGCTGCTGATTCAGGGGCGCGGGAAGTTATCTGTCGCCAATCAGCGACAGTCGTGCAGTACGACAGCGCGCTTGTTGAACCCGGATCAGAGCCCCATCGACAAGATTAATGGCGGATACCTGTCGCTCTGGGGCGACAGTATCCGCCGTAAATCACTTGGCTGAGATTCTCGAAATGACTTAACTTGCTGTCAAACCTGCGGTTTCTGAGTCTGGAACGCTGCTTGCACTCCTTCTGGCAAGTCCGGCCCGATACCCGGCAATTCGAGGCACTCGGCGTCGTGACTGCGTCGGAGCACTGTGAATTCTGCCCCGGCGGTGGCACACACCAGAAAGCCTGAAGGAGAAACACGATGAGACATCAAACGTGGATTAAACTGGCAATGGTATTTGCGCTGCTGGCAGGCGGTTTGACTGCACACGCTGGCGATGATGATGAGGTCAGTAACCTCACCGAAGCACGCCTGGAAGGTCAGATCTGGACGACCTTCGCGCTCAACCAACACCTCAACCCCTTTGACCTGAAGGTGGATGTGGATAGCAAGACCGCCATCATCGAGGGTGAGGTCGACGAAAGCGTCAAGAGCGAGCTGGCCGAGCAAATCGCCCTTAGCGTCGATGGGATCGAGGACGTGGACAACCGGATTGAAGTCTCCGAGGATATGCAGGTCGTATCCTCGAACGATGACAAGGGGAAGGACCCCTCCTTCCGGGATCGCGTGAGCGATGCCACGACTACGGCTTCGGTCAAGTCGAAACTTCTGTGGAATCGGGATACGGCTGGATTCTCGATCAATGTCGACACTCGAGGAGGTATCGTTGAGCTCGAGGGCGAAGCCGAATCCGAGGCCAGCAAGGACCTCGCGGAACAACTTGCCGCCAACACGGATGGCGTCCGCGATGTGATCAACAACATCAAGGTCGTCTCGAGGCAGCAGGCTCAAGCCGATACTGACTACTGAACCAATTCAGGACCAACGCAAAGCCGGGGGCCGCGTCGTGCGGCCCCCGGCATTTTTCTGGGAAGTCGGCCAGCTGCCGGTCCGCTCACGGAATTGGCCCAGGCCGACAGCGCCTCAATCAAGTTCGATCAGTCTGCCGTCCCCGGGAGCCAGCGTAATGTCGTTCAACTGTCTCGGTGTTGCCGACTCGATTCGCACGCTGTAGCGGCCTGCCGGCAGCTCAATCGGGTCGGCATCGACCAGGCCGCGAGCCACTTCTTCGCCCGCGGCGTCGATCACCACAAACGGGATCTGCAGTGCCTGCTGAACGGCCGCGTCGAGTCCATCAGCGTCGCTTGCGTCGAGATACTCGCCGCCGCCGATTTCAGCCCAGTCGGCGAACTGGCGCTTGAGCTCGTCATCGTTGATGGCAAAGCCGACGATATTGACGCGTACTTCGAAGCCACTTTCCTTCAGCTTCTCGATCTCTGTGGCCGGGTCGCCGTCACAGGTCTCTTCGCCGTCGGTCAGCAGCACGACCAGGCGCCGGCCCTCGGCCGCTTTCAGGTCGGCGGCCACCGCGGCCAGCGAATCGGCGATTGGCGTCTTCGCCAGGTTGATCGCCTGGATGCCTTCGATCTGGGCGAGAAAGGCACTCTTGTCCAGCGGCGCCAGCGGAACCTCGAGATCGGTGCGGCAACTGCCGGCTTCGCGATGACCGTAGACCCGAAGGGCCAGGGGCATACCGTCGGGTAACGTGTCTGACACCGTGCGGCGGATGGCCGCCTTGGCAATGTCGATCCGGCGCTGCTCGCCCATGCGCTTGAGCATGCTGCCGGAGGCATCGAGGATGATCTCGACGGCGCCACGCGAACCCGGGTCGGCGCCTGTTTTGCTCGACACGATGGCGATCGTGGCAGGCGTCGGATCGTCCACCTTCGCAAATTCAGCCTGTATGGCGAAGTCGACCGGAGCCTTGAGTCGGGCCACAGCCCGGTCGAAGCCATTCGAGAGTGCACCGAGGCTGGTGACATAGTCGAAGTGTCCGCCACGAACACGGGCCCAGTCCTGCATCAGATCCAGCTCGCCGAACGGATTGCCCCCGAACGCGCCCTCGGAAGACAGTTTCATGGCAAATACCTGCGGTTGGCCGTCATGTAGCGCCGGCCACAGCGATGCATCGGTGATGGTGGCCGCATCGGTCAGCAACAGCACCGCTTTCTTTCCCGGCCGGTCCACCATCTCCTCGGCGGCGACTGCTACAGCCCTTTCCGCATCGCTGGAGCTGGTGTCATGCGGATATGCGCTGAGCATCTTCATCAGCGGATAGGCATGCCCCTGCCAGTTCTTCAACAGCGGCGCGCCGCGTCCGAACGGCAGCAGGTTGACCTCGTCTCGGCCTGGCTCGATCGTTTCGGCATAGGTTCGCAAGGCATTGGCGATGGTCGGCAAATAAGCGGCGACGCTACCCGAGGTATCCCAGCTGAAAATCACCGAACGAGGCGGCTCGAACACTTCCACCCAGTAGGATTGCCCCGGCTCGACGTACGCTTCCCAGTGATGCTCGGTGGCGGACTGTTCGAGCGCATACAGTTCAACCGCTTCGCCAGCGGCATTCATCATTCGCGGCTTTGCCTCCACGCTTGGAGTACCGCTCAGGCGTAAGGTCAGATGATTGTTGTCGGTTGGTATATCGAGCCGGTACCAGGCCGACCAGGTATCCAGCAAGGCGCGGCCGGGTGCGGAATCACCGTTACCGAGCGCCACAGCCGTATCGCGGTTGATATTCGCGGGCTGGCCGGTCAGACCACTCCATTCAGGAGCCTGGCTTGCCTCGTAAGGGCCGATATCGGTGTAGTGCCCCCACTCGCCCAGAATGCTCTCTCCCGCGGTTTCGTAGACGGCAATCCGGTCGGGCAATTGCAGCGATGCGGCAGCTTCGGGCGCCTCGAAGTCCAGCTTGACGTAGCGCGCCCAGGCGCGCTCGTCGAAGTCGATGCGCGTCTCGCCGGCCGCCAACTCGGCTTCGGCGAGCTGTCGCCAGGGCCCGATCGGGCTGCTGTCGGAAACGGCCACGCTGACGGCCGCCGGCTGCAGGTCTGCTGACGCTTCGGCCATTGGCAGCACGCTGATGCCGTCGATCGATGCCGCGCGGGCGTGATGAAAGCCGAGCACGACCGTGGCCCGGGTTTCTCCCGACAAACGGAGCTTGGGCGCCTTGTCGTCGGCAAGCAAAATGCCCTGGTCGAAAGCGCTGCCCCGAATCCAGGGCTCGGACCAGACGAGGTGGCCACCGAAATTCGGATCGGCCAGATTGAATGCTTCGTCATGCGGCCGCCAGCCGGATTCGCCCAGAACCTTGAACTCGCCGATCCGCACATGGCTGTAGTTGCTGGAGATGTAGTGCGGTGCGAGCGGCAACAGGCGCGCATAACGCGCATGTACCGGTGCGTCGAGCACGAAATACTGCTCTTCGGCGATCGGCTCGAGCTTGCCGGTGAGCACCGTGTCGAATTGTTCGCCGTCGAGCGACACGGCCACGGCAAAGTCGCGCAGGAATCCCTGGGGCAGGGTATTGGCCGTGGGATTGATGGCAAAACCGGCGACCGCTATGGGTTCACTGCCGGCCAGGCGCACCGTGGGCTGGGCGACATTGTCGAGCTGGTGATTTTTCCAGGGGATCTGGTATTCGGTCCAGCGGCCCACGCGGGCCAGGCCGTCGTAGAGCGTTGCCGTGTCTTCCAGCTTGTCCTCGTCGATATTCGGGCTGGCCGCTGGCGCCGCACCGAAGTTCGACGCCGCGGCGTTCATGTTGCCGCGCAGTGCCTCGGGCACCGGCCAGTGAAATACCGGCTCTACCGGCGGGGCATTGGCGTCGATCGCAATCTCATGCATGGCCCGCCCACTTCCTTGCTTGTCATGGACATGGACAGACATCCGGGCCGGTCGAAGGGCTGGAATATCCGGCGGTATGTCGAGCGTCAGGGCAATGCTTGTGGATTCCTCTGGCCCAAGCTCGAACGGACCGGGCGAGTGATCCAATTGCCAGCGCACATCAGTGACATGCGTTTGGAGGATGATCGTGCGCGCCTGATCGGCTCTATTGGTGACGGTCAGTTCGCCGGCCAAGCGCTGGGCCCAGGGCGAAAATGCGGCAATCCGATCGTGATCGAGTCGCAGGTCGACTTCGACCGGCTGCGCGGCATCGGTTCCCGCAAGGTCAGCCAACGCTGAGAGGTCGTAGTGGTACTCCCCTTTGCCTTTAACCTGCAGCCAGTGGGTTTGACCCGGGGCCAGCTCCGCACGGTCGAGTTTCTGTTCGCGGTCGTATTCGAGCAGGTCCGATTCCGGATCTGCTTCGCCATACACTTGCGTTCGGACGGTGCCTTGCCTGGGCAACTCCATCACCACGGCCTCATCCTGAATCGGCAGCAGATACCAGTCTTCACTGCTGGTCGAATGACCCACGCTGCCCAGCACCTGGCCGTCGAATGGAAACGGCGCCGCTTCGTTGCGGTGACCATTGGGTTCGCGATCGGCAACGCGATCGAGATAGTCGAGTCGCTCCATGACCACCGTGTACTCCGCGTCGGAGACTTGGCCGGCAGTGAGGGTCAGGCTGTAGTCGGCCGGCGCCAGGAACATGTCCCACTGCAAGGCTTCACCCGGGCGGCCCTGACTGCGAATATCGCTGATCTCGATGGCTTCGTCACCCGCACCCAGTATGCCGCGCATGCTGCCGTCGACCGGCGGCTGCACGGTCAGGCGGATGCGTTCATGGCCGCTGAGTGTGAACTGATAGCGGTCGGTATCACCCTTCTCGGCCAGGGTGCCGAAATGCTCGACGCCGAAGTGCAGCCGGTTGGCATTGGCGACTTCGTCGTTGGGCTCCATCTCCATCCCTTCCGGCGGCGGGCCCAGTTCCACCAGGCGCAGGACATAGTCCGAATCCGTTCCCACGGCCGCCAACAGATACTCGCCTGGCATCAGGAAGACATTGTCGAGCCTGACCCGGCTGTTATTGCCGGCACGTTCGGAAACAATTGTCTTGCCCGCACTGTTCTTCAGGGTCAGCTCGAACAGGTCTTTACCCTGCAACTGCAAACGCCATAGCTGCGCCTCGCCACGGACCGAGAAGCGCCAGTGATCCGTTTCGCGGCCGTTGAAATGCCCGCGTCCGAAACCGCGCTCGTGCAGGGCGACGGCATGACCATGATCATCGTTGGGCTCGACTTCCTCACCGGGGCCGGCACGACTGTGCTCAACCCATTCCAACTGCCAGTCAGTGCCGACCCGCTTGCGATCGTGCATGCGCAACCGGTAGCTGCCCTGGGTCAGGCCAATGGTGCGCAGCGCGGTCATGCCGTCGGCCCCGCGTACACAGTGGCTCAGATTGATCGCGTCCCGCACCAGGCAGACTTCGGCCTGGGCCTCGGGGTCAACCGACAATTCGAGATCGAAAACGCGTCCCACGTCAGCCTCGCCGACCTCGAATGAAAGCCAGTCGGTATCGGTGTCATCAAATCGACCGGCCAGCGACTGGCCCAGTTCGACGGGATTGGGACTGCGGTCGTTCGGTTCGACTTCGCGGCCCTCACGCGGCAATGGCGCGCCGGTTTCGAATCGCAGCATCTGCACCCCGGCAGCCTTCTGGTCAGTCCGGAAGCGGTAGCGGCCCGCATCCAGGCTCAGGCCGGGGCGGTGAACCGGCAATCCGTCGGCGGTATCGATGGTCAGCAATTCGGTGTCCTGCGCATCGAGCAGCTTCAGGGAAGCCGGGCGGCCCAGCGGGCTCTGAAACGCCAGGTCCCAAGACTCTTTCGCCTGTTCGTCCTTGATCTCGAAGTCGAACCAGGTCTCGCCTTGCGTCCACACCACGGTCTTGCCCCGGGTCGATGCAAGCTGGGGCGAGTCGGGCGAGTTGTTGTCGCCAATGACTGTCACGTTCGAGTCATCATGCTGATCGATGTCAACGGAATAGGATCCCTCGCCGCCGGAATGCGAAACACCCAGTACGTAAACCCCCGGCGCCAGCAACAACCCGTCGGCCCGGCCCGGGCGGCTGCCGTCGGTCGTCTTGAGCGTCATGAGAAGCGTCGGCTTTTGGCTCAGTTCGGCCGGAATCCGTCCGCGGCCGTCAGCCAACTCCGTGAAATCGAAAATATCCAGCCGGGTCAGCGCACCGCCCCGGCCGGTGATCTGCAGGTTGAAGCGCCGGCCGGCCAGGTCCTCGTCGACCACGATTCGGTAGGCGTCCTGATCCTGACCTTCGAGCTCGCCGATAATGCGCACCGCATCCTTGCCTGAAGGCAGCGCCATGGCAACGGCCTCGTGGGGGGCGTCGTTGGGTTCGGAGTCGTAGAGCAGCTCCGTAACCGCCCCGGAGTGCGCCGTGACGCATATCAGGGTGGCTGTGATGATCAAACGAACGGCATCTGAACTGATCATGGTTACATACCCATTCCGGTCTCTCACTTCAGGTTCCCGTAGCACTTCCGCATGCGCGAATTCTGAAGTCGGTAAACGACAACGCATTGGCCGGAACGTCGACGAATACCGCTGTGAAGATTGCCGATACCAGCTCGGCTTCGGCGGTCGCCGTACCCATGCCCGCTGCAACCGAACCCAGGCCCAGCGCAATAACCTGAGCGATTACGAATGCCAGCGCGGCGACGACGATGCCGGTGAGCCAACTGTCGACCAGGCAGCAGAACAGGGCCAGCCCGGATTCATTGGCAAAGCACTTATAGAAGCCGAAATACATAAGCAATGTGCCGATGATGATGCCCCCGATCACAATATACTCAGCTGCCGAAACGCCGCCATAGCCGCCCGGCCCGACGCCCATCCCGGTGGTTGTACCCGTTGCTGGATCCACACGCCACCAGTGCGCTGTCTCGGAACTTTGCGGGATCAGCAGGGCGTAGCCCGAGGCAAGTTCCTGACGTGCGTGCAACATGGCCGAGGCACTCAGGCCGATGCTCGCAAGCTGCGATGAGTCACCGGGGCTGACCGCAACCAGCGAATCCGAATTCTCGGCCAGTGCATCGAAAGCTGAACTCGAGCCGCCTGTCGACCGCGACTCCATCAGACGGTGTTCCTGGAAAGTTTCAAACAGCCCGCTTGCCAGGGCCCCGGCATGGGCAAATGTCGGCCCGTCGTCCGTCACGCTCACGCCGCGCATCGAATTGAACAGGATATCGATCTGATCGTAGCCGCGCAGGCCGTCACCGTTGGAATACACGCCGTGATTGAATGATGTGATCGCCGGCCTGGCTGCATAGGCCGCTCCCCCATCACTGAAACCGGTATCCGTGCGCGTCGCCATGAAATACTTCAACCAGCGCACATCGGGCAAGGGGTCGAGGCCATTCAGGATCGCGGCATTGTCGTCGCCAGTCGCCCGGGCTGCCCGTTGCTGGAGTTCAGTCAGCGTGGCACGCCCATCTTCCGCGGCCGCAAGCATGCGGTCCATCAACCATGCGGGATTCACTGGGCCGGTAGCGACTGCGAAGCTGCGTCCCTGAAGGAGCACAGGGCGCGCCTCGGATTCGAATTGATCGGGCTCGACCTGCCGACCGGCAACAAAGCGATGGCCGTCTTCATCGGTATCGACGATGCTGCGCTGTATCGATTCCTCGCCACCATCGGGTGCAATCAGTGTGTATTCGATCCAAAGGCGATTCATGGCCCTGGGGGGTTTGGGTGCTGCCGCTTCCGGATCATCCGATCCGAGCCCTTCCAGTGCACTGATTGCCTGGGCGCCCTTGTCCGATACCTGTTTGACGAACTCGCCAGCCGGGCTCAACGCATCGAGTGGCACGACATTACCATCAAGCGTGAACACCTTTGCCCCGGGGGCGAGACCAGTATTGAATGTGGGTACGAATAGTTCGGCACTGTTCGCGGCATGCTCCAGAAGATTGGCGTTTTCGGCGTCCGATCCGGAATAGGGCAGAAACGCGATTTCCTGCGGTTGATAGGCCGCGTTGGCGGCCGGACGCTCCCAGGCGCTCATGAGTGGCTGGGTACTCACTGCCGAGCCGAGGCGGCTTTCGATAAAGACCTGGATTCGGACCCGATGTTGGAGCGCTTCGGGGATCGAGTCTGCCAGGTAAGACTTTGCTTCGACGGCGGGCGGTTCGAGCGAGCCGAAGGCCGGGTGCACCTCGGTCCAGTCATTGGTGACACCAGTTCGGTACTCGACCCAGAAATACTGCTCGAGCTCGCTGGCAAGCACCGATGCAGCATCGATGTTGGCCGATGCGCCTTTACCCATTAGTTGCTCAACGGCTGGTGTGACGGATGCCGAGATACGCTCCAGTTGCTTGCGGCTTGATTCCAGTGAGTTACCGGCCTGCTCACCCAGCAGCTTCAGTCCGGCCTGCGGCGTGTCTCCAACCGTCAATCGGCTTGTGACCAGAGATTCGAAAAAGTCCTGCCGGCCTTTGGCAAAATAGTCCGGCCAGCCGGTATCTCCGGCCATGGTCGACAGCAGGCGCAACGCATCCTCACGCGCCAGCGATCCTTCCACGATGCGCGCTTCGTAGCCGGCGTCATTGAGCAGTCGGGCCAACAGTACGCCCTGGTCCAGTGAATTGCCGGCTCGGCTGATCAGGGTTCCGTGCGCCGATCGAAGCAATCCCTGGTATTGCTGAAAGCGGATTTCCCGGGTGACAAACTCAATGACCGAGTCCACATCGAACTCGAGCGAGAAGAGAAGCTCCTCGAGATCGAACTGGCTCCGGTCGAGATTGGACCGTATCGATTCGATCTGACGGTAAATGCCGTTGAGGTCGGAGCCGTTATTTCCAACTGCCGCAGCAGCCGCCAGCATGCCAGAGCCGGCTGATGCGTTCATGTGGGCCCAGGCGATGCTGGAATACAGCATGGACAGAGAAAGCAGCCAGCAGGCGGCGGTCCGAAGCGGATATCGTCGTTCAGTCATCGGACCACTCCTGATCAGATTGTTATCCTATTATTACGCAGAAGTTTTAGAAATCCGGACACAGTTATGCCGGAGAAGCGGGCCAGGATTACACCATGTACGACTTGCCGTATCACAAGGAAAACAACCCGAAGGCGGTGAAAGCGTTCATCGAAGCGCACCCGTTCGCTTTCCTGACCGGTTCCGACGAACATGGCAGGCCCGTTGCCACTCAGATTCCGTTGCTGTTTGAAGAGCGGGATGGCAGGCAGCTACTGCGCGGGCATTTCATGAAGAACACTGATCATCACAAGGCATTCCTGCAGAACCGGAATGCCCTCGCGGTTTTCACGGGCCACCACACCTACGTCAGTGGCACCTGGTACAGCGATCCGCATACCGCTTCGACCTGGAATTACATGAGTGTGCATGTCAGAGGTGCGATCCGCTTTCTGGGTGGCAATGAACTCGAAACGGTCCTCAGGCAGACTTCACTTCACTTCGAGAATGGCGATCCGGAGTCGGAGACCGTATTCGACAACTTGCCGTTGGCGTTCAGGCGCAAGGTCATGCATGCCATCGTGGCCTTCGAGATAGAAGTCGACCAAATCGATACGGTATTCAAGTTGAGCCAGGATCGCGATTACGAGAGCTACCGCAATATCATCAGGAAGCTGAAAGACCAGGATGAGGCCGGGCGGGCCATTGCTGCGGAGATGGAACGCCGGACAGCGCAGTTGTTTCCTGACGTTGAATAGTTGGCGGTTTCCGGAGTCCCGCTACGTTTCTCCTGATAACGACCGATTAATCACGGAGACACCATCATGATCAACTACGGACAACATCGCACTTTTCTCCGGGGGTTGTTGCTGCTGGCCCTGTGTCTGGGCATGGCTGCTCTTGCCCAGGCCGGTTCACCTGGCCTGGATGGTCGGGCTTTCGACGTCGAAATGCTGCCGGCCGGCGCCGACGAGCCGATCGCAAACACACTGACCTTCCATGAAGGCACGTTCCTGTCGGCCATTTGCGTCAACCACGACTTTCCACAGGCCAGCTATAAAGCCACGGAATCGGGTGACGGCACGGACTTCGAGGTGCATGCAAAAAGCTATAGCAAGGGCCATATGCTCTGGGAAGGCACGGTCAAGGATGGCCAGTTGCAGGCCACGGCAGTCTGGCACCGTCCCGATCGCGACGAGCCCGTCCGCTTTTCGATCAGCGGCAAGGAAAAGACCCACTGATCCGATCCGCTCGTGGCCGGACCTCCGATGAGTCGGTGCCATGGCACCCGGCCTTTCGGGGGGTTCTCCCTGTCTGCTCAGGCGGACAATTCGGCAATTGCAGCCGTGGTCCGGTCGACCTCCTCTTCGGTGTTGATCAGGCTCGGTGCGATCCGTGCATACGACACCGGGTAGGGGCTGGCGCTGGCAGTGATGCCTTTCCCGGCCAGGTACTCGGTCACCTCGCGCGGGCCATGGCCGTCGACTTCGAAACAGATGATGCCCGACGACAGCGCTTCGTCCATGGGCGTGTGCAGCGTGACGTTCGACATTTCGGCCAGCGCCTGTTTGGCCCGCGTGTTGAGTGCGTGGATGCGTGCCTCGACACGCTCCTTGCCGATCGCCTGATGAAAACGGAATGCCTCATCCAGGGCCCAGCGGTGGTCGAAGGAGTGAAACCCGCCAGGTGAGTGATAGCTGCCGGGTGTGACGTATTCCGAGTCCGGCGGAAGGGCACCCAGCCATACCCCGACGCTCGGGCCGAAGCTGGGAATGACGGGTTCAACCGCTTCCCAGGCATGGGGCCGTCCGCAGATGATCCCGGTGCCGCGCGGGCCGAACAGCCATTTGTGGGTTCCCGCGATCAGGAAATCGCAACCCAGTTCATCGAAGCTCGCATCTTCGATGCCCAGGCCGTGAACACCATCGACGCAAAAGAGTAATCGGTCCGAGTGGTCGCGCCCGGCATTGACCTCGGCCACCACCTTGCTCATCTCGGCAATCGGCAGTCTGACGCCGGTGGAGGAATGCACCCAGGTCACGGCCAGTACACGAGTCTTGTCGGTGATTGCCTCGCGCATTCGGGTCAGGATCTCGTCGACCGTCGTCTGCCCGCCCTGGTCGTAGAGCGCGACCTCGCGCACGCTGGCACCGGTGCGCTCGGCGCGCAGTTTCAGCGACTTGATGGTGGCGTAATGATCATGTGTGGTGGTCAGGATTTCCTGGCCGGCATCAACCTGGATGGTGCTGTAGATCAGGCCCAGGCCCATGGTGGTGCTGTCGGTCAGCGCGATCCAGCCGGGTTCGGTCTGCAGGTACTCGGCGGCCGCGGCCCGAACGCGCGGCTCGGCTGTCTGGAAATGCTCGCCCCAGTAGCCGGCCGGGTCGGTGTCGAAGCCGCGACGATGTTTCTCGATCGCCCTGGCCACCGGCTTGGGATGGCTGGCGAGCAGGAACGTGGCCATGTGGATCCGGTCGCGGCGAAGCTCGAACTGGTTCCGGACCGAGGCCCAGTCGGACGGATCCAGGGCGGTGGCAACCGCCGATTCCAGACTGAGTGCCGAGGATGAGGCGGAAAGGGCTGGGATTGCCGCCAGAGCCGTTACGCTGCGGGCAATGAAGTCTCTTCTGTGCATGCCTGGGTCTCCCTCGGGCGGCACCCCCAATCACCGCGCCGTGATGAAGTGCTAACGATGCCGAACCGGCGTCGCCGATTCAGTTTACGACGGATGAATTCGATTCGCCAGCAGCGACGGCGGCCGTTTTCCGGACTGGAAATACCGGCCGGTCACTCGCCGGTTATGACTCAGATTGCGGAAAATCCTCGAACTTCGCATCGGAGGCCGGACGCTGCGAACGCAGGCGCTCGGATACGGCCTCGGCTTCGTGCATGACGCGCAGCGCGTTGTTGCCGATGATGCCGGCCAATTCATCTTCGCTGTAGCCGCGCTTGATCAGCTCTGCGATCAGGGCCGGGTAGGTGGAGACGTCTTCCAGGCCAGCGGGACCGGCGGCGATGCCGTCGTAATCGCCGCCGATGCCGATGTGCGTGGCACCGATGCGGTCGCGGATGTAATCGATGTGATCGGCCACGTCCGACAGCGTGGCCGACGGTGCGGGATTGGCTTCCCGCCAGGCCGCCATCCCTGCTTCGACGCTGTCCCCATCACCCGGGTGCAGGCGTTCCAGCCGGGCCTCTTCGGCCACCTGGCGAGCATCCCACTCGCGCAGCTCCCCGTTCACAAAGCTCGGTACGAAGGTCACCATGACGATGCCGCCATTGTCGGGCAGGCGGTCGAGGATCTCGTCGGGCACATTGCGCGCATGCGGGGTCACGCCATTGGCCGAGGAATGCGAGAAGATCACCGGCGCCTCGGTCACATCGAGCGTGTCATGCATGACCGCCGGGCTGACGTGTGACAGGTCGACGATCATGCCCAGCCAGTTCATTTCCTGCACCACCTCGCGCCCGAACTCGCTCAAGCCCCCGTGGCGTGGCGCGTCGGTGGCCGAATCGGCCCAGTCGTGCCCCTGCCAGTGGGTGAGCGTGAGATAGCGGGCACCCAGCGCGTGGAACATGCGCAAGGCCGCCAGGGAGTTGTTGATTACATGCCCGCCTTCCAGGCCGATCATGGAAGCGATGTAGCCGTCGGCGAAGGCCGCTTCCAGTTCGTCGGCGCTGGTGGCGAACTTCAGCTTCTCGTGCGCATCGATCAGGCGCCGGGCCGTGTCGATCTGCTCGATCTGCATGCGCACGGCTTCATCGCCGCGGTGCTCCGGCGGCACGTACACCGACCAGAACTGACCGCCGACGCGGCCCTCGCGCAGGCGCTCGATGTCGGTGTGCATGGGCGGATCGAGCTCGCTGGTGTCGCTGCCCAGGTCGATCTCTGCGAGCCGGTTGTCGACCCGTTCACGGTACTGCCAGGGCACATCGTTGTGGCCGTCGATCAGCGGCGTTTCTGCCAGCAGCTCAAGCGCTTTCTGGTATTCCGGTGTAGGTTCTTCGGCCACTGCAGACAGGGCAAACAGCGCGGCGACAGCGGGCGCAATAAGCGTGACAGCTCTTCTGATCATGCGATTCATCATTCGGTCGGTCCTTGGGGCATAGGCCCTCGATACAGCTACTGTGCCTTTCACAATAACGCATCAGGGGATGCAGTCCACGCCGCTGTTGTAGGTGGGTGTGGCCACTTCGTTCACGTTGATTCCGTTATTGAGTGCGCTCAGATTGGCTGCAGAGTCGGCATCGACCACCAGGTTGGCCGCGGCATCGGTATCGAGCTCGATGCTGCCGCCGCCCGCGCCAATGCTATTGCCGGTAGCACCGAAGCAGGCATTGTTGCCGTCACGCACATCCACGATTTCGATAAGGTTCTTCGTGGAATCGATATCGTTGAACAGATTGTCGAAGATTTCGACGTTGAGCTGGGCTGCGCCGGCGCCGACATCATTGTCGGTAAACACGAAGATGCCGTCGTCCAGGTCCGTGGTGACGCCATCATCACCGGCGGCGCCGTTGATGGTGTTGTTGCGGATCGTGATATTCATCTGACCGCCGCTGTCGCGGAAATCGACGCCGATGCCGTCGTCGTCGAAAGCGATGCTGTTGTTCTGGACCACGATGGCGCCGTTTATCGTGCTGCCCCCACCAGAATCGCCATCGAAGTCAAGGTCGATGCCGTCGGCATTGTCCGATGCAAATGTATTGCCCTGCACCCCGCCTATGATGCCGTTGAGGGTTAAGGTCTGACCGGCGCCGCCCAGGCCGATGATCTGCACCGCTTCGCCTTGCACGCCGGTCAGGCTGTTGCCATCGATGTCGAAGCTGATGCTGGAAGAGTCCGAGCCAATGATCGCCACACCACCACCGTTAGGGAAATTATCCGAGCCACCGCCATTGGTCGAAGTGATTCCGGTGACCTCGACGGTATGACTGCCGCTACCTTCGGCGAAGAAGGTCAATACATCGAATTCGATGCTGTCGAAATTACTGTTGGCGAGCAGGACGTCAGCATTGAGCGTGCCCGTCGTCTGCACGCGAATGGCGTCTTCCTGGATGCTGTTATTACTGATCGACGAGTCGGTTACCTGCAGATCGAGGCTGCCGCCTCCTTCGTTGAAGATGTCGAGCGCGCGCTCGGAGAAGGATGGGATTCTCACGTTCTCGAACACGGCCGTGCCGGTGAGGCCATTGTCGCCGAAACTGTTGCGATTGAAACTGAAAACATCATCGCCCGCACCATTGCCGACACTAGTCAGAACGGCGTTGCTAACGCTGATCCCGTCAACCCGGATGCCGGCAATGCCATGGCCGCCGACGGTGAACATGTCAAGCTGGTCGAGCGAGATACTGCCGGTATCAATCAGTTCGATGGCATTTCCGGTGATGCCGGTCAGCGTTCCACCCGAACCGTTCTGTGCTACACCTGTGTCACCGGTGACGACCAGCCCGCCGAGCGTGCCGGTGTTATCCAGGGTAATCGCATTGGCAGAGATCGACGCGGAAATTGACTCGAAGGTTATGTCACCGGCTCCGATCGTGGTATCCACCACATGGAGTGCGCGGCCATTCTCGGCATCGATGCGATTGCCTGTCCCGGTCACTTCGATGGTGCGTGCGGACTGGGCATTGAAGCAGTTGTTGGAAGTGCAGGTCAGATCGACGTTGGCGAAGGTTGTGAGGCTGCCGGCGGCCAGGTTGGTGAGGTCGACACAGGAAGAGTTGCGTGTGCAGGTCAGCGTGTCTATGTCGACCAGGAGCTGTACACCGTCGATATCCACGCCGCCGCCCGAACTCGCGTCAATCGACACCGCGTCGAGGTCCAGCGTGCCGGCACCACTGGCGACGATCGCGGGCGGACCCGATGTGAACAGATCGATGTCCGGTGCCGTCAGCGTCGTGCCTGCACTGTTGCCGCCGAAACTCAGCGGGCTGATCGAGAGTCGGCTGCTGCTGGTTCCTAAGTCGAGCGGGCCACTGAAGTTGACGGCATTGGTGCCGCTGTTGTTGACAACCTGCACGCCGGAACCGCCCAGCACCGAAACCGCGCCACCAAAGGTGGCCGATGCGCCGTTGTTGTCTTCGATGTTCACGGCAACGCCGGTATTGGCGGAATGGTTGATGGTGCCGCCGTAATTCACCGTCGGCGATCCATTCGTCAAGTTGAAAGTGATCCCGGCCGCCCCGCTGAGCAAGCCCGCGGCAGCAGAAAAGCTTCCAGTAACGTTGCCCAGGGAAATGCCGTATGTGGTGCTGTCGGTTGAGCTCACTGTATCGAAGGCCAGGCCGAGCGTGGCAGCGCCAAGACTCACCGCCGCACCATTTTCGGCATCAATCTCACCACCGTTGGCGGTTAGCTCGAAGCCCGTGCCCGCGCCGGCATCGATCGTTCCACTGCCGAACAATTGCAGGCCAGTCCCGCCGGCACCTTCTGAGTAGGCGGACAGTTCGTCGAACTCTAGCCGGCCGGCAACTCTGAGAAGCTCGATGCCGGTGGTGCCGACAGGGTTGCCGGGCGCGCCTACGGTGAGGTTGCCTCCGGATACGCTGTCGCCGGTGAAATCAGGGTCGGCCGGATCGGCATCGAAGGTGACGCTGTCGATCAGGATGCCGCGATTGGCGGTATTTCCGTGCACCGAGTTGTTCGAAAAACTGGTGACATACAGTTCAGCGCCGCCCTGGAAGTTGTTGAGCACGATGCCGCTGCCGCCCGATGAGGTGATATCGAAGTTGTTGTCGACGGCGACGTTGACGTCACCCGAGGTGGCGCCCGTGGTCAGGTCGATGGCGTTACCGGCGACCGATGAAGTGGCAAAGCGGTTGCCAGCGATCGTGGCGAAGAAGGCCCCGCTGCTGTCGGGATTCAGGTCCAGTCCTTCCTCACTCGCGCCAGCGATGAAATTCTCGGCGATCGTGACGTCGACCGCATGGCCGTTGGCGGAGGAAACGTCCACGGCATTGGCATCGGCGGCAATCGACAGGCCCCGGATCTCGATATCGAGCCGGTCGCCGGTATCAGCGATGACCGAAACACCATTCAGGCCCGATCCGGGAACGTCGATGACCGGTTGCCGGGTCGGGTCGCCGGTGAAGAGTGTCGTGGGCGTACCGTCGACGTCGACCACAAGATCCACGCCTTCGCCCAGCAGGGACTGCCCGTTGCCGAGCGTCAACCCGCTGCCCTGATGCGTGGCGGTGCCATCGCCGAACATGACGTAAATAATGTCGCCGTCATCGGCGGCGTCTTCGGCATCGTTCGGATCGGTGTCCGAATTGCCATCCGACAGGGTCGAGAAGGGATTGTCCGACGTGCCCTCGCCGGCACTGACCGAACCGCCGTTGCTGGTGTTGTCGACATACCAGACCAACCCGTCGATATCGATGGAAACCGTCGCGATCTCACCGCCGGACAGTTCGTACTGGAAGCTGTCATCCGGCGTATTCGGGTCGCCATCGCCGCGCAGTCCGGGCGGGGGCAGGTAGGTGAAAGTGCCGTCGGTCGCCATGTTGACGATCGCGCCGGCGGTGACGTTATTCGTGCCCGACACGGCCAGGGTGTTGTCCGGGTCGCTGTCGTTATTCAGGACGCTTCCCGTGACGAACACGGACGGTGATGTCGCGCCGCTTGCGTCACCGACTTCCAGCATGGTATTGCCGACAGTGCGGAACTGGTCATCGGCAGCCACCGCCGGGTCGTCCACGCCGGTAACCGTCACGGTGACGGTGGCCGTGCAGGTCAGGCCGTCGCTGTCCTGAGCGGTGTAGCTGAAGGTGTCGGTGGCATCGTCGCCGGCGCCCAGCGACTCGAACTGACCGTCGGGGTCGTAGGTCACGTCGGTGCCGTTGTTGACCACCTGGCCGACCGTTCCGGTGTCATCGACCGACATGACCGTCAGCGTAGCCGTCTGGCCCGGATCGGGATCGGCATCGTTGACAAGTACGTCTACCAGGGTCGAATTGTCCTCGTCGGTACTGGCGAAATCGGCCGTGCAGACGGGCGGATCGTCGTTGGTATTCTCGACTGTGATCGTGATGGTGGCACTGTCGTTGCCGCCATTGCCGTCATCGATGGTGTAGGTGAAGGTTTCTGTGCCAACGAAGTCGGCGGCGGGGCTGTAGCTGACCGTAGCGCCATCGGTCGTGGCCGTGCCACCCTGGTCAGTCGCGCCGACGGCAGTGATGGTCAGGATTTCCCCGGTATCCGGTGCAGTGCTGTCGTTGGCGAGCACGTCGAGCGAATTGTCGAGCGAATCCTCAGCGACCGTGAATGCGTCGTTGATGGCCGACGGCGGGTCGTTGACGGGGTGGATGGTGATGGCCACGGTCGCCGGTGCCGAGTCATCCGTGCCGTCGCTGGCGACATAGGTGAAGCTGTCACTGCCGTTGAAGTCCGGCACCGGGACGTATTCGAAGCTGCCGTCGGCATTCAGTGTGAAACTGGCCGCGCTGGATGGTCCCGCGTCGAGCAGGGCGGTCAGGGGATCTGACTCGATGTCGGAGTCGTTGTCGAGGACGCCCGGGGCGGCAACGCTCAGCGTCTGGTCTTCGTTGACGTCAAAGGCATCGTCCTGCGCACTGGGTACGTCATTGACCGGCTCGATCGTGATGGTCACCGTGGCCGGCGCCGACTCGGCCTGACCATCGCTGGCGACATAGGTGAAGCTGTCGCTGCCGTTGAAATCCGGGGCCGGTGTGTAGTCGAAGCTGCCGTCCGGGTTGAGTGTGAAACTGTCGGCGTTGGCGGGCCCGGTTTCCAGGGTCGCAGTGAGCGGATCGGATTCCGGGTCGGTGTCGTTGCCGAGCACGCCGGGGGCGGTCACGGCGAGTGCGACATCCTCATCAGTGGCGTAGGCATCCGCGGTGGCGGTCGGTGCCGTGTTTTGCAGGTCGACAACATCGATGCGGAAATAAAGTGTTTCGTTCTCGAGCGCCGCGAAGCCGGCCAGCAGGTCGTTGCCGGAACTGCCGTCGGTTGCATCGCCGGCCGGGTCCTGGCCGACGGGCGATACGCCGTCCCAGTCAGTGAGGTCCCCGTCGAGCGCAAAGTTCATGGCCCAGGCCAGCGAGGCAACCAGTGCCAAGGTGCCCAGCGCCGCGATCCGGCCCATGCGGCGGTGTGCCAGCCAGGCCAGTGCCAGAACCGCGGTCAGCAGAAGCAGCATGCCCCACCAGGAGAACAGCGGAACCGGCAGCGTCTCCACGGGAAGACCCAGCAGGATGGGGCCGCCCGAAGCCGTGCCGTTGGTCGTGGCCAGAATATCCGAACCGTTGCCGTCGTCGGCCACGAAAACCAGCCGGATACCGGATGCGAACATTGCACTGACGTCGTTCCGCGGCACTGCGAGCTCAAACGCATCCGAGCCTGACACTCCGGCATCGAGCGCGACGTCCCAGGGTGTCGACGCCGGCGAACTAACAACCACGGGCGTGCCAAATATCCCACCGGAACAGTCCTGGCGCTCGACCGACTCGACACTCGCCGTCCCGCTTGCCACTTCTACCCTTGCCAGCAGTCGGTGCTCAAAGCCATCCACGGTGGAGTTGCCGGTTGGCGTGACTGTGCAGCCGGTCGCCGAGTCCCGGTCGACGTCGATCAGCACCTGATAGTTGTGGATGAGCGACTGTCCGGACGCACTCAATGAGGCAAGAAGGCTGATGACCGCCAGCATCCCGGCGGCGGCGAGTTTCGATAGATTCACGGATTTGGTTCCCTTTTGGTGTTGTTCTTTTCTGATTACAGTAGCCCAAAAGTCGTGTCGGTCGCCACATAAACTTGCCGGGGAAGGATGCGTCGTTACCTGACCGGCCAATCGAAGGAAACCGGCCAGGCGTGTAAGTTCGGCAGTTTCCTGCCGGTGACCGTCAATTCCTGCGGCTGTACACTTGGAAGCATGATGTTTTCCAGTCCTTGTCGGTCATTGCCCTTGACGGCTTATTCGGAAGCTCCGGCGTGAGCGCTCCGGCAACCTCCGACGTGCTGGTCATCGGCGGCGGGCTGGCCGGAATCGTCACGGCCCTGGAGGCGCTGCGTGCCGGGCAGTCGGTCACCCTGGTCGATCGCGATGGTCCTGAGCGTTTCGGTGGCCTGGCGCTGTGGGCTTTCGGCGGCATGGCCCTGGTCGGCACATCGCTGCAGGCACGCAAAAAGATTCCCGATTCCCCGGAAACCGCCTACCGCGACTGGCTTCGCTTCGGCGAACTCGATCCCAACGATCGCTGGTCACTGGCCTGGGTCGGGCACTACGTTGAGCGTTCGCGGGCGGATGTCTACGACTGGCTGCTGGGCGAGGGTCTCAAGTTCATGCCGGCGGTCAACTGGGTCGAACGGGGCCGTTTTGGCGAAGGCAATTCCGTGCCGCGCTATCACATCGTCTGGGGCACCGCCCGCGCGCTGGTCCGACGCATGATCGAGGCCCTGCACGAGGCCGATAGCGGCGGTCGACTGACCTTGTTGCACCGCCACCGGGTCACCGCGCTGGAGCACAGCGCCGGCCGGGTCTCCGGTGCGCACGCCGTCGACGAGCGCGACAACAGCGAACACCGCCTCAAAGCGCCGGTCGTGGTGCTTGCCACCGGTGGCTTGAACGGCAGCCACGCCGAGGCGCAGGCCAACTGGCCGCAGAACCGTCCGCGCCCCAGGACCATGCTCAACGGCGCCCATCCCTTTGCCGACGGGCACCTGCATCGAGTTGTATCCGAGCGCCTGGGCGGACGCATCGTCAACGCCGGCGAGATGTGGAACTACGCTGCCGGCTTCCCGCACCCGTATCCGCACTTCGAAGGCCACGGCCTGTCGGCCATACCGTGCAAGTCGGCGTTGTGGCTCGATCACCGCGGCCGGCGTATCGGCCCGGAACCCCTGGTCACCGGCTTCGACACCCACTGGCTGTGCCGCCGGGTGGCCGAGCAGGAAAAGCCCTGGACCTGGCATCTGCTCAACTGGCGCATCGCGGCGAAGGAGTTCGCCATCTCCGGCGCCGAACACAACCACTCGATTCGCGAACAGCGCTTTCCGGCCTTCCTGAAGGAGCTGTTGCTGGGCAACCATCGCCTGGTGCGCCAGATGCAGCGCGAGAGCGATGATTTCCTGGTCGACGAGTCGCTCGCCGGGCTGGCCGCACAGATGAACCAGCTGACCCGCTCCCACGATATCGATGCGGCGGTGCTGGAGGCCACGGTGGACCACTTCGACGCCAGCTTCGCGCACAAGAATGCGCTGCAAAACGACGATCAGATCCGCCGCATCCTGCACGCGCGCCAGTGGGGACCGGACCGGCTTCGCACCTGCAAGCCCGCGCCGCTTAAGAAGAAAGGCGCCGGGCCATTTATCGCCATCCGCATGCAACTCGTTACGCGCAAGAGCCTGGGCGGATTGCGCACCGACCTCGACAGCCGCGTGCTGGATGGTGCCGGCCACCCCATTGGCGGGCTCTACTGCGTGGGCGAGGCCGCGGGCTTCGGCGGCGGCGGTGCCAACGGCAAGCGTTCGCTCGAAGGCACTTTCCTGCCCGGCTGCATTCTCACTGCGCGCGCGGCGGCACGCTCGATCAACGGCGGCGGCTAGAGGAGGACAGAGATGTTTCGACAGCTTCCGGCCACGATCGAGGATTACCGCAAACTGGCGCGCCGTCGTCTGCCGCGCTTTCTCTACGACTACTATGCCGGCGGCGCCGGCCGGGAGCGCACCCTGGCGGCCAATGCCGACGACTGGGATGCGGTCAAACTCCGCCAGCGCGTGCTCGTCGATGTCGAAAAGATCGACACCGCCACCACCCTGGCCGGCGAGGACTTCGCCATGCCCCTGGCCCTGGCGCCGATCGGCCTGGGCGGCATGGCCGCGCGCCGCGGCGAGCGCCAGGCGCTGCACTCCGCCGAAGCCGCCGAGGTGCCGTTCACGCTCTCGACGGTGGGCATCTGCGGAATCGACGAGCTGACCGAGAACGCCAGTCGGCCGTTCTGGTTCCAGCTCTACATGATCCGCGACCGCGGCGTGGTCGAGGCGGTCATCGACCAGGCCTGGGCGGCCGGCTGCCGGACCCTGGTCTTTACCGTCGATTTGCCCATGCCCGGCCCGCGTCATCGCGATAGAAGAAACGGCATGGCCGTGCCCGGCCTGCGTCCGAAGCTCTTGAAGATCGGGCAGGTCATGATGCGACTTGGCTGGGTCTGGGACGTGCCGGTGCGCGGCCGGCCGATGAGCCTGGGCAGCATGAACCCCTACGTCCGCGCCGCCAGCGATCCCGACTCGTTCCGGAAATGGATCGATACGCAATTCGATCCCACGGTCACCTGGGCCGATATCGAGTGGCTGCGCGAGAAATGGCAGGGCCGTCTGATTCTGAAGGGCATTCTCGACGGGGCCGACGCCGAACGCGCTGTGGAAATCGGCGCCGACGGCATCGTGGTCTCCAACCACGGCGGACGCCAGCTCGACGGCGTGGCCTCGACCGCCACCAAGCTGCCGGAAATCGTTCGCGTGGTCGATCAACGCGCCGAAGTCCTGGTCGATGGCGGCATCCGCGGCGGCATCGATGTCTACCGCGCCCTGGCCCTGGGCGCCAACGGGGTGCTGATCGGCCGCGCCTGGGTCTGGGCCCTGGCCGGCGGCGGCCGCACCGGTCTTGATCAATTGCTGGCCGGCATTCGCGACGAACTGCGCCTGGCCATGGCCCTGACCGGCGTGACCCGCATCGAGGACATCGGCCCGGACTGCCTCGATCGGGACTAGTCAGCCGTGAACTTCGTCCTCACCACTCCAGCAGCTTCGGCTGTTTTGCCGTTTGCTCCGAATCCGCGACCGGGGTCACTTGCACAAAACCCCGCGGCTTGCGATGCGGGGACGAAGGGATCAACTCGCCTTCCAAGGACGCCACATCCGGATGGTCCTCCAGCTCGAAGTGGAACCAGATCCCTCCTTCTGTCAGTTCGGTTTCACCGCGAAACCGGAAAAGCACCTCCCGACCATCCGGGCCCGTGGCCAGGCCCTTGAGATGGGGGTCGATGAACAACCTGTGTTGACCACCACCGCCGGAACGGAACAATGCGCCCAGAAGCGGATGTGCTTGCTCGGCCGCTATAACATCCTTCTCGGACAACCACACGCTGTCGACTTCTGTTCTCGAAGAGCAATTTGCATCAGGGTAAGGCGGTTCAATTTGGCACTGGCCAGCTACCATGCAAGTGCATATCCAGTCGCAGCTAACCCAACAACTCGTCGCACCCTCCATCACCGATGCGCAGTGGACCGGATCGGCGACGCAACGCCAGCATCCGAATGCTGAATTCGAATAGATTGCAGCGGAAAGAACCAAAACGAGTACACCACACCCACGCCACTTAATCATTGGACCAACCTCAAACCGTCACACCCATAAAAAAATTTAGCAAATGGCTTTAACAGGTGTCAAGATTCAATTGGGGATGTCGAGCGTTGCCGGCCTTGGTGCAGAATACGCGCCAACCCGATGGTCATCAGCGGCAGGGCAAACAGCGCGATGAACAGATAGCCCATGATCGTGTAACCCTGCGCGATCAGCGCAATGATGCCGATCTGTGAAAGCACGGCCGCGGCCAGCAGCACGCCCGCACCCAGAAATCCGCGAAGCGGCCTGGACAGCCCGCCATCCGCCGGGCCGAAGTCGCGGTCGATGCGCTCGAGCAGGGCGTGAATCAGGCCGACACTGGTCTCCAGCAGGGTCCAGCCCATAACCAGGGCGAACACGATCAGCAGCCAACCGCCCCCGACGACTTCGAGCATCACAAGCCACGGCACGGGCGCCGCGAAGACTTCCGGGCTCTGGTAATAGGCCAGCAGGCACAGCCAGGTCAGGGCAAAAGGAACGGTCATCATCGCCCCGGCGATCAGTCCGGCCGTCACGGTATCGCGGCGGCTTTGCTGGCGGTGCAGGGTAAACAGCACGGCGGGGAAGACCGCGAGGTTGTAGCCGACGTAGATCACGCCGGCGAGAAGGGCGGCGCCCGCCGTTGCCTCGGGAAACTGCGCCATGCCCTCAGTGCTGAACGCATTGCTCAACTGCGGCCACTGCTGCGTCAACACGACTGCGGCAAACAGCAGGTAGGCGATGTAGAGCAGGCCCGTGCCGATACTCTTGAAGCCTTCGATCAGGGCGGTGCCGAAGTAGCAGAGGATGCCGACTGCGACAATGATCAGCCCCGTTCCCACCGCCGGCGGCAATCCCAGCACCTGTTGCATGATGTTCGCCGCGGCCGAGGCCATCACCGCGATGATCAGCACCGCCATGGTGCCGAACAGCAGGTCGAAGGCCGGCCAGGCCCAGCCGATGAGTTGGCGCATGAACGCCTTGTATTCGTAGGCGCTCGACAGGCGGGCCAGTTCGAAGGTCAGGATGGCCATCAGGCTGAAGCCGAAGAAGACCACGATGACCGCGCCGCCGCCATACACGCCGAAGCGCGCCCCGAATTCGACCACCTCGCGGCCGCTGGCATAGCCGCCGCCGATCAGCACCGACTGCAGCACGATGCCGGGCAGCAGCAGGCGCCCGAAGGCGCCGGCGGACAGGCGCCCGAAAAATCCTGTCACTGCTCGCCGCCCTCATACCCGGGACCGCGCACCACCCGCCCAGGTGTCGCGCCGGTGTGTTCGCCTTCATTGAGCACCTGCACACCGTTGACGAACACGTGATCGACGCCGGTCGCCAATTGCTGGGGCTCGGCGAAAGTGGCGTGGTCGGTAATCGTGTCCGGGTCGAACACCACGATGTCGGCGTAGCAGCCCGGATCCAGGCAGCCGCGATTCTCGAGTTGCCAGGTTTCGGCCGGCATGCGGGTGAGGCGGCGGATGGCCTCGGACAGGGACACCAGTTCGCGTTCGCGCACGTAGTGCCCGAGGAAGCGGGCGAAGTTGCCGTAAGCGCGCGGGTGGGTACTGGTTTCCAGGAACACGCCTTCGGGCGCGGCGGACTCGGCGTCGGAGCCCAGCGCGATCCAGGGCTGGCTCAGCCCCAGTTCGACGTTCTCCTCGCTCATCAGGAAGTAGGCGGTACCGACGCGCCGGTTCTCTTCGAGGATCAGGTCGATGGCGGTTTCCTCGGGTGACTTCCCGCGCATCTCCGCAACCTCGGCCAGGGTCTTGCCGGTCAGCGGCTTGAGTTCTTCATTCGAGAATCCGATCAAGACCACGCGCTCGGCACTGCCGGCCAGCTCCAGCAGGTTTTCCCAGCCTTCGGCCGGGGCCTGCATTTCCTCGACGATCCGCTGACGGGTTTCGGGGTCGCGCAGCCGTTCGGTCAGGGCGTCGAAGCCGCCGTCGGAGGCCCACGGCGGCAGCGCCGCGGTCAGGCCGGTGGCGCCGGCGGTGTAGGCATACATATTGGCGCCGATGTTGACGCCTTCGGCGCGCGCCTGTTCGATGCGTTCGATGGCGCCGGCCATCTTCGGCCAGTTGCGCTCGCCGGCCGCCTTCAGGTGATAGACCTCGGCGCGCTGCCCGGTGGCGCGGCCGATGGTGATGGTTTCATCCAGCGCCTCGTAGATGCCGTCAGCTTCGCTTCGCATATGCGTGATGTAGCCGCCGCCGAATTCGGCCGCGGCTTGCGCCAGGGCAATCAACTCGTCGGTCTCGGCGTAGAACGCCGGCGGGTAGATCAGCGAGGAGCCGACACCCAAGGCACCCTCGCGCATGGCTTCGCGCACCAGCTCCTGCATGTTTTCGAGTTGTTCGTCGCTGGGCTGGACATCGCCTTCTCCCAGCTCGTGGATGCGCACGGTGGTGGCGCCTATAAAGGAGGCCACGTTCGGTGTGACGCCGCGCTGCTCGAGAAATTCCAGGTAGCCGCCCAGCGTTTCCCACTCGATCGGAAACTGGATATGGGTTTGCCGCTCCAGCGCCCGGGCCTTCATGGTGTCGTTGAGCGGGCCCATGGACCAGCCTTCGCCGAACATCTCCAGGGTCACGCCCTGGTGGGTGTCGCTCAAGCCCCGACCATCCTCGATCAGGGATTCGGTCGCCCAGCTCAACACGTTGATAAATCCGGGTGCGACCGCCTGGCCGTCGGCATCGATCACGAGCTCTGCCGATACCTCTTCACCGCGCGGCAGCAGGGCCTCGACGCGATCGCCATTGACGGCGATATCCACCTCACGCGGCGCTTCGCCGCTGCCGTCGTAGAACAGACCGTTGGCAATGACGAGATCGTATTCGGGCGAAGGCGCTTCGGGCGCG
This sequence comes from Wenzhouxiangella sp. XN201, assembly GCF_011008905.1. NCBI lineage: Bacteria > Pseudomonadati > Pseudomonadota > Gammaproteobacteria > Chromatiales > Wenzhouxiangellaceae > Wenzhouxiangella > Wenzhouxiangella sp. XN201. Next base: position 198,663 of record NZ_JAAIVI010000021.1, read on the forward strand.
CGCGATTCTGATGCAGACGACTCAGATGCAGACGATTCGGGTGAGGGCGAGTCGGCCGAGCAGGCGGCCAGCAGGCACGACAGGAAGGTAATGGTGAGCGTTCTCATTCTATTTCTCCGATTCAGGTTCGAGAGTTTTATCCCCAGCCCGGCCAGGTCGCCACGCCGATGCCGATGAAGTTGGCCACGGCATAACCGAATACCCCCAGCAGCACGGCCGGTGCCACCAGGTCCGGGCGACCCTTGCCGGCAGCCATGGCCGCGGCGCTGGCCGGGCCCGCGGCGCAGGCATTGGAGGCAATCACGGTGTCCATCAGGTCGGTGCGGAATACCCGCCCGAGCCCGAAGATCACCAGGGCGTGGCAGAAGACAATGATCGCGGCGAAAGCGGCAATCTCCAGCGCCGAGTTGATCATGGCCGCCACGTCGGCGCTGATGCCGATGGCGGCGAAAAACAGGTACATCATGAACAGGCCGACTTCATAGTCACCGTTCAGGCGGCCGAGCTGGCGCGGAAACACATTGGCCACCAGCACGGCGAGTGCGGTGATGAACAAGATGGCGTAGCCGCCCACGCCGAACCAGGTTGCCAGCGCCTGGCCGATCGCGCAGATCGTGAAAGCCACGGCCAGGGCGATGCCCAGGTGCAGGGGGTCGAGGGGAATGACGTCGCTCTCCGCATCGGCGCGATCGTTTGCCGCCTGAACGGACTCGTCGCTGGTCGTGCGCAACTCGTCTCCGGTCACCCGGAACCAGCGCTGGAACAGCACCAGCGAGGGTGCCAGTGCCAGGAAGGCCAGGTAGAACACGCCGACGACATTGTCCGCCGCCACGCTGGCGGTGGCCAGGGACGGGTCGAGGTCCACCGCCTGGGTGACGGCGGCCATGTTCATCGAGCCGCCAATGTAGGTCGCGCTGAACACGCCGGCCAGCTTGGCCGCGTGTTCGCCCAGGGGCAACAGCCACACGCCCAGCAGCGCGCCCAGCAAAGTGCCGACCGCGCCCAGCACGAAAGGCAGCAGCATGCCGCGGGTCTCGACCAGCACCCGGCGCAGGTCGGCCTTGAGCAGCAGCAGCGGGATGGCCAGCGGCACCAGGTAGATCCAGACTACGTTGTAGACCGGCGCCTGCTTGGGCAGGATGCCGATGTTGGACAGCAGCATGCCGGTGGCCAGCACGATGGCCAGGCCGGAGACATTGCGGCCGATGCGGGTGCGGTCGGCCCAGAAGCCGAGGGCCGCCAGGGCGGCCAAAACAGCCCACAGGGCGAAGGTCCAGTCGGCCTGGATCACTGATCTTCGGCGGGTTTTTTGACGCGGCGAAGGTCGAGATCGTGGAAATCGAAGCTGAAGTCCGTGGTGGGCGATACGGCTTTCATGCGGGCGCTTTCCACTTCGCCCTGCGGGTCGAGAATGAAGCTCATGTAGGCGTCGGCATTCAGGCGGCGGTCGGTCCAGCGCACGATGAAGGTGTCGAACTGGAAATGCTCCAGCGGCCCGGTCAGCGGTTCACTGCGCGGCGAGCGGAACCACAGCCGGCCGTCGTCTTCCAGGCTCAAAGTGATCTCGCCATACCAGGGGTCACGATAGATGCCGGCATAGGCTTCCAGCGGCAGGCTCGGGCTGCTGTCGGCGTCGCGTTCGGCCATGGCTTTCTCCACGGCTTCGGCGCCCGAGTCCCGGCGTTGCTGCATCAGCTCTTCGACCACCGCGATCCAGTCGGGATCGTTGTCGGCCAAGTCTTTCATGAACATCTCGGCAATGTCGTAGGCCACCGGGCGGGGTGCGGCCGACATCAGGTTGTTGGACACGAAAACGCCCAGGTTCTCGCGCGGCAGCAGCATCAGGTGGCTGGTCATGCCCATCAGGCCGCCGCCGTGGGAATGCAGCGGCTGGCCGTGGAAGGTGGACACGTTCCAGCCCAGGGCGTAGGCGGACAGCGAAGCCCCGGCGTGTTCGCTCAGATAGCCGGGTGTGCGCGTGATCGTTACTGGCGAGAACAACTCGGCGAACTGTTGCTCGCTGATCAGCCGATCGCCATCGGCACTCACGCCTTCGTCCAGAATGAAGTTCATCCACCGGGCCATGCTGCGGGCGCTGCAGGTGATGCCGCCGGCCGGTGCCGCGGTGTCGCCGAGCAGGCCGGTTGGCGTCGTCTCGATCTCGCCGTCGACTTCGACGTGCGGTACGGCTTTCGGCAGGGATTCGGGCGCACGGTCAAAGGTGGCGGCGCAGTCGTTCATGCCCAGCGGGAACAGCAGTCGTTCTTCCAGGAAGGACTCGAAGCTCTGGCCGGCGGCTTCTTCCACCACCATGCCGGCGATGATGTACATGGAATTGTCGTAATCGTACTGGGCGCGGAAGCTGCTGCTGGGCTCGAAGTGGCGCATGGCGCGCAGGATTTCTTCGCGCGTGGTCTTGCCTTGCGGGAACATCAGCAGGTCGCCCGCCCCCAGCGGCAGGCCGCTGCGGTGGGTGAGCAGGTCGCGAATGCGGAATTCGCGCGTCACGTACGGGTCGTGCATGCGGAATTCGGGCAGGTGATCGATCACCCGGTCGTCGAAGCTCAGCTTGCCGTCGTCGGCCAGCAACGCCAGGGCAGCGGCGGTGAAGGCCTTGGATACGGATGCGATCTGGAACAGGGTGTCGGCGTCAACTGCCACATCGCCGCCCACCTCGAGGATGCCCCGACCCTGGGCATAGACCAGTTCCCCGTCGTGTACGACCGAAACGGTGAGGCCGGGCGAACCAAAAGTATCCATGGCCCGCTCGACCACGGCATCGATGGCGGCCGCATCGGGCTCGGCAAGAGCCGGCCCGGCGGCCGCCATCCCGATTGCGGCGAGCAGCCAGACAATGGAGAAAGGGCTGCTCGCTCGCATCACGTTTCGAGACACAGCGGGCCGCTTACAGGAAGTTCCAGCGCAGCACCGCGCCGACCGTGCGCGGTCGGGTGGGCGCACCGCTGGGAATCACCGCGAAGCTCGAGCCGAAGCTGGTCCAGGCCCACTCGTCGAACACGTTGTTGACGTACAGGGCGACGTCGAAATCGTTGAATTGCACGCCCGCACGCAGATCGACGAGGTTGTAGCTGTCGATGTTCACGCGCGGCGAAGAGGGCGGAAAATCGTTGCCCGAGGCGTCGGTGTAGCCGTCGAAGCCCACGGGCATTTCGCCCTTGTAGCGATACGATGCGCCTACGTAGGCCGGCCACTGGCCGAAGCTGAAGCGGTAATCTGCGTCCAGCACCGCCTGCCATTCCGGCGTGCTCGGCAACTGATCGCCGTCGGCGCCGCCCAGGTCGGGTTCGTCGGCGGCCAGTTCGGCGTTGACGTAGGACAGCGAGCCGGTCAGCGTCAGGTTGTCGGTCACCGCCATGCCCAGCGAGGTTTCGATGCCGCGGCTGACTGCCTTTTCGGCGTTACCAACGACCTGAACACCGCCACGGACGATCCCGATCTGATAGTCCTGCCAGTCGATGTGGTAGCCGGCGATGTCATAGGTAAAGCGGCCGTCGGGGCTGCTGCCCTTGAGGCCGGCTTCGTAGCTGACCAGCTCGTCGGGCTCGAAGAACGGGCTGCTCAGCGGGTCGCCGGTGGTCGGGTCGAGCAGCAGGAAGTTGGCGCCGCCCGGGCGGTAGCCGGAGGCCACGCGCGAGTAGAACGACATGTTGTCCGAGGCGCGGTAGCGCAGGTTGACCAGGAAGTTGGTGACTTCGTCGTCGATCTCGGAAAACGGCAGCGGCGCGAGCAGCGGTCCGACCGTATTCAGTTCCACGTCGTTGGAGTAGTCGGTGTGGCGCAGGCCGAAGCTGACGTCGAGGTCCGGCGTGAAGTACCAGGTGCCGGTGGCGAAGGCCGAGAGTTCCTTGTAGTTGGACGGGAAGTTGGCGAAATACAGCGGCACGTCCGGCGTGACCACCAGGTCCTGGATGTTGTGACCGTCTTCGTCGGTGTAGTAGGCCCCGACGATCCATTCGAACTGGTTGCCGGACTCCGAGGTCAGGCGCACTTCCTGGGTGAACTTCTCGAAACCGAGATCACCCACCAGTACTGCCGAGGAGTGCGGCGCCGTGTCCGGGAAGAAAATGTCGGCGACGCCCGCGAAAGGTGTGGTCACGTCCTGCTGCTGGATGAAGAACATCTCCTGCGTGCTGGTGACCGAGGTCAGTTCGCCGAAACCGGTGTCGTACTTGATCGTCAGACCCCCGAGGGTGGCTTCGTATTCGCTGGGGTTGAGGGCCGCCGCGCCGGTGGCGTATTCGCCGTAAATCGGCTCGGCCGCGCCGAAGCCCGGAATCGGCAGGTCCTGGGCGTAGTTGGCCTGGACCTGCGAGGTGCCGTCCTGGGTCGCGTTCTGGTGCAGCGCCTGCAGGGTCACTTCCAGCCGGTCGGTGACTGCCCAGCGCAGGCTGCCGGAACCGCCGTGGTAGTCATAGTCGTCCCAGTCATCCTCACCGATCTGTACGTTGTCGATGTAGCCGTTGGTTTGCTGGTTGAAGACCGTCAGGCTACCGCCCAGGGTGCCTTGCACCAGCGGTCCGTTGAGGTTGGCGCGATAGAGCTGGTTGAGACCGCCATGGCGGGTGTTCGACAGATTGGCCGAAACACTGCCCGAACCGTCGGTCAGCGACGGCGCCCGGGTGTTGAACTTGAGGATGCCGCCGATGGCGCTGGCACCGTAGAGCGTGCCTTGCGGGCCCTTGAGCACGTCCAGGGTGCCAAGGTCGAGCAGTGTGCCGTCAAGCGGCGCGGGCGAGGTGTAGACGGTCGAGGAGCCGAAGGGAATATCGTCGATATAGCTGGTCACGCCCGCCGAAAGCTGGGCGTTGATGCCGCGCATGTAGACATTATTGAAATAAGGCCGGCCGTTGTTGGTGACGGCCACGCCCGGTACGAAAGTCAGGATGTCGGTCAGGCCCGTCAGGCCGGCGTCGATGTACTCGTCGGTGTCGATGGTGGACACCGCCATGGCGACATCCTGCAATGCTTCCTCGCGCCGCGAGGCGGTGACGACGATGACGTCATCGAGTTCGGTGTCACGTTCACGTTCTGTCTCGTCTTCGACCGGGTCGTTGTTCGCCTGTGCCAGGGCGTTGGGTGCAAGACCCAGCCCGGCGGCGATGGCGAGGGCCAGGATCGTGACGGTGAGCTTGTCTGTGCTTGGTGTGTTCATCATCTCTCAGGTCCCCGTGATCGTTGACCACGTCTTGGTTGGCGGGTTGACGTAGTCCGCCCTTTACAGGCTATCCAGCGGGCTCCCGCCGGGCGGATTTCATCCAATGGTAATTCGTAAGCCTGAAGTTGATTAGGCTGAATCGACTTATTTTTGTGCAGAACCGACAGCGCTTTAGTGCCTGTGAGACCGGCGCCATCCCTTGGGGGTGCAGCCGTTCAGCCGCCGGAATGCGCGCGAGAAGGCCGAGTGATCCTGGTAGCCCACGATGTCGGCGATCTCCGAGATCGAGTGCCTGTTCTCGTTGAGCAGCAGACGCGCGGCCTCGACCCGGCGGGCGATGATGTACTGGCGAATGGTGGCGCCGTGCAGCGACTTGAAACCGCTCTTGAGCTGGGTTTCCGAAATACCCAGGTGCCGGGCGAGCTGCGGCAGGGTCGGCGGGTTGGCGTACTCGCGGTTGAGGATGGTGGTCGCGCGCCGGATGATGTCGCCGTGCGGGACGGCCGGGTGTTCGGCCCCGCGCTCGAGGTAAGCCTGGTCGTTCTTGAGAATCTGCAGTCCGATGCTGAGCAGCTCGTGGAACTTGGCGAACATCCAGTGGTTGAGCAGCCGCCCGGAGACCGGCAGGTGGAAGAACGACCAGGTCAGTTCGCGATGAACGTCCTCCAGGAACAGCACGCGCTGGCGCGGCTGGTCGTGTTCGCCATCGAGGATGTCGCGCAGCCAGCCCGGGTAGTCTTCGCTGTTCTCGCCCATCCGTTCCATCAGGTTCGACAGGGTCGTGTAGACCACCACATGGCGGATGGTCTCGTTGACCTTGGGCACCCGGTAAGTGAGCTCGCGGCCGGGCAGGGCGGAGACAATGATGGCCGGTCCCAGGTCGTGCACGTTCTTGCGCTCGCCCAGGAATTCGGAACGTTTGACCGAGGACACGAACTGGAAGCTGATCAGGTCGGCGACTTCGTTGTGGATCACGATCGGCTCACGCAGGAACGAGTCGTTGATCTCGATCATGCGGTCCTCATCCAGCTTGTAGCAATGTGAGCGCCCCAGCGCGCTGTCGCTGATGTACTTGATGAAGCGGTTGTCCGAGGACGCATGGAAGCGGGAGATGCACGTGGCGTTCTCGAACAGGGCTCTGAGCTCCGCCGTCGATGCGACTTCGGGGTCGAAGCCGGGCGCCATATGTACGCAGTATTCATCACCGTAAATCATGGGGCGATTATAGGCCGGGCCGCCGAATCTGCATATTTTTCTGTCGCATCGGCCTAACTTCTGCTTCCGGCCCGCGGGTAACATCAGCCCAATCTAGCCTTCACGACACCCAATAAAAGGACGGGTCATGAACTGTATCCACCGCCTCACCTTCGCCGCGATTTTCGCGGCGCTGCTCGCCAGCCCGGTCCTGGCGCAGGACGAATCGGACACCCCGCCGGAGCCCGCCGCCACGGATGAGGCCAGTGCCGTCATCGCCCAGGACGAGGGCACCACCGCAGCCTGGGCCGAACGTGCCGCACCGTCCGGACTGGACAATACCGTGGCACTGGAAGCCTTCATCGACGGCGTGGTCGAGCCGCTGATGAAAAACAACAACAGCCCGTCCGGCACCGTGGCCATCGCCCGCGGTGGCGAGCTCATCTTCGCGAAGGGCTACGGCTTCGAGGACATCGAAGCCCAGGAACCGGTGGACCCCGAGACCACGCTGTTCAGGCCCGGGTCGGTCTCCAAGCTGGCCGCCTGGGTGGCGGTGATGCAACTGGTGGAGCAGGGCGAGCTGGATCTCGACACCGACGTCAACGAGTACCTGAATGACGTGGAGATCCCGGCTACCTTCGAAGAGCCCATCACCCTGCGGCACATCATGACGCATACGGCCGGGTTCGAGGACGGTGGCATGGGCTACCTGATCATCGACGATCCGGACAAGGCCTTGCCGCTCAAGGAGGCGATGCAGCGTTATCGCCAGGAGCGCGTCAACCCGCCGGGCGCCCAGAGCGCCTACTCCAACTACGCCACCGCGCTCGCCGGCCTGATCGTGGCCAACGTCTCCGGCCAGTCGTTCAACGACTACATCGCCGAAAACATCTTCGCGCCCCTGGGCATGCGCACTGCTACCTTCGAGGAGCCGCTGCCCGAGCACCTCGAGGATGATATGGCCAAGAGCTACGCTTTCGAGGCGGGCGGCTACAAGGAAAAGCCCTTCGAGATCGTCAAGAGCTTCGGTCCGGCCGGCGGCCAGTCGGCCAGCGCCACCGACATGGTGCGCTTTGCCCAGGCGATCCTGAATGGTGGCAGTCTGGACGGCCAGCAGATCCTGCGCCCGGAAACGGTCGAGGAAATGCTCAGCCTGCAGTTCACCCACGATGAGCGCCTGATGGGCATGGCCCTGGGCTGGTACGAAACCGACTTCGAAGGCACCCGGGTCATGGGCCACGGCGGTGATACCCGCTGGTTCCACTCCTATCTCGGCGTCGACGAGACGCACGACCTGGCCTTCTTCGCGTCCTTCGGCGGTTCCGGCGGCAGCGCCGTTCGCTCCGCGCTGTTCCCGGCCCTGTACGAACAGTATTTTCCGCGCGAAGAGGCCCCGCCGGTCCCACCGGAAGACTTCGCCGAACGCGCCGGGCGCTACGCCGGCACCTACGGCTTCTGGCGCACCAATTTCTCCACCATCGAGAAGGCGCTGCGCATGAGCAGCGTGGTGAACGTGACGCCCGGCCCGGACAACACGCTGGTGGTCGGCTTCGCCGGCAATGCCAAGCGCTACGCGGAAGTGGGCGACAACCTGTTCCGCGCGCTCCATCAGGATGTCACCATCGTCGCCGGCCTGGCGCCGCGCCTGATCGCCTTCCAGGAAAACGACGACGGCGAGGTGACCGGTTTCGTCATGGACGGCCTGCCGTTCATGTCGCTGCGCAAGCTCGCGCCGTGGGAATCACCGAACCTCAATTACATGCTGCTGGGCTTCGCCATGCTGGTGTTCCTGGCCGTGCTGCTGCGGCGCTTCTTCCAGCGCGCCACCATCAGGACATGGTCGGCATCCGACAAGTCCGCCTACCGCGCCGCGGTGTGGGCCTCGGCCGCCAACTGGCTGGTGATCATCAGCGGCGTCATTGTCCTGACGGTCCTGGGTGACGCCATGTTCAGCGAAGTTTCCACGCTGTTCAAAGTCTGGCTGGTGACGCCGATCATCGCCGTGATTACCTGTATCTGGCTGCTGTTCAAGCTGGTGGTGGTCTGGAAAGACGGCCTGCTGGCCGGTCTCTGGGCACGGCTGCGTTACACCGTCGTGGCGCTGTGCGGCCTATTCGTGATCTGGTTCTACTGGTTCTGGAACATTCTCGGATTCCAGTACCTGGCATGACCGGAACTACAACAGGAGAACAAGGCATGCGCCAGGTGACGTTCCGGCGGGAAGACTGGAAACTGAGCTTCCCGTTCGTGATCACCGACCACGTCTTCACCGGCGTGGAGGCCCTGTACGTGGAGATCACCGAGGGCGGTCACACGGGCCGCGGCGAGGCCAGCGGCGTTTACTACCTGGGCGAGAACGGGGACAGCATGATGGCCGAGGCGGAAGCCATGCGCGCTACCATCGAGTCCGGCATCGGGCGCCAGGAACTGCAGTCGCTGCTGTCGGCCGGCGGTGTGCGTAACGCCATCGACTGCGCACTCTGGGACCTGGAAGCCAAGCAGGCCGGCAAGCGGGTCTGGGAACTGGCGGATATCGTCCCCGGCGAGGTGAACTCGTTCGGCACCGTGGGTATCGACACGCCCGAACGGATGGCGGCCAGGGCCCGGCAGATCGCCGGCGAGCTGATCAAGGTCAAGCTCAGCGGCGAGGAGTCGCTCGAGCGCATCTCCGCCGTGCGCCAGGCCCGTCCCGAAGCCGAGATTGTCGTCGACGTGAACCAGGGCTGGACCTTCGAACAACTCCAGGCCCTGGCGCCGAAGTTTCATGAGCTGCGCATCGCCATGATCGAACAACCGCTGCCCCGCGGCGGTGACGAGGCGCTGGAAGGCTACCAATCACCGGTACCGCTGTGCGCCGACGAGTCCTGCCTGGACAGCTCCGAGTTCGAGGCGGCGGCCAGGCGCTACCAGATGATCAACATCAAGCTCGACAAGACCGGCGGCCTGACCGAGGCACTGGAGCTGGCCAGGCTGACCCGGGAACGCGGTCTGGACGTGATGGTCGGCAACATGGTGGGTACATCCCTGGCCATGGCGCCAGGCTACGTGGTCGCCCAGCTTTGCCGCTACGCCGATCTCGACGGCGCGCTGTTCCTGGAGCGCGATCGCGAGCATCCCATGACCTTCGACCACGGCCGCGTGTCGCCGCCGGACCCGGCGCTCTGGGGCTGATATATTTCGCTCATGAGTTCCATCACGCGCGTCCGTTTGAAGCCGCCTTACCTGCTGCTGATCGGTGCCGAGACCGACCCCACTTTTGCCAAGACCGCACAGGGCATCGTGCAGTGGTGCCCGGACAAGGTCGCCGGCCAGCTCCGCTTCGAAGGTAGCCAGGTCGACCTGGGTGTGTCCGACATGAGCCTGACCGAAGCGGTCGAGGCCGGTTGCGGCAGCCTGGTGCTCGGCGTTGCGCCCGTCGGCGGCGCGGTGCCGGAATCGTGGTGGGAGGTCATCGAACAAGCCGCCCGGGCGGGCCTGGATATCGTCAGCGGCCTGCATCTTCGTCTGCGTGACCGACCCGGCCTGGCCGAGGTTGCCGAGGCCGCAGGCGCCCAACTCGTCGATGTTCGTGTGCCGCCCGCAAAACTGCCCGTCGGCAACGGTAAGCCACGCACTGGCCGACGCATCCTCACGGTCGGACCCGACTGCGCCATCGGCAAGAAATACACCGCCCTGGCCCTGGACCACGCCTTGCGCGAAGCCGGGGAGAAATCCACCTACCGGGCCACCGGCCAGACCGGCATCATGATTGCCGGCGAGGGCATCCCGATCGATTCGGTGGTGGCGGATTTCATTTCCGGCGCCGCCGAGCTGCTCTCGCCTGACAACGACCCGGATCACTTCGACGTGATCGAAGGCCAGGGCTCAATCTTCCACCCCGGCTATTCCGGCGTGGCCCTGGGCCTGCTGCACGGCTCGCAGCCCGACGGCTTCGTGGTCTGCCACGATCCGCTGCGCAAAACCGTGTCCGGCTGGCCGCACTATTCCTTGCCGCCGCTGGCGGAAGTCATCGAGGCCCACATTCGCATGGGCCGGCGCACCAGCCCCGATATCCGTTGCGTGGGCGTGTCGGTGAACACCTCCAAGCTGCCCGCGGACGAGCGTGCCGCCTACCTCGACAAACTGGCCGAGGAGACCGGTCTGCCCTGCGTCGACCCGCTGATCGACGGCTGCAATGGCATTGTCGAGCATCTACTGGATACACTGGGCAGATCGCATAGCGCACACTGAGCAGGAAAACCGCCATGCCCAACGGCGCCCAAGCCCTGATGAAGACCCTGGCCGATGCCGGGGTCACGGTCTGTTTCACCAACCCCGGCACCAGCGAGATGCACTTCGTTGCCGCACTCGACGGCGAGCCACGCATGCGCGCCGTGCTGGCCCTGTTCGAAGGCGTGGCCACCGGCGCGGCCGACGGTTACGCGCGCATGGCCGACAAGCCGGCCGCCACGCTGCTGCACCTGGGCCCGGGACTGGGTAACGGCCTGGCCAACCTGCACAACGCGCGCAAGGGCAAGGTGCCGATCGTCAACATCGTCGGCGATCACGCCATCCATCACCAGGTGCTGGATGCACAACTGCAGTCCGATATCGAAACCGTGGCACGCAACGTCTCGCCCAATTTTGTGCGCAGTTCAAAGAGCACCGACGAGCTGTGCCGCGATGTCGTCGACGCCGTCACGGCCGCCCGCGGCCTGCCGGGGCAGGTCGCGACATTGATCCTGCCGGCCGATGTGTCCTGGAGCGAAGGCGGCAAACCCGCACCACCGCCGCCACCGCTTGAACCAGAACCGGCCGACTCGGAAACAGTGGAATCAATTGCCGAACTGATTCAATCTGGCGGCAAGGTCGCTCTGCTACTCGGCGGCCGGGCTACCCGCGAACCATCGCTGCTGGCCGCGTCCCGAATCGCCGCCCACAACGGCGTGCGGGTATTGGCCGAAGTTTTTCCAACCCGGCTCGAACGCGGTGCCGGCCGCCCGAAGGTCGATCGCCTGGCCTACCTCGCCGAACTGGCCGGCGTGCAACTATCCGACATCGATCACCTGGTGCTGGTCGACGCCAAGTCGCCGGTGTCGTTCTTTGCATACCCGGGCAAGCCAAGCGATTTGGTACCCGAAGGCTGCGAAGTCCATACCCTGGCCACGCCGGAACAGGACGCGGCTGCCAGCCTGGAAGCCCTGGCAAGCGCCCTGGGCGCCGAAGAAACCGAACCCGAGCTACAGCAAGCCAGCCGCCCCAATCGCCCACGCGGCAAGCTCACCGCTGAAAAGGTCTGCGATGCCGTCGGCCATCTCCTGCCGAAGAACGCGATCCTTGTCGATGAGGCCATCACTTCCGGCCTGATGCTGCCGGCCATGACTGCGGGCGCACCACCACACGATCTGCTCACACTCACAGGCGGCGCGATCGGCCAGGGCCTGCCCAATGCCGTCGGCGCAGCCATCGCCTGCCCGGACCGTCCGGTCATCGCCCTGGTTGGCGAGGGCAGCGCCATGTACACCATCCAGGCGCTGTGGACCATGGCGCGCGAGGACCTCGATGTCACCGCCATCATTTTCAACAACCGGTCCTACTCGGTACTCAACATCGAACTGGAGCGAGTCGGCGCCGAACGCATCGGTCCCAAGGCACGCTCACAACTCGACCTGAGCGACCCGGCGCTGGACTTCCCGCGCATGGCCCAGGGCATGGGCGTGCACGCCGTCAGCGTCGAAGACGCCGAAGATCTCTGCAAGGCAATGGAATACGCCCTGTCCATGCCCGGCCCGCACCTGATCGAAGCCAACATCCCGGAATCACTCAGCGGCGCCAAGCGAAAGATCCTCCCCTGGCTGCTACGCTCAGTCCCCAACCTGCCTGTCCCCTTGGCCCGCGCCCTTAAACGCAAGCTGGCGCCGTAGCCGCCCGATCGGGCAAACCCCGCCAACGTACCGATTTGCGCCCGCGGGCAGTTTTGGGCAGTATGGCCTCAGTGAGGGAGTAGGAACGGCATGGGGTGCCATTCGGTCAGTCAGAATCTCGAATCAAACCACGCGGCCACCCCGCGACCGCACAGTATCGCTTCGCCGCTCTCCCGCCACGCCGTAGACCCTACGCTGCCAGCGAATCGTGCTATGTGGCCAACCCACCGCCTAGCGCGCTATGTGAACCTTTTGCCATATAACTCCGCCGATTTCGCGAGCGCTTCGGGCAAGAAGTTTCCTGGTAATCCATATCAGAACCGGAGAATGCATGACGTTCAGGTGAGTTGGACACGGTCCGCGAATTCTGTACAGGTTAGTCAGCTAAGAGTGGCTTTGCATTCTGAACGCCAGTTCCACCATCTATTTGTTAATTAGCGCTCCATGTTGAACTTGTATCTTGACCAAAACGTTCTGGGTCTTCTTGCGGAGGGGAGGATAATCCTGAAGCCCAAAGTGGACGTGAGATGGGTGTTCTCGAACGAACACCTTACGGAAGTTGCAAGAGGTGATACCAAAGAAATTCTGGATGTGCTGCGTACTCTGAAAGCGCAAAGATTGCTGCTTAAACGAGATGAGGAGGGCAGGATCACAGAGCAGTGGTTCATCGAAGAATATGCTGATCCTGGGAAATTATATTCAGAGTTTCGACAGAATCCTCCGGCTGTTGATCCTGCCATGTTTGAAGGACTTATAGCAAAGATATTTGGGTCTCAAGATCCGAATGTCGCGGAAGCATTCCCCGGTGATATGGCGAAGCAAGTTCGCGAGCATCTAAAGGAAATTCCGCGGTTGGAAGATATTTTTGGTTCCAGCTTGGAGGACCTAATCAGGGACGCTGGCGAAGACGCCCTTGAGAAGCTTGCAGGGACGCAGCCGTTGGAGAATAGGCGAAAGCCGCTTGGATTTGACCGCGGCCAAGCTTCAAATTTCGCAGATGCGAGCAATCCCTTACAAGCACTGTGGGAGCATGCAAACAAGTATTCTCCGTCGCCTATTTCTGCAGATCAGTTCTTTGGCTTCGACCCGCCCGACAAGAGACTTTTCGGCTATGAGAAATGGCCAGTCTTCCTGGGCATTTCTACGTGCTACTCCATACTGAACGCAATCGGATTTAGGCCCGATGCAGGCCTTGCGCGTACCAATAGAGTCCCAGCGAATATGAGTGATGCACATCATGTCGCTTATGCTGCGTTTTGCGATGCGCTATTTAGCGAGGACTCTCGAATGTGCGAGAAGGCCTTGGCCATATACAGGTACCGGCAAATCGGAACTGGAGTAGTAGATGTTAGCAAGCGTGTGGATGGCTAACACATCGCTGCAGGTGACGTTTGACCCGTCGGCTACTTTTGCTGCCGCAGAAGCAGGCGACGCCTTAAACGCATCTGAGCTCAGACGTTAGGTTTGAAATGGCCCGCGCATACTATCTCATCGGCCTGTTCTTGCTTTTATGTGGCGGCTTGATTTATGTCTGCTTCCGGCCGGATTCACTTTTGCTTTTTTCGTGGGCTGAGCAACGTGGGCTTATGCCAAGCATCAATGAACTTCGGAGAGCGTCTTCGCCTCTTGGGCCATATTTAGATAACTGGGTTGTATACTCTCTCCCAAACGGGCTTTGGGTTATGGCATTCGCATCGTTCGCCCTTGGGATAACCGGGGATACTGGGCGGGATGCTAGGCTCGCGCTTGTGTGGACGAGTGCTCTCTGTTTCGTTGGCATTGGTTCAGAGGCACTACAGTATATAGAAAGATTGCCAGGGACATTCGATTGGAAGGACACTGTTGCTTATGTGCTTCCGTTGATTGCGCTCATCACATATCTTCGGGGAGTAAGCTATGCGAAAAAGTTGGATTTCCGACCACATTGCACTATTCGCGCTTTTCATGTTCTTTCTACTTCTGGCCGCAGGGAGCAGTGATGAGCCCGAGCAGCGCAATGGTCAAGACGACGTTGTTTCTGATGCATTCAGAGTGTGTGCTGCATTTGAGGAAACGGGCGTCGTCTCCGATTGCAATGTCAGCGGATGGGGTCATAGTATTGAGGTAACAATTGATACTAGCGGATCTGAAGCTATCAAAATGTGCCGCGAGTCTGCCAACATGATTACTGGAATGACAGATAGCTTTACCAAAGCGCGTGCAGAAGGATTTCCATGGGAGCTTAAGATCTTTTCGCCATTCAGCGGAGACAGGCCGCTGGCTTCATGCCAGATCTAGCAGTTGACAATTAAACCTAACAAACCGCTCAAGTTCGTTCCGGGCCTAGCGGCTCTTCACCGGACGCACTTACACGCACCGCTTAGCTAAATCGTTAAGTGGCAAGGAAATAAGCGACATCGTAGGGTAGTTAATGTCTGAAAGAATGACGAAAAAGCTAGAGGGCGATGGCCCTGTTGAAAAGCAGATTATCCTTCTGAAATTGACTGAATCCTTAGAGCAGGCACCTGACTTTGGTGAAAAGCCAATAATGAATCCCGGTTCACCGCAACGGCAATGGTTGTCTCGTGTTGGCGCACTTTTCTCCAGGCTGGGACTTGATAGACAAGTACAGTATAGAGCGGCTTACCAAACACTGCTTCAGTATTGGAAACCCGCAATCGTTCAGATTCAGGGGCAAGTTCTTGATGCTATCGAAGAGCTTAAGCTTGAGCTTGAATTAGATGGCAGAAGTGAAATCGGAAATGCGTACGAGCCTGGAGATTTCTATAGTTTTTTTGCTGACTTAAAGTCCATCGTAAGTGATGCTAAGAATGATCTGTTGATAATCGATCCATATTTTAACGGCGAAGCATTTGATGCCTACATTTCAGAGGCCGGTGCATCGATTAATGTTCGTATCCTGGCAGACCGTTATTCGAAAGATCTAAAAGTTTATATCAATAAGCACATGGCTCAATACGGAAGTTCAATTAAAGTTAAAAGAAGCAAAGAGCTTCATGACAGAATTGTCTTCATAGATGGCGACGTATCCTGGATTATGGGCGGGTCAATCAAGGATGCGGGAAAAAAGGCTACATACTTAATTCCGTTAGCTACTCCGATAACGGAGGCTAAGTATGCTATTTACAGTGAGATATGGGAAAGGGCCACCGAAGTTGAGTAAGCGCTTAACGAGTAGATCCACTTGAGAGAATACTCGCTGCGCTCGCATTTTCTCGGTGTACTAAGCGTTGGGCAAAACATTAAGGATGAGAAATTATGAGTATGACTGACGACCAGAGAAGCAAATTTTCTCAGTGGACCAAAGACAACGGAATCTCATCTAATTGCCC
Organism: Wenzhouxiangella sp. XN201; assembly: GCF_011008905.1. NCBI lineage: Bacteria > Pseudomonadati > Pseudomonadota > Gammaproteobacteria > Chromatiales > Wenzhouxiangellaceae > Wenzhouxiangella > Wenzhouxiangella sp. XN201. The sequence continues at coordinate 214,268 of NZ_JAAIVI010000021.1, forward strand.
AGCATGCAATAGTGAAGAGTTAGGGATCTTTGGCCTTGTTACATTACCGACTTACGACGTATACACCAAGACTACAGATATCACAAATACGGTCCCAATGGTTCAGGTTAGCTGTGGGGACTGCGGTCACACCATGCTGTTTTCTGCAGTTAAGTGTGGGCTTATAGTCAGCGAGTAATTATGGCTACATTCAGCCTATTGGCGCTAGCTAACAGCAGCTCCAACTCGTAAGCGCCGAAACCAGGACACCCGAAACCAGGACGGCCGAAACCAGGAGAAACCAGAGAAACCAGGACACCCACGATCCCCCCGGCTGAATCAGCCTCTCCGTGGTTTGCGGGACATCGGAATCTGCTGAGATTGAGCACGAGGTGGAAGGGGCCCTGGGGTGTCAGCGCTGTACCGGCCATCTGGAGCCCATTTTGAGCACGGGCTGGAGTCCGGTCCACGTCATTCAACCGAGGAGAAACCAGGACACCCACGATCTTCCCGGCTGAATCAGCCTCTCCGTGGTTTGCGGGGCATCGGAATCTGCTGAAAATGAGCACGAGGTGGACGGGATCCTGGCGCGTTGAGCGCAGTACCGGCCATCTGGAGCCCATTTTGAGCACGGGCTGGCGTCCGGTCCATGTCGTTCAACCGGAAATTCAGATCAGGATGGGATTACCAAGGTATTGACTGTTCTCGTAGCTTTTTGAGGGCGAATTCCCCGGACACGCCCTTCATCCAACGCTGGCCCAGATCGGCGGCCTTAAGCATCAGCGCCTCGGCGGAACCGATTGCCCGGTAGTAGCGGCTCTCGGTGCCTTGAACTCGCCGTATCCATTCTCGGGGATGGTTTGCCGCCAGAGAAACCAGGACACCCACGATCTTGCCGGCTGAATCAGCCTCTCCGTGGTTTGCGGGTCATCGGAATCTGCTGAGAATGAGCACGAGGTGGACGGGACCCTGGGGTGTCGAGCGCTGTGCCGGCCATCTGGAGCCGATTTTGAGCACGGGCTGGCGTCCGGTCCACGTCGTTCAACCGGAAGTTCAGGTGAGGATGGGGCTACCAAGGTATAGGCTGTTCTCGTAGCTTCTTGAGGGCGAATTCCCCGGACACGCCCTTCATCCAACGCTGGCCAAGATCGGCGGCCTTAAGCATCAGCGCCTCGGCGGAACCGATTGCCCGGTAGTAGCGGCTCTCGGTGCCTTGAACTCGCCGTATCCATTCTCGGGGATGGTTCGCGACATTCCAAAGACCTTCAGGTGGCGCTTCTCCTGTGGCGGATAGCTTGCCGCGTTTCTCAGGATGTGCCTGGAGTCCTGTCCAGTGCACGAGCTCTATGTAGCTGGATTCGGTCAGATCAGAGAGAGCGTCGGCATCCAGTCCGGCGACCGGTTTGAGCGCCTGGTCCTCAGAACTAAGGCCCAGCGCCTTGCCGATTGCGGATCGAGTCGACTTGATTCGGTATCGCACGGAGGTATGCGCGGAGTCGCGAAGCGCCTCACACATGCCGGCCCGAACCGGATTGAGATCCACGTAAGCCATGCAAGACAGAACAGCCTGTTCGTCCAGCAATGCCTGGCACTTGAAACGACCTTCCCAGAACCGGCCCGTGCACCCGTCCTCGCGATTGGCCATCCGGGCGATTGGCTCATTGAGTGCCCGCATGAACCAGCTGATCGATCCCAGCCGCTGGCGAATCACGTCAAGGCGCTCGGTATTGCTGAGGAGGGCGAGGGTCGCCCGCTCGACGCAGCCGGGATCGTCGCGGTTGCTGATCGATCCTGGAAAAATGGCCAGCCAGCGTTCTGCGACTTCCCGATCCGACCATTCCCAGGCATATCGCGGGTCGCTGCGGAGAACGATATGGAAATGATTCGACATGACGGCGTATGCATACACTGAAACGGCGAAACTGTCGGCCAGCTGGAAGATTCTTTCCTCGATCCACTGACGCCGATGCTCGAAGTCTTTTCCGGATGCAACATCGAAACCACACAGAAACGCGCGACGGACGCAACGGCTCACGCAATGGAAAAAGCCTGGCTCGTCATCGCTGACTAATTGACTTCGTGGATAGGTCATGTGACTACCCTGGCACGAGGCTGGGAGCTAGCCAATCCCGAGACTGCCGCGTCGGACTGTAGGAAATTTCCCATAGATCATGGGTGTCCCGGATTCATCTCCCGGATTCATCTCCGGATTCATCCCGGATTCATCGGATTCACTTGCCGGATTCACAATCCCTCCCGTATTCACCCCGGATTCCCCGGATTCCTCTCGGATTCCTGGAGGGGGTAACGGGACAATTAAATGAGGTCCCGCACGGGCGCCGATTTGCCCCCGCGGCGAGTTTTGGGCAGACTTCGTGTGCCGATAAGTGAGGAGACCCGGATGAAGAGCATTTTTGTTGCGTTGGCCGTGATTCCCCTTTTTCATGGTGCAAGCAGACGTCGATTGTCAGTCTTTGTTCGAAAAGCATCTCGAATCCGATATGGAGCTTTCCTATCAGGAGTTCGATCAAACCATGGATAGCGGCTTCCGTGTTCTGGGAGCGAAAGGATGCAACGAAGAGGCTGCGGACCTCATTGAGGAGTATATTCGGGTCAATTCAGCAGAGCAGCGGTCACTTCGGTGGCATATTGCCCAGCTTCGCGCCATGCACGGTGCGAACGCGGAAGCAGTCCGATACGCCAAATCCTCGCTTCTCGAGCAGGAGGATTTTTCAGAGCGTGCTTTGCGATGGAATGATTATGTTCTGGCAACCATCGCTTTTCTTGAGGGAGATCGGGAAGGCTTGGTTCGACATCGAGACAAGGTCGCCGAGGGCGTCGGTGAACATCCTGGTAACGAACTGAATTTGAAGCTGCTGGATGCCTTGATCGAGAACTTTGACACTGACTACGCGACAGCCTTGGAAACGTTGTAAGGGCGTGGTCCACCGGACGCGGCTAACGCACGCCGCTTAGCTCCATAGTTAGGGTTAAGCCAAACGTTTTGCAAAAGGAGATTGACATGCACAGATATTTCATGCTTGTGCATTTCCTCCTTTTCTCGGTAGGTGCCGGACCAGGCGGCCTGCTCGGTCCCGGTATGGGAAACCAGGATCCTTATTATTATCAGTTCTCATGAATCACCCAAACAATACTTGCTGTGGCGAATTTTTGAATGATTAACACCAACAAGCGACCGTTTCTCCTAGCCTCGTTATTTGCTGGGGTCATTCTTTTTTTAGGTGGCTGCAATAACTTCGAAGGGGCTGGTATGGATGAGGAAGTGCAATCAGCTGAGAGCCTAGAAAGTCTTGAGGCAGAGGTCTTTGAATTGTATTCCTTGGCACCGTGTACGGACTCTCATGGGTATTGTAGCTTCCCGTTTTTAGTTGAACAGGTTGACGCTCTGACTGCGGGGTACTGTCTTGAGGGTGATTCTCAAGAAGCCCTTCGCATCTATACCTTGTTCAAACACTTTGAGGATCCGTCACCGCGACCACCGGAATGCTGATAACAAAAAAGCGGAGCAACCAGGAAACACATTATTTGAAGGGCTCGTTTGATCTGGCTATTGCCCTCAATAGATGAATTTTCCGCTCGAAGAACCAGGGCACAAAGCATTATCATTTCGTCTCACCTAACAAAGCCTTCAACCGGACGCGGGGCTACTTGCGGGCCAGCAAAGCCGAGCTGGTTCCTGGGCCGCGCTGGTTAAGGCAAACTTTATTCGCGCGGGAACGGAAGATGCACGTCGTATGCTTTGATATTGACGGGACGCTGGTTGCCTCTGCAGGTTTCGACGGCGAACTGTACGCGGAAGCGATTCGGGACGTGCTTGGCGTGGAGATCGATACAGACTGGTCTCAATACGAGAACGTTACGGATAGTGGCATTCTGGAAGAGATTCTCGAGAAGCACTCGTCTCCCGATCAGCGAGGGCGTATGGCACAACAGGTTCACACCAGTTTTGTCGGACTCACCAAGCGCTACGTGGCGGAGAACCCTAGTCTCATACGAGAGATCCCGGGTGCACTGGCGTTGGTGGGGGAGCTGCGGAAGTCACCCGAAGTGCGCGTCTGTGTAGCGACGGGCGGCTGGGCGGAGACGGCAGCGCTCAAGCTCCGCGCTATCGGTCTCGAACCAAACGACCTTGCCATGGCAACTGGCTCCGACGCATTGAGACGCACCGACATTATGCGGCTGGCTGAGTCGAGAGCGACGCAGGGAGTGGTAGCGAAGAGACGGACATACTTCGGCGACGGTGTGTGGGACCAGAGAGCGGCGAGTCAACTCGGCTATGATTTTGTGGCGGTTGGGGGTGGTGTGAACCATCATTTGGCCTTTCCGGACTTACAGGATCTCGAGTCGATCCTCTCGCAGTTGGGCGTATAGAAAATGCTCAAGCGGACTTGGATATATGTCGTTGCCACGAACGGCGTGGCAGGAAGGTCAGCTTGTTCCTGGAACTTTGCCGAACCTCGAGGATCGGATCCTGGTGCGACAGGGCTTAATTATCCAAGTTCAATGGGAGAGTCTTCCATGAAAGTATCACGCTACACTTTTGTCCTCTTCACCACCGTGCTTGCGACAGCAAGCGCAGCTGCCTGCGACTTGAATACGGGCGAAAGAAGCCAGCACGTCTTTCTCTCATGGAACGGACAGACACTTCAGAATTGGATTGCGCCTGCCGGCGACATCCACCAGGTCGCTCTCCCCAACGGCTTCCATCTGGGGGTTGAGCTAGATGAGCCGCCACCGGACAAATATATTGAGTTGGCTGAACAATTCCAGCACGTTCCGGAAATCGTCGAGATAAACCTATTTGAGCTGTCCGAGGATGAGCCCGAGCTTCTTTCCCGGACCTATGGGGGAACAAACTCTATCCAAGGATTCGGGGCCCGTGGAGGAGCGAACAGGGTAGAGCAACTTGGCGACCCCGGGATTAAGCTCACCCTGCTCAAGCCAGTTTGTATAGAGCCGTCCACCGTGCCAGTTGCTCGATGAAGACTGACTAGCTGCTACAAGTACTCGCCAGCCTTTATCGGGGTAATCCGCGTTGTGCTTACGTGTGCTGCTTGGAAGTCCATTTCTAGATTTGACCAGCGGTAAAGGAGATTATCAGTCATGAGAAAAGTCCTTGTGGTAATTGCGCTTTGCTTTCCACCCCTGATTGCCGCCGGGGACTCGGATCAATTCCTGGTGAAAATGAAGGTTTTGGAAAATGGTGCCGAGCTGGCCACGCCAGAAATGATCGTTGAGAAAGGATCGGAAGCATCCATGAATATTTCTGGTGAACAGGCGCTAGTAGCCGTTGGCTTGATCGTGAACGGTCACAATGAGAATGAGGCCCATGTTGTGGCCGAGATTGAAACATCGGCTGATCGAATGTCTCCCGAGTTGCTGGTGAAGAAGGGACAGTGGGCTTCAGTTTCAGTGGGAGAGCTCGAATTCCATATCCTGGTAGAAGATCACGCTGCTACTGAATAGAATCTTAGCCGGCACGGTAGCGAGGCAACAGATCGACCAGGCGGCCCGCATTGAGATTCGTCATTGGCGGTGGCTGCCGATTTGCCCCCGCGGCCGGTTTTGGGCAGACTTCGTGTCTTGGCAATAGAGGAGACCTGGATGAAGAGTATCTTGATTGTGCTGGCCGTGATTCCCTTTTCCATGGTGCAAGCAGACGTCGATTGTCAGTCTTTGTTCGAAAAGCATCTCGAATCCGATATGGAGCTTTCCTATCAGGAGTTCGATCAAACTATGGATAGCGGCTTCCGTGTTCTGGGAGCGAAAGGATGCAACGAAGAGGCTGCGGACCTCATTGAGGAGTATATTCGGGTCAATTCAGCAGAGCAGCGGTCACTTCGCTGGCATATTGCCCAGCTTCGCGCCATGCACGGTGCGAACGCGGAAGCAGTCCGATACGCCAAATCCTCGCTTCTCGACCAGGAAGATTTTTCAGAGCGAGCTTTGCGATGGAATGATTATGTTCTGGCAACCATCGCTTTTCTTGAGGGAGATCGGAAAGGCTTGGTTCGGCACCGAGACAAGGTTGCCGAGGGCGTCGGTGAACATCCCGGGAACGAACTGAATTTGAAGCTCCTGGATGCCTTAATCGAGAACTTCGGCGCTGACTACGCAACAGCCCTGGAAGCGTTATAACGACCGGGGCATTCCTTGACAAGAACGATTGAGCCGTTGGTCAGTAGGTCCGCTTTGATATTCCTCGGATAGTCGCCCACGCGGGTCAGGTAACAGAACGGGGTGTGTAGGTTCGGTGTCCTGAATCCCCCCTCGCTGGACGCAGGTCTGCCGTTGTTGTCAGCTATTCAGCCCCGGTTCGTATTCAGGAAAAGGTGTAAATTCCTTTCGACTCGGGTGCGCTGGTCGTCGGGAAGCGCACTGCTGCTCAGCAGCTCTCGGGTCAGTTGGATGGCGGTATCGGGTTTGCCCATCCAATAGCTGGCGATAGCGAGTTCGTCTTTTGCTCGCCAGCCGTATACGCCGGCGTCAAGAAACAGGGTGTCATCGGGTCTTGGAAGGCTGGTGGCCTTTTCGGCATACAAATAGGCGATCGCGTGCTCTTCGCGTTCGCGGTGAAGACGCGCTAGCTCGGTCAAGGGTTCAGCGCGTACTGGCCTTCGGTTCCAGGCGGTCAAATAGGCTCTGGCAACCTGCTCGTGCGGGGCTTGCGTGCGCTCGAGCAATCGTGCGACCTCGAACAAGGCGCAGTAGGTTTCTTCTTCCCAGCCACCCATCTCGGCGCGCTGGCGATATTGCTCAACGGCACGCTCGAGTTCGCCAGCATCGCGCAAGCTCTGCGCCAGGTAGAAGCGGTAGCGCGGATTGGATGGGTCGGACTCCAGGGCTGCTTCAAGTACGGCTGCGTCGTGCAAATACTTTTCCCGCTTTGATTGCTGGTTTCGTGCGCCGTCGAAGTGGCCAATCTGGCGCCAGCCTTCGAGCCTTGCCTGGCGGAACGGTTTCGTGCTGGCCAGGTATTCATGCAATACGCCTTCGAAGTGCCAGGGGTGGTCGGAGCGCAGCAGGCGCGGCAGGTAGAACTCGTTACTTGATCCGGCTGGCTGCTGCAGGATCTGCCAGGCGTCGACTGGCTCGTCCGGCGCCGGGAGCAAGTCGGCGTCAATGAACAATTGCTCGTCGGCGTCGATCAGCAGGAGCCAATCGTCCTTGCCGGCAGCAAGCTTCAGCGCCTCGCTGCGATTATGGCCAAAGTCTACCCAGGGGCGATGGTGTAGCTGGCCCGGCAAGGTTTCGAGTGACCTTTCGATGCGTGTCGCTGTGTCGTCCCGGGAGCCCGTATCGACAATCGACCAGCTTGAAATGACGGGGCGAACGGATTGCAGGCAGCGTTCTATGACAGCCGCCTCATCCCGTACGATCATGACCAGGCAAATGCGATTCATGGCCGCGTCACTGTAGCCGACTTGCGCTTGCCAGTTAACCCGGTATTCGGGTAGTCTTCGACGAGCAACTGCATTTCCCCGGGGGGCGTCCAACGTGAAAATGATCCTTTCCTTCCTGGCCGGAAGCCTGCTTCTGGCTTCCGGGGCGACTATTGCGGGCATTGATCTCGGCGCAGGGGGAACCATCAATCTCGGTCAAGGCCAGATCGACTTGGGCGGTGGCGACTTGCAGATTGACGGTAATCTTTCAGTGGCGGCAGGGCGCCTATTGGGCGTCGGAAATCTGACCGTGGCCGGCAGTCTGGATGGCGGATCGGGCGAGATTCAGGTCGGCGGGGATTGGACGAACAGCGGCCAGTTTCTTGCTGGCACAGGATCGGTCGCATTGAGCGGGGATATTGGCGGAGCAGCGTTGATCTCCGGCCAGTCGACATTCTCTACCCTCGAGATGATCAATTCAGGCGGCGCCGCCTATGTGTTCCAGAGTGGCCTGCAGCAACAGGTAACTGACTCGCTGACCATCCGGGGAAGCGCGGGCATGCCTGTGCAGATCGAGAGTGACACGCCACCGCAGCCTGCATTTCTATGGCTGGCCGAAGGCGGGACACAGGACATCACTCACGTGGGCGTATCCAATGTCCATGCTACCGGTCAGCCGTTGGCTCCCAACGAGACCAATCAGGGCGGCACTGGAAATGATCGGGGCTGGTTCGGTCAAGGTCTCGAAATGATCCCCATTCCGGCGTTGTCCATACCCGGCCTTGGCCTGCTGATTCTGACCCTGCTGGGTCTGGCTATCTTCCGCCTTTCAGGCCAGCGCGCCTGACGGTATCCAAGCATAAGGAACGATTCATGATGAGCAAGTACATCCGGCCCGCGCCCCTCGCTCTGGCAATTGCCAGTGCATTTGTCGCAGACAAGGTTCTCGCCCAGGAAGACCTGACCATTCAGGCCCCGCCGGGCGGGTCCGTCCAGATTCGTGACGCTGCCGGCAATGTGATTCATCTTCAGGTTGATGACAACGGTACGCTGATTCTGCCCGGCGTAAGTGGCCACGGCGAACAGGACACGGTGTTGTGCTTCGAGTCGACCAGCGGGGTCCTCGGACCCTGTTCGACGGATGCAATACAGGGGCCGACGGGTCCGACAGGTCCCCAGGGCGACACAGGACCGACCGGGCCCGCAGGGCCGCAGGGCGATACCGGGCCTGCAGGACCGCAGGGGCCGCAAGGTGATCCGGGGCCGACCGGCCCGCAAGGTGCGCAAGGTCTTCAAGGCGATCCCGGTCCTACCGGTCCGCAGGGCGTGCAGGGCCCGCAGGGCGACACGGGACCACAAGGTGCGCAAGGTCCACAAGGCGATCCCGGTCCTACCGGTCCGCAGGGCCCGCAAGGCCCGCAGGGCGACACGGGACCCGTCGGCCCACAAGGTGCCCAGGGCCCACAGGGCATTCAGGGTGATACCGGGCCCCAGGGCGTGCAAGGTCCACAAGGCGATACGGGTCCAACGGGTCCGCAGGGAATTCAGGGGCCGCAAGGCCCACAAGGCGTTACTGGCCCACAAGGGCCCACGGGCGACACCGGCCCGGCTGGTGACAGCTACACCATTGGCACGGGCCTGGAAGAAGATGCCGGGTTGCTGACCGTGCAGCGAACCGGGTGTTCCGCCGGCCAGGTGCTGGAGTACGACGGAAGTGCGTGGTCGTGCAATGACCCATCTGGAGGCACCGGCTTTGATGTACTCATCAACGGCACCGCAATCAGTGATCCGACCTTGGACCTGGCTTTCCTGGGCTCAACCGGTACCAGCCAGGGCTTTCTGACGACCCAGAACTTCCGGGTGACGTTAGAGGGTGGTGCGATCAAGAGTGGTTTCTTGATGTTCGATGCGGCTGGCTGTACCGGGAATATGGCGGTCGATATCGAGACCGACGCTTTTTCGTCCGGTGACGTCTTCGCATCCGGTGGAAATCTCTATTACGTTCCGGACAATCCGACCGAATATACCGATTTTCCCCAGCAGTCCTACCTGGACCCGGCTGATGGGCAATGCAAGGTCGACACAACGGCCTACGATGGTCTGCAGGCCATTTCCAACGATGCAGGTGTTACGGGATTCAGTTTCGCCGATCCCGACACGGCAGTGGTGACCTACCAGCGCAATTGAAACCACGGCCACGTCGTTCCTTATGCATGATCCGGCCGCCTGGACCGTTGCGCCGGTGACGTTGGCTGGATTGACTGGTATGGATTCTGGCCTCAGGTGTAGTCACCCGTGACTTCCGGGGAAGGAAGGCTCTCCACCGAGCAACATCCCGAGCGCATCGCCGAGCCACCGGGCCGTGCGATGGCTGTTGTCTTGCTACTGGTTCTGATTTCCGCGGCAATCTGGTGGGGTGGGTTGGCGCCCTCCATGCAGCCGCCGCCGGTGGTGGCGGAGAGTGCACCGGAATCGGAGTTTTCCGCCGAGCGAGCCCGGCACCATTTGCGCGAGATTACCCGGCAGCCCCGTCCGGTCGGGTCGGAAGCGCATGATCTGACCCGCGACTACCTGCTCAATCAACTTCGGGGGTTGGGGCTGGCGCCCGAAGTGCAGCGCGCGACCGGTATGCGTCGGTTTGGCTCCTCCGTTTGGTCTGCCGACGCGGTCAATATCATGGCGCGGATTGAAGTGAGTGGCGAGGGCCGGGCCGTGGTGTTGATGGCTCATTACGATTCCGTTCCGAATTCCCCGGGCGCCAACGATGCAGGCAATGGCGTCAGCGCTATCCTGGAAACCGCGCGGGCGTTGCTTTCCGGTCCGCCGCCGGAAAACGACGTGATCTTGTTGATCACCGATGCCGAGGAGGTTGGACTGCTCGGTGCCAAGGCGTTTGTCGACGAGCATCCCTGGGCAGCCGATATCGGCATCGTGCTCAACGTCGAAGGACGTGGCAAGGGCGGGCCGGTACACATGTTCCGCACTGCAGGGGGCAACGGCAACATGATCCGCATGCTCGGCCGGACAGTACCCCGGCCGTCGGCCGAGTCGCTGTCGAGCGCCGTGTTCGGTCTGATGCCCAACGACACCGATCTGACCGTGTTCGAACAGGCCGGCCATGCGGGCATGGACTTCGCCAATGTGCATGGGCTGACTCATTACCACTCGCCGATGGACAGCTACGAGCGCGCTGACCCGCGATCGCTGCAGCAGCACGGTGAGTACCTGCTCAATCTGGCGCGCGGCTTCGGTAACGAGGATCTTGCGTCGCTTGGGTCACCGGAGCGGGTGTATTTCACTGCGCCCGTGTTCGGTCTGATCCACTATCCAGCCGCCTGGGCCTTGCCGCTGGCCGTGCTGATGGCCCTGGCGGTTGTGGCGGCCGCCTGGCGGGCAAGGAAGCGCGCCGTTGCATCGCCGGGCCGTGTGGTGGTGGGCGCAGTGGCGTTGATCGCGATGATGGCGCTCTTGCCGGTTCTCAGCGCCTATAGCTGGGGCCTGATTCGCATGCAGGTGCCCGAGTACCCGTGGTTCGGCAATGGGGCGGTGTATCACAGCACCTGGTATCTGGCCGCCTTTTGCCTGCTGGCGGCGGCCGGCTTCGTGATGCTGGTGGCCGGCCTGCGTCGATGGTTGCGTGTGGGCGACCTGTTCCTGGGCGCGGCGCTGGTCTGGGCCGTGCTGGGACTGGTTGCTTCCTGGTGGTTGCCCGGTGCCTCTTACCTGTTGCTGTGGCCTTTGCTGTTTGCCCTGGCCGGTTTTGCATTTGCCGCACGGCGGTTCAGTCCTGCGGTGGGTGCCGGGGTCGTCACGTTGTGCGTACTGCCGGTCATTGTCTTCTACGCGCAAATGGTCGTCGAAATCGAAGTGGCGATGACCCTGGACATGATCGGCGCACCGATCGCCCTGCTTGTCATGGCATTGGGGCTGATGGTCGTGACCATTGAACATATCCGGAGTGCATTGCGATGGGCCTTGCCGACGGGCCTCGCACTGGCAGGTGTGGCGATTTTGGTCGCGGCACTCTGGCAGGCGGGATTCGACGACAATCGAAAGAAGCCCAACAGTGTGGAGTACATCGCCGACCTCAGCGCCGGGGAGGCGGCCTGGTACTCGATGGATCCCGAACCGGACGAATGGACCCGGCAGTACCTGGGCCCCGAGCCGGTACAGGACGGTTTGCCCGAATGGGCGCCAGCCTACCTGCGCGAGCCCGATCGGGCCTGGCACCGGCCGGCCGAGCTTGTGGATCTGGATGCGCCCGATGCCCGGCTGATCGGTGTCGAATCAAGCAGGGGCGAATCGGAATATCGAATCCATGTCACCGCGCCCACCGGTGCCTACGCCACGGTCATCGACTTCGCCCAGCTATCCGGGGTGCGGTCGCTGAGCATCAACGGCCGCGAAGTGCCGGGAACGGGTGAGGCCGAATCCGAACCGGTCGAGACGATCATCCATTACGGCATGGATGAAGCGGGAGTCGAACTGCAATTCACCGCCGAGGATTCAGATGAGCTGGAACTGGTGCTGAGAAGCAATATTCCGGGTCTGCCGACTCCAGAGTCAGGCAGCGTCCCCCAGCGCCCAGCCAGCATGATGGCGGCCGGGCCAAGCGCTGATCGCACGCGAATGCAGCGGACGGTGCGGCTGGATACTTCGCGCGGCCAAGCGCGGTGAGAAACTTTTGCCAGCTGATTGTTAGTATGCAATTGGAAGGTGAACGATAGGGTTATCGCGTGCCACCAAAAGTTCGAGAATTGGTAAAAAGGCTAGAAAAAGCCGGGTTTGCAGACCGTGGAGGCAAGGGAAGCCACCGGAATTTCATTCATCCGAATGTGTCGAAACCAGTGACGATTTCCGGCAAACTTGGGGATGATGCCAAGAAATACCAGATAAGGGCGGTAGAAAAGGCCGTCGAGGAAGCGATGAAATGAAAGAAAGCGCACTTTACGCAAAAATTGTGGAATGGTCTGAAGAGGATCAGTGCTTTGTCGGTAGCGCTCCTGGGCTCGTCTATGGAGGCTGCCATGGTTCAGACGAAAAGCAGGTTTTTGCTGAGCTGTGCGAGATCGTGAACGAAGCCATCGAGCTCTATCATCAGGATGGCAAGCCTCTTCCAGCCCCCACTGCTGGCCGTGATCTCGCCAACACACTGGTTACTGATGGTCATGCATAATCCGCCGCATTCCGGAGAATTCATCCGCGAGGTCTATCTGGAGCCCCACTCCATGACCGGGCGTCAGCTCGCTTCAAAGCTGGGTGTTTCACCTTCCACCCTCAATCGCATCTTGCAGGGCCGGAGTGGTATCAGTCCCGAGATGGCACTTCGTCTTTCCAAGGCGCTTGGGCGTTCACCCGAGAGTTGGCTGGCGATGCAAGATAGTTACGAGCTTTGGCATGCTCGGCAGTCTGTGGATCTTGGCGCCGTAGAGAAAATCGAGTTCCGAGCAGCCTGACAGGAGAGGGGTCAGCCAATCGATATGCGAGGTGGTGGCAATGTCTGACTCAAGAAGTAAAGCCGTTCGTAAACGGGCGTTAGGTGTTTTCCAGCTTTTTGCCGGCCTGGTTCTCCTGGCCGGGGCCGCGCAGGCCGGCTCGGACTGGCCCCGGGTTGTGTATTCGGAAGATGGCACTCCGATTTCCTATGAAGTGCACGGTTCTGGTGAGCCCACGCTGGTGTTCGTGCATGGCTGGAGTTGTGATCTCCGTTACTGGCGGGCGCAGGTTCGCCATTTTTCCAGGAATCACAAGGTGGTGACGGTCGATCTGGCCGGTCATGGTCATTCGGGCTTGCAGCGCGAGTCCTATTCCATGTCCGCCTTCGGCGAAGATGTGCGGGCAGTCATCGAGGCCGTCGGCAGTGACGATGTCGTGTTAATCGGGCACTCCATGGGCGGGCCAGTGGTGGCAGAAACGGCCCAGCTGTTGCCGGATCGGGTCAGGGGATTGATCGGCGTTGACACCTTCCAGAACCTTGAGGAGGAGGTCACGCAGGAAGGAATGGATGAATGGCTTGCACCGTTCAAGAGCGATTTCCGCGAACGCGCCAGTCAGTTTGTCGCCAGTATGTTCGTGCCTGAAACCGATGAGAGCCTTCGCGATTGGGTGATTGCCGACATGTCTGCAGCGCCCCCGGACGTGGCGATGAGCGCCATGGAGCACTTGTTGAAGGACACGATGACTGGAGAGGCGAGGCAGGTATTTGATGGCCTCGAGATCCCGGTCGTGACCATCAACGCGGACCTGTGGCCGACCAATGTCGAGGCCAATCGGCGGCATATGCACTCCTTCGATGCCGTCCTGATGCAAGGCACCGACCATTTCCTGCACATGGCCCGGCCCGAGGCCTTCAATACCCAACTGGCCGAAGTGATTGCTCAATTGACCAACAGCGACAGCCCTCGAAACGACTGACGCTGCCGATTTGATCGTTTAGTTCGGGGTTAGCGCTTCGGCCAGGTAATCGATCATCAAGCGCAGCTTCGGGGTTACGTGGCGGCGTGAGGGGTAAAGAGCGTGGATGCCCAGTTCACCGGCGTGGTAGTCGGGCAGTAGTTCGACCAGGAGGCCGGCTTCGAGATCGGCGCCCACCAGGAAACTCGGTTGCAGGATGATGCAGCGATGTTGCAGGGCGCCTGTTCGGCAGGTGTCGCCGTTGTTGGAGTGCAGTACCGGGCGCAGGCGTACGCTGACCTCGCCTTCCGGACCCGTGAAGCGCCACTCGTCGCCGAGGGCAAAGTAGCTGTAAGACCACACGGCGTGATCGGCCAGTTCGCGCGGGTGTTGGGGTGTTCCATTGTTCGCCAGGTATTCGGGCGAGGTGCACAGAACCATGCGTGTGGTCGACAGCTCTCTTGCGATCAGCGTCGAATCGGGGAGCCGGCCGATGCGGATGGCCAGGTCGTAGCCTTCCTCGACCAGGTCGACGCTGCGGTCCGACAGCGTGATGTCGAGCTTCAGTCGCGGGTGTCGTTCGAGAAAATCACCCCAGAGGCCGGCCAGGTGCTGCACCCCGAAACTGACCGGCGCGTTGATGCGCAGACGGCCGATGGCCTCGGCGCTGCGCTCGGTGATCTCGGCCTCGGCATCCGACAGTTCCTCGAGAAGCTGGCGGGCGCGTTCGAGAAAGACTTCCCCATCCTCGGTCAGCGACAGCCTTCGCGTGGTGCGGTTGAGCAGGCGCACGCCCAGGCGCGACTCCAGCGCGGCCAGCTGGCGGGAAACGGCCGCCGACGACAGGTTCAGGGCCTCGGCTGCACCGACGAAGCTGCCGGCATCGACCACGGCGCTGAACACCTGCATTTCCTGGAAACGATCCATTATTGCATTTTACGCAATAACTAATCTCATACAAAGCTGTTTATTCCTTCAAATGAAAGGCATAGGATGGTTTCCATCGCGGGCCCACCGGGCCCCGAAGCCCATTACCGAAGGAGTAGATCATGAACAACACGACATTCAACAAGCTGCTTGCCACGCACGCCGGCTGGGGTCCGCTGGCCCTGCGCCTGGCTGCCGGCATCATTTTCGTCGCCCACGGTTCCCAGAAACTGTTCGGCTGGTTCGGCGGTAACGGCCTCGAAGGCACGGCCGGCTGGATGGCCTCGATCGGGCTCGAGCCCGGCCTGGCGATGGCCGTGCTGGCCGGCAGTGCCGAGTTCTTCGGCGGTCTGGCGCTGATCATCGGCCTGTTGGTCCGACCGGCTGCCGTGGCGCTGGCCATCACCATGCTGGTGGCGATCTTTGCCGTGCACTGGTCCAACGGCCTGTTCATGGCCAACAACGGCTACGAGTTTGCGCTGTCGCTGTTCGCTATCAGCGTGGCTCTGGTTTTCACCGGTGCCGGCAAGGCCTCGCTCGACGACTACATCAGCGGGTCTAACGAGATCTGATCGCTTGTTGCAACAGCCCGGGCTGATCCTCGGCCCGGGATTCATAGCGGAGATCGCATCATGAAACGCCTGCCCAGCCTGTTCATTTCCCACGGTGCGCCGGATTTCGCGCTGCAACCGGGCGTGATCGGCGAAAAGCTGGGCTCGCTCGGCAGGCAGTTGTCGCCGATCGAGGCGGTGGTGGTCGTCTCGCCCCACTGGATGACCGACAGCATCCGTGTAACAGCCAGCCCTCAGCCGGCCACCATTCATGACTTTCGCGGATTCGACCCGGCGCTCAAGGAGGTGGAATACCCGGCGCCGGGCCATCCTGATCTGGCCGCGCGGATTGTCGAGCGCTTGCAAAAGGCCGGCTGGTCAGCGCGAACCGACCCGGAACGCGGACTCGACCACGGCGCCTGGGTGCCGCTCACGCATCTGTTGCCGGACGCTTCGGTACCGGTCGTGCAGGTTTCCCTGCCGGCTGAACTGGATGGCGAGTCGGCTTTTTCGCTCGGCCGCGCCTTGTCGCCGCTGGCCGATGAAGGCGTTCTGGTGATCGGCTCGGGCAGCCTGACCCATAACCTCTACGAGGTGTTCCGGGGCACCGAGGATACCGAGTATGCCGAAGCCTTCGCAGGCTGGATTCGCCAGGCGGTCGAGGCAGGCGACACCGAGCGCCTCAAGTCGGCACTCGAGCTTGCGCCGCATGCCCGCCGCGCCCATCCGACGCCAGAGCACTACTGGCCGCTGGTGGTGGCCGCCGGCGCCGGCAGCGCACCGCCGGCCACCGTATTGGAAGGCGGCATGACCTACGAGGTGCTCTGCATGGACGCCTTCGTGTTCGGCCCCTTAAGCCGGTGAGGTATCGGCGGCGGTCGGGAAACGCCGGTAAGCCCAGAGAATGCCGGCGGTGGCGACCAGCAGCGGCAGGATGACCGAAGCCTCCAGTGATAGCCCGAAAGGCAGGCCGATGCGTACGATCGCCATGAACGCGATGGTGAAGGCCAGGATCATCCGCACCAGGTGTCGCCTGATCCAGTAGTTGGGTTGCTCGGGACGAACAGCGAGCATGTGCAGATCCTGAACCACCAGGAAACCGAACATCGCCGCCAACACGAGGGGGCCGATGAAGACCTGCTCCTGCAGCAGGCTGAAACGCACAAACTGGAAGGTCACGAACAACATCAGGATTGAAACCAGAACGACCAGTGCGATCGAACAGGCCTTGAACCCCCGCATGTCCCGGTTGATCGAAAGCAGGGCGGCGGGCACCAGGTAGAACTCGGCCGTGGCCAGCACGATGGCCAGGGGCAGGAACTCATGGAACATCATGATCAACGTGGTCAATGCGACCGGCAGCATGAGCCCGGCAAAAACCCATCCGCCCCGTCGGTGGATACGGGACCCCTTGGTCGAGACCAGGGCAACCAGTCCGCCGGCTATGGCTGTAAATCCCAGGCCGACGTGCGCCCAGCCATTGAAGTGGTAGATCAGCTCGTTCATCGAATTTCTCCCGTCGATCGACGCATCTGGCGGTTGTTCGGCTGCAATCGTGCGCGACGGCATGCAACGAACACCGCTTACTGAATCAATCGTATTTGGTGCAGAAACACTGCCACGACTGACGGTCGTGCATGCGCCAGTGCCCGGGCCGTCGCGATCGCCGGTCGCTTGACTGGGCCATTGGTTGGCCTCAAGTTGAATCGAATGAATCCATCGTCGCATTCACCACAACAAGCGCGAGACGGCCACTGGGTCTTCGGCTATGGCTCGCTGATCTACAAGGTCGATTTCCCGTATCGACAGCGGGAAGTGGCCAGCATCGAGGGCTATGCGCGGCGGTTCTGGCAGGGTTCGCACGACCACCGCGGCACGCCCGATGCACCGGGGCGTGTTCTGACCCTGGTGCCCGAGCCCGACCATGTCTGTCTCGGAATGGCCTATCTCGTGGATGGCGAGGTGTTCGCGCACCTCGACCATCGCGAGAAGAACGGCTATGAACGCCGGCAGGTTTCCATTCGACTGCGCGAATCCGATCTTAGCGTCGCAGGAACGGTCTATTTCGCCGGTCAGGACAACCCCGCCTGGCTGGGGCCGGCCGATGCGAGCGAAATCGCCCGGCATATCGGGCGTTCGCGCGGCCCGAGTGGCAGCAATCGTGACTACCTGCTGAAACTGGCCCGGGCCCTGCGCGAACTGGGCGCGGAGGATTCTCACGTCTTCGAGCTGGAACAGTATCTCCTCCAATCTGCCGGACATTGACCGCGTCGACGTCGTGTCCCGGGCAACTCGCGTATCATTCGCCGCATGCTTTTATTCATTGTCTTTGGCGGCCTGATCGGGCTTTTCGCCGGTGGCCTGATCGGCCTGTTTCTGGGTGCTGCGCTGGGCTACGGCGTCGGCGTTTTCATGCTGGGCGTTCTTCTGTCGCGAGGGCTGGGCGCGATTCAGCAGCAGTTCCTCGACTCGACCTTTGCCGTGATGGGTGCGCTGTGCAAGGCCGACGGAAAAGTCACGCGTGACGAAATCCGCGTCGCCGAGCAGTACTTCGAGCGCTTCGGGCTTTCGCAGGAACAGCGCCGGGGTGCCCGGGACTCCTTCAACCGCGGCAAGTCCGAAGACTTCGACCTCGACGGCGAGGTGACCCGCCTGCGCGGTGTGACGCGCGGCAACCAGCCCCTGCTTCAGCTCTTCTTGCAGGTTCAGCTCTCGGCAATCGCGGCCGACGGTGTTCTCGACGACGCCGAGCGCGACATGCTGATGCGCGTGGCCCGTGGACTCGGCTTGTCGGAGGCCGATGTCGCGCGCCTGGAAGCGATGCTGAGAGGCGGCGGTGGTGCCGGCCAGACCAGCGGCGGCAGTCTCGACGATGCCTATGCCGTGCTGGGCGTCGAATCGTCCGCCAGCGACGCCGAGGTCAAGAAGGCCTACCGCCGCTTGATGAGCAAGTACCACCCCGACAAGCTCGCCAGCAATGGCATGCCCGAGAACATGCGCTCGGTCGCCAAGGAACGGGTGCGCGAGATCCGCAATGCCTATGATCGGATCAAGAAGCAGCGCAATCGAGAGCAGGCGGCGTAGCGACGCCAGCACTGCGTAAGCTCGGCCCGCCCGCGTACAATTGATCAGGGCTTCCCTTGCGAGAATCGGTCATCCTGCTCCGACTGCTCATCACGCTGCTCGTCGCCTATGGCCTGCTGGTGCTGCTGGTTTACTTCATGCAGCCCCGGCTGCTGTTCCTGCCGAACGTTGCGGGGCGTGAGCTGGCTGCCACGCCTGCGCAGATGGGCCTGTCCTACCGCGATGTGACGCTGTCGACCGAAGATGGTGAAAGCCTGCATGCCTGGTGGCTACCGCACGAGAAGCCGCGCGCCACGCTGCTGTTCTTTCATGGCAATGCCGGCAACATTTCGCACCGGCTCGATAGCCTCGCGATCTTTCATGAGCTGGCGGTGTCGGTACTGATCCTTGACTATCGCGGCTACGGCCAGTCCAGCGGCAAGCCGACCGAGGCGGGCCTGGATCATGACGCACAAGCCGCCTGGCAATGGCTGACGGAAACCGAGGGCGTTCAACCACAGAACATCATTCTGTTCGGACGATCGCTGGGTGGCGCGGTGGCAAGCCGGCTTGCCGGTCGGGTTGAAGCCGCCGGACTGATCATCGAGTCCGCGTTTACCTCGGTCCCGGACCTCGGTGCCGAACTGTACTGGTGGCTGCCGGTGCGCCTGCTCTCGCGCCTGCAGTTCAATACTGCCGAGAGCCTTCGCCGTACTGACCTGCCGGTACTGATTGTCCACAGCAAGGACGACGAGATCATCCCCTTCGAACACGGCAAACGCCTGCACGAAATCGCCGGCGAGCGCGGAAGCCTGCTGGAAATCCAGGGCGGTCACAACACCGGCTTCCTGGAATCGCGACAGCGTTACCGCGAAGGCCTGGATCGGTTCGTCACCAAAGTGGAAGATTGAATGACACGAGCAGGCCGAATTGCCTTTTGACCCCTGATCTGTATGATGCCAGTTGCACCTCGGGCGTGCCGTGGAAGGGGACTTGAAGCGGCGGCTTAACTCGGCACAGCTTTAATCGCATCTTATCTTTATGAGCTTCTGGAAAGAACTACAGCGCCGCAATGTATTTCGGGTGGCAGCGGCGTATGTCGTCGTCGCCTGGTTGCTCATCCAGGTAGCCGAGACGATCCTGCCGATCTTCGAGGTGCCGGATGTCTTCCTGCGAGGCGTGATCCTGGTGCTGGTCCTCGGCTTTCCGCTGGCATTGTTCTTTGCCTGGGCTTTCGAACTCACGCCCGACGGCGTCAAGCGGGAAAAGGAAATCGATCGCGAACACTCGGCGGCGCCGAGAACCGGGCGAAGGCTTGACCGGGTCATCATCGTGGTGCTTCTGCTGGCGGTGGGTTATTTCGTGGCTGACAAGTATCTGTTGACGGCTGACCAGGCGTCACAGGCCCCGGAAACCGCCGGGGAGATAGATGAATCCGAGCCTGTCGCCGGAGACGCAGATGATTCCCGGGGCGAGAATTCCCTGGCCGTTCTGGCCTTCGACGACATGTCGCCGGACAACGACCAGGAGTACCTGGCCGACGGCATCGCCGAGGAACTGCTCAACCTGCTGGCCCGCATTCCGGACCTGAGGCTGATTTCCCGCTCCTCGTCATTCGCCTACAAGGGTCGCGACGTCTCGATCCGGAGAATGGCCGAGGAACTCGGCGTGGCCTACATCCTGGAAGGCTCGGTGCGCAAGGCCGGGAACCAGGTGCGCATCACGGCGCAGTTGATCGACGCCCGGGAAGACTCGCACGTGTGGTCACACACCTACGACCGCACCCTCGAGGACATCTTCGCCATCCAGGACGAGATTGCCGCCGCGGTCGTCGATGAGCTCAAGGTCACGCTGCTGGGCGATACGCCCACGGTCGTTCCGGTCGATCCGGAAGTCTACGAGCTGGTCCTCAAGGGCAGGCATTTTGCGAACATGAGCACGCCGGAGTCGTTCGAGCAGGCCAGGGAGTATTTCGAGGCTGCCCTCGAGATCGATCCCGACAACGCCGAGGCGCAAATCGGCCTGGCCGTGATTCTCATCAATGAAACGGGTTTCGGCGTCAGGTCCCGGGAGGCGGCGCTGCCCCAGGTGCAGGCGCGGTTGGAGAACGTGCTGAGCGCTCATCCGGATCATGCGAAGGCGAACAGCATGATGGGCTGGAAGTCGATGCAGTTCGAGAACGACTGGTCGGGCGCGGCAGCGTATTTCGAACGTTCGCTGGAAGAAGCGCCGACCGACATGAACCTGGTGTCCAACGCGCTGGTGTTGCTGTATGCACTGGCGCGGCTGGAGGAGGCGAGTGCGCTCTACCAGACCGTGATCGAGCGTGATCCGCTCAACCACCACGCACGGTCCAACCTGGCCAGGATCCAGCTGGATGCCGGTCACCTCGACAAGGCCTTGGTGTCCGTGCAGGAGGCGCTTCGTCTGAGTCCCAACGCTTATGGCTCGAATGCGCTGCTGGGCCGTATCTATCTTCAGCGGAGTGATCCCGAGCGGGCCGCCGAGGCCTTTCGGTTAGAGGTTTCCCACGTCGATGGGGAGTTGGGGCTGGCGATGGCCGCCCTTGATCTGGAGCCTCGCGAGGTATTCGAGCGCCGACGCGACGAATGGCTCGATCAATGGGCTGAGGACTATCCCTTCAAGGCGGCCATGCTCTCGGGCTACGCCGGGGAAGTCGACCGGGCGTTCGAGTGGCTAGAAGGGATCGCCCGCGGCGGCCTCAGCGACTCGTTCTGGAAACCCGAGTTCGATTCGCTTCGTGACGACCCGCGCTGGGATGCGCTACTCGAGCGCCACGGACTTGCACCCGAGCAGCGCGAGGCGATTCAGTTCGAGATCGAGATTCCCGGTCCGGACGCCTGAACCTGGCTTCCAGACTATCCACCGGTCTCGTTCGACATGAAGATCTCGTAATCGTCCGGGTGGCCCATGTAGTTGTCGAGGTTGACGGGCGAGAGCGGATCGGCCGCCAGTGCTGCTTCAACGACACGCCGGTTGAACGGTGAGGTGGCCTTGCGGGCCAGGTATTCGTCGACCGGCATCCACAGGGCCTTTTCCAGTTCGTCACCGTCGAGGCGAATGTCGAAATCAAGCGGTTTCAGCCGGCACACGGCGTAGATGTTGGAAGCACCGAACTGGCCGCGGTGGTGATGGCGCATGCCGACCAGTCCGTGGAACTCGGTCCGAATCCCGGTTTCCTCGAACACTTCGCGAATGGCCGCATCGGCCAGGTGCTCGCCCCGTTCGAGCATGCCGCCGGGCAGCTTGAGGTGCTCGGGCCGGTCAACGCGGTCGCGTTTCTCCAGCACGACCAGAATGTGATTGTCATCGGACAGCACCAGACCGCCGGCGCCGATGCTGTGGGTGCAGGCCTCCGGAATGTAGGCGGCCTCGACCAGGCGCTGGACCAGCATCAGGGTTTCGTTGCGGCAGTGGTGCAGGGTGAAGCCAAGGTCCAGGGCCTCGGGCAGCAGCTCGCCCCGGCGAGCCGGTATCTCGAGCCAGGCCAGCTTGAGTCCCTCCCGCGTCCACGCTGCCAGCGCAGTTGCGATCGCATCGCGAAACGCGGCGGCTTCCGATGGTAGTTCGCTGCCGGCGATAAAGACACCGCCATATCGGTTTCTCAGTCCCTGAAGCATGGCCTCGATCTCGCCTGAGCGCTACAGCAGGATTAACGTTGCCAGGCCCAGGAAGGCGAAGAAGCCGACCACGTCGGTCACCGTCGTGACGAAGGGACCGGAGGCCAGGGCCGGGTCGATGTTTAAACGCTCGAGCACGATCGGAATGACGATGCCGCCGAGGGCTGCGCCCACCAGCGTGAATGCCATGGCCAGCGCAATCACGGCGCCGAGCATGGGGATGCCGAACCATAAGCCGGCCACCAGGGCCATGACGATACCGAAACCGATGCCGTTGATGGCGCCCACCTTGATTTCGCGCCAGCTGACGCGAAGCGCATTGCGCCGCGTCAGTTCGCGCGTGGCGATGGCGCGCACGGCCACGGTCATGGTCTGCGTACCGGCGTTGCCACCCATCGAAGCGACGATCGGCATCAGTACGGCCAGGGCCACCATCTGGTCGATGGTGTCGGCATAGAAGCCGATAACGACCGAGGCAAGAATCGCCGTGACCAGGTTGACCATCAGCCAAACCGCCCGGGCACGCGTGGTCTGCCAGACGGTATCGGCCAGGCTGGAATCTTCGTCGACGCCGGCCAGGCGCAGGATGTCCTCCTCGTGCTCCTCGTCGAGTACGGCCATGGCATCGTCGATCGTGATCATGCCGGCCAGGCGACCGTGCTCGTCGACCACTGGTGCGGAAATCATGTGGTAGTGATTGAACAGGTAGGCGACATCGGCCTCTTCATCGGTGACGCTAATCGTTCGGAAACTGGGTTCAATGATTTCGGTCAGCAGTACGTGTCGCCGGGAGGACAGCAAGCGGCCCAGGGTGATGTAGCCCACCGGTTTCATCGCTGGCGAGACCAGGATGACGTGGTAGAACTGGCCCGGCAGGGATTCGTCGTTGCGGATGTAGTCGATGGCCTGGCCGACGCTCCAGTCTTCCGGAACCGCGACCAGTTCGCGCTGCATCAGGCGGCCGGCGGAGTACTCCGGGTAGGACAGGGCGCCTTCGACGCCGATGCGGTCCTTGATCTCGAGCGCTTCGAGCAGGCGTGCCTGCTGTTCTTCTTCCAGGTCTTCGACCAGGTCGACGACATCGTCGGAATCGAGGTCGCGGATGGCTTCGGCCACGACTTCCGGCGGCATGGCTTCGAGTAGCGGTTCGCGTACGGATTCGTCGAGTTCCGACAGGACTTCGCCGTCGATGTCGTCGCCCCACAACTCGACCAGCGCCATGCGCTCGGGCTGGCTGATCTGCTCGATCAGGTCGGCGACGTCGGCGGCGTGCAGGGGCTCGAGCAGTTCATTGAGCTGATCGGAGTCCTGGGCTTCGACGGCATCGATGACAGACTGGATATGCGCCTGTTCCAGGCCCTCTGAGATGTCTTCCTTCTCCGGCGGTGTCTCTTGCTGCACGGGAATTCTCCTCGGTGGATCCTCTGGCTGGTGGCGGTTCATTCAGATCGATGATCCGCCTGCCTTGCTCCTGAATTATTGCAGGTCTGCGTCCGGGGCAGGATAAATCGAATACAAAGTATCGCGCTCGCATCGGTAAACTGGCGCCATGGCCGATACCCGACTCGTTCTCGATTACCCGCCCCTGAGCCGCCACCGCCAGGAGCTGCAGGAGCAGCGGCGCCTGCGCCGGCGCCGTCTGGCGATCGCCGTGCCGGTGGCCATCCTGGTCGTGCTGGCGGCAGCCCGCCTGAGCCTGCCGCTGGCCGTCATGCTCGGCGGCATCGGCGCGCTGGTGCTCTTCTTTATGGCCCTGCCGGGCACGAGTTCGGTCGATGCGGGGCAGTTGGCCGGAGTAGAGGGGGAGGTGAACGTACTCCAGAGGCTGGCGCAGCTGCCCGCGGATTTCCTGCTGCTCAACCGCGTTCGCCTGCCCGACGAAACGCTGACCAACGGCGAGCGCGAGCTCGATTTCGTCGTCGCCGGGCCGACCGGCTTGTGGGTGATCGAGGTCAAGAACACGCCGGGCCATGTTCGCGTGCGACCGCAGGAAAAGCACTGGCCGCTGGCCCGGCGCGCTGGCTGCGGCAGCCGGCCGAGCTGGAACGCCATGGCCAACCCGATCCCGCAGGTGCGTGAGCAGGTGGGGGCGCTGGAACGCTGGTTGTTGCAGCGGGGTGTGACCGAGCGGGCCATGCCGATGGTGGTGCTGGCGCATCCGGAAGTGGCGCTCAGCGATGCCGATCAGGCCGATGTGCCGGTCCTGGTTCGCGACCAGGTGGCGCCGTATCTGGCCAACGCCGCCCGGGCTCCCGTCGATGCCTCCACGATTGCGGTGCTTGAGCGGCTCAGGGGCTGAGCAGGTGCGGAGTTCGGGTTAGACTGCCGGTCCGGTCCCGTCCAAGGAGTCTCGAACGATGTTTCAGTTCAATCATTTCAACCGCGCGTTTCTCTCGATGATCCTGTTGCTTGCGGTCGGAATGAGCGTGGCCGCTGCCGAAGATCAGCGCTTGCGCTCCGAGGACTTGTTCGACCTGCAATACGCCAGCGAGGTGCAGATTTCCCCCGACGGCGAGCAGGTGGTCTACGTGCGTGCCATCAACGACATCATGAACGATTCGACTCGCTCGAATCTGTGGATGGTCGACCGCGACGGCGGTGATCACCGACCGCTGCTGTCCGGGCGCGACAGTTATTCGTCCCCGCGTTTCTCGCCTTCGGGCGATCGCCTGGCCTATGTGGCCGATGACGGCAAGGGCAAGACCCAGCTCTTCGTGCGCTGGATGGACAGCGGCGACACGGCCATGGTGACCAACCTGGTCGAATCTCCTTCATCGATCGCCTGGTCGCCGGATGGCAAGTCCATCGCCTTCACCATGCGTGTGCCGGCCGAGAAGCCCTCGCTGGCCGAGGCGCCCAAGAAGCCCGAAGGCGCCGAGTGGGCGCCCGATCCGGTGTTGATCGACAGCGTCGTCTATCGCTTCGACGGGCGCGGCTACATCGACCCGGGGTTCAGCCACATCTTCGTGGTGAGTGCCGACGGCGGTGCGGCGCGGCAGCTCACCACGGGTGATTTCGATCACGGTGGTGCCCTGGCCTGGATGCCCGATGGCAGCGGCCTCGTGTTCTCGGCCAATCGTTCGGACAACTGGCAGTACGAGCGCAATGAGCGCGATCTCTATCGCGTCGATGTAGACAGCGCCGAGATCGAGCAGCTCACCGATTTTGCGGGTGTGGAGTCCAGCCCGGCAGTCTCGCCCGACGGTCGCCAGATCGTGTTCGAGCGCGACGATCATCAGGGTCGCCAGTATTCGGTGTCGACCCTGGCTCTCATCGATGCCGATGGTGGCAACCTCAGCGTTCTCGGCGAAGACCTGGATCGGTCGATGAGCGATCCGGACTGGGTCGACTCCGACACGATCTACTTCCGCTATGACGACCGTGGTCAGCGCAAGGTCGCGCGTATTGATCGTCGCGGCCGTATCGAGACCATCGTCGATTCCATCAGCGGCACCAGCATTGGCCGGCCCTATCTCAGCGGCAG
Organism: Wenzhouxiangella sp. XN201; assembly: GCF_011008905.1. Taxonomy (NCBI): domain Bacteria; kingdom Pseudomonadati; phylum Pseudomonadota; class Gammaproteobacteria; order Chromatiales; family Wenzhouxiangellaceae; genus Wenzhouxiangella; species Wenzhouxiangella sp. XN201. The sequence continues at coordinate 239,709 of NZ_JAAIVI010000021.1, forward strand.
TTTTTCCGTGGCTGATGACGGGCAGGTGGCCTTTACCCGTGGCACGCCGCAGCGCCCATCCGACGTCTGGGTTCAGCCGCGCCGCGGTGATGCCCGGCGCCTGACCGATCTCAATGCCAACCTGCTCGATCATCGCCGCCTGGGCGAGGTCCACGAGATTGTTTACGAATCTTCGATCGACGGCACCGAGATCCAGGGCTGGTACCTGACGCCGCCCGACTTCGATCCCGAAAAGCGCTACCCGGTGATCCTGGAGATCCACGGCGGCCCACACCTGGCCTACGGCCCGCACTTCTCCGCCGAGATGCAGCGCTATGCGGCGGAAGGCTACGTGGTGTTCTACGACAACCATCGCGGCTCCTCGTCCTACGGCGAGGAGTTCGGCCTGAAGCTGGAACACAAGTACTCGTCGGAGTATGACTTTGCCGATCACATGTCGGGCGTCGATGCGCTGATCGAGCAGGGCTTCGTCGACCCCGAGCGCCTGTTCGTCACCGGTGGTTCGGCCGGCGGCATCGCCGCCGCCTACGCCATCGGCCTGACCGACCGCTTCCGCGCGGCGGCGGTGGCCAAGCCGGTGATCAACTGGATTTCCAAGACCCTGACCGGCGATATCTACACGACCCAGATCGAACACCAGTTTCCCGGCCTGCCGTGGGAGGAGTTCGAGCATTACTGGAAGCGCTCGCCGCTGTCGCTGGTCGGCAATGTCACGACGCCGACGCTGCTGATCACCGGCGAGGACGACTTCCGCACGCCGATGTCGGAAACCGAGCAGTACTACCAGGCGCTCAAGCTGCAGCGGGTCGACACCGTGATGGTGCGATTGCCCGAAACCTCACACGGCATCGCCAGCCGGCCATCGCGTCTGATCGCCAAGATCGACAATATCCTGGCCTGGTTCGAGCGCTACGACGACAGTGAAGACTGACGTGTCGAAGTACGGCCACCGCTTGCTGCTCGGCACGTTGTGCTGGCTCCTTGTGGTGGCCGGTTCCTGGGCCTCAGCCGATGAGCCGGCTGCGGTCTGTCCCGAACCGGATGTCGCCCTTGTACTGGGTTCCGGGGGTGCGGCGGGACTAGCGCATATCGCCATGCTGCGCGTGTTCGAAGAGAGAGGCATCCAACCGCGTGTCGTCGCCGGGTCGAGCATCGGGGCTATCGTCGGCACCCTGCACGCCTCCGGCATGGATGCCGACGAAATGGAGACGCTGTTTCAAGAGTTCGGGGGCTCCGCCCTCAACCCCTTCGCCGGCCTGTTCGGCGGTAGCGTAGCGCCAAGCCTTCGGGAGCTCATCGAGATCGACCTGGGTAACGGCAGCCTGCTCGACTCCAATCGCTTCGTCGATTTCGTCGGCGAGCGCATGGATGCGCGGACGTTCGACGACCTCGACGTTCCCTTGTCGATCGTGGCCACCGATTTTTGGTCCGGCGAGCCCCGGGTGATCGACACCGGTGAACTGCTGCCGGCCATGCGCGCCAGCATGGCCGTGCCCGGCGTATTCGCCCCGGTGCGCGAGGGCGAAGACTTGCTGATCGACGGCGGCGCTTCCAACCCACTGCCGGTTGATGTGGTGGGTAATCACGACATTGTCGTGGCCATCGACGTGACCGGCTCGCGGAAGCACAATTCGGGCGGGGCCCCGGATATCAGCGACTTGCTGTTCAGTAGCTTCGAGATCATGCAGCAATCGATCATTCGAGCGCGGCTGCGCGATTACCCGGCCGACATCTACATCAAGCCGGGACTCGACGACATCCGCATGCTGCACTTCGACCGCGTCGACGAGATTCTCGAACGCTCCGAACCCGCCGCCCGCGAACTCGCCAAGCAGCTGCAAGAAGTCATCTCCAGGCGCTGTTCGGAATCGGCCCCGATCGAGCGCCGAGATAATCCGTAGTCGGTAGGATGCGTGGAGCGCCAGCGCAACGCATCTGTCCCCGTCACTCCACCCGCTGCCACTCCCCCGGCGCCAGGCCGCCCACCGACCACTCCCCAATCGACCACCGAATCAATCGCAACGTCGGATGCCCCACTGCCGCCGTCATTCGCCGCACCTGCCGATTACGCCCCTCGCGCAACACGATTTCCAGCCACACGTCGACCACGTTCTTGCGATAGCGCACGGGCGGATCGCGCGGCCACAGGCCTTCGGGTTCAGGGATGCGGCGCACGTCGGCGGGCCTTGTTCGGCCGTCGTTGAGCTCGACGCCGTGGCGTAGTTGATCGAGCGCTGCCTCGTCGGGCTCACGCTCAATCAGCACCTGGTAGGTCTTGGGCAGCTTGAACTTGGGCGAGGCGATACGCGCCTGCAATCTGCCGTCGTCGGTGAGCAGCAGCAGGCCTTCGGAATCCTTGTCCAGCCGCCCCGCCGGGTAGACGCCGGGCACGTCGATGTAATCGGCCAGGGTTAAGCCCTCGCCGGAGAACTGGCAGAGCACGCCGTGTGGTTTGTTGAACGCGATTAGCATGGGGCAAAGGATAGCCGGTGCGGGGCGTCACTTCCCGGCCAGGTATATCCGATTCACTGCGCTCGGCGTTCGGTGGTTACGTCGATAGGTTCGTGCTGCATTCCGTGCTGGTTCCAGGCCGTCAGGCGCCACTGGCCGGGCGGCAGTAGAAGGGGTGCGGATTCGCCCGGGTACAGCAGTAGCCGCTCGACGGGTACTTCATCGAGGGATTGATCGGGCGAGCGTGCTTCGATGACCACGCGCTTATCATCGGCCAGAAAGGCGTCGGGAACCGCAATGGCAATATCTCCGGTTGCAAAACGCCAAACCGGCCGTTTCTGTTCGAATCGCAGCGGCGGATGGGCGAGCACGATGTCGATGGCTCCAGGACTCGGAAGCGCAGACTCCGCGTCGACAATGCGCAATCCCTCGGCTGCGTTCTCTGCTGTGGCCGATTCCACGGAACAGTGCGTCTGCGAGATCGTCAGCGGATCGATTCCGGTCTTGCGCTTCAGGCGCGCGGCAAACCACTCGATTTGCTGCCCAAAGTTGTCCACCGGTTCTTCCAGGGCGTGGGAGTAGCCGACGTGCACCAGAATGCGCTGCTCGGGGTTGTCGCTCAGGACCTCAGCGATCAGGTTTTCGGCCTGCGCTTCCTCGCGCGTGATCACTCTCTCGGCCGTGCTGCTGTCTTCAGGTTGTTTCTGGTGCTCGCGAATCTCGTAGGCGACGAAGCGGTAGCCCGCGCCCTCAAGTGCGTGGAGCTGACGACCGAAAATCGGCTCATTGGAATAGAAGCCCAAGTCGCCTGAGACTTTCCCGGGTTGTTTTTCCTCCAGCGCGCGGTGATCAAAGGTCTCGGCCCCGAACAGCTGGAACTCGTCGGATAGCTTCAGCCCCAGTTTCTCGATGACGTACCGATGCAGCGGCTGATCGTGCGCTTCATTGATGATGACGATCTGCGCATCGCGCGCCCGCCCTGCAATGGTTTCCAGCGCATCGCCCTGGACTATGGCGCAGGGCCGGGGCTTGGATCTGTCGGGCTTGAATCGAGCGGCCAGATCTTCGCGCCCGGCGAACGGGAACATCTGCACGGCGATCGAAGCTTCCCTGCCCTCGGCGTTCCATCCATCGAGCTCGTCGGGCAGGCGTTTGAACAGTTCCTGGACTGGTCCCGGTGGGGATTCTGTGCTTTCGGGGAGCTCTTCGGCGCTGATTTCCTGCGTCTGCAACAACAATACGAGTGCAGCGGTCATTACGCCAATGACGAGACCTCCGATGCCGCCACCATTACTCATCGCCGATCTTGTCCCAGGTGCGATGCTCGAAGTCGCTGGCGTCGTGGCGTTCGCGCAGCTGGTTTTCGGGCTTTCCGAACACCGAGTTGACCATGCGGGCGCGCTTGACGGCGGGACGCGCGTCGATGGCCTTCGCCCAGCGCTGCACGTTTTCGTACTCGTGTACCTGCAGGAACTCGGCCACTTCGTAGACGCGGTCGAGCGCCAGGCAGCCGTACCAGGGCCAGATCGACATGTCGGCAATGGTGTAGTGATCGCCGGCAATGTATTCGTGCTCGGCCAGTTGCCGGTCGAGCACATCGAGCTGGCGCTTGACCTCCATCGTGTAACGATCGATGGCGTACTTGATCTTGACCGGCGCGTACTTGTAGAAGTGCCCGAAACCGCCGCCCAGGAAGGGTGATGCGCCCATCTGCCAGAACAGCCAGTTGAGCGTTTCCGTGCGGCCGGCCGGGTCTTCGGGGATGAAGGCCCCGAACTTCTCGGCCAGGTAGAGCAGGATGCTTCCCGACTCGAATACCCGCCGCGGCGGATCGACACTGTGATCGGCCAGGGCCGGGATCTTGGAGTTGGGGTTGATGGCGACGAATCCCGATGAAAACTGCTCGCCCTTGATGATGTCGATCAACCAGGCATCGTACTCGGCACCCTCGATGCCCCGTTCCAGTAACTCCTCGAACAGCATGGTGACCTTGACGCCGTTGGGCGTGGCCACCGAGTAGAGCTGATGCGGATGCTTGCCAACCGGCAGAGCCCTGTCGTACTTGGCGCCGGCGGTCGGCCGGTTGATCCTGGCGAAGCGACCGCCGCTTTCGGCCGTTTCCCAATTCCAGACTTTCGGCGGTACGTACTCTTCCTGGCTCATCCCGGTTTTGCTCCTGTAGACGTCGGTTGTCCCTACCAATGTTTGAGCGCCGGTGGCACTCCTCAACGACCCGAGGCTAGGTAATTGTGCGTAGTGCCTGAGCCCGTACGTTGCCGTTACCGGCCAAGGTGTTGATAATGCAGGTTCAATTGGCTGGAGATTCGATCATGAAATATCTGATCCCCCTCGTATTGATGTTCGCGCTGCTCGGCTGTCGCTCCGAGTCGGAAGATGTCTCTGGTGGTGAGGATGATACCGCCGCTCAGACCGCAACCGAATCTGGCGCCGAGATGGATTCCGCGGAGGCGCCCGAAGATTCCCTGGACACCCCTGCGGATCGTTCAGCTCAGCGCCTGGATCAGGCACTCGAGGCCCAGCCCGAAGAGGTCAAGGCGCGCTACGACGCTCGCCATCCGCGCGAGACACTCGAGTTCTTCGGCATTGAGCCCGGCATGACCGTGGTCGAAGGCCTGCCTGGCGGTGGCTGGTACACGCGCATCCTTCTGCCGTATCTCGGATCCGACGGCCAGCTCATCGGCGCCAATTATGCATTGGACGTGTGGCCGCATTTCCCCTTCGGGAGCGAGGATTTCATCGAACAGATGCGGCAATGGCCGGAGACCTTCCCCGAAGAAGCTGAGGACTGGTGCGAGGAAGACTGTGCGTCGGTATCGACGTTCAACTTGGGCTCGCTGCCGGCGGAGCTTGCCGGGACGGCCGATGTTGTGGTCTACATTCGCCTGCTTCACAACCTCGCGCGTTTCCAGAACGCCGGCGTCGACGACTATCTCGACCAGGCGCTGGCGGATGCCTATGCGGTCCTCAAGCCCGGCGGTACCTTCGGCGTTGTCCAGCACGAAGCGCGCGATGACATGCCCGATGACTGGGCCGACGGCAGTGCCGGCTATCTCAAGAAGTCATTCGTCGTCGAGCGCGCCGAGGCCGCCGGCTTCGAACTGGTCGATGAGAGCGACATCAACAGCAACCCCAACGATCGGCCGAGCATCGACGAGGTCGTCTGGCGGCTGCCCCCGTCGCTCAACGTGCCCGACGATGCGGAGAACGCCCAAGCCCTGCGGGACCAGTACGAGGCGATCGGCGAGTCGAACCGCATGACCCTCAAGTTTCGCAAGTCGGGTGATTGACATGTCTCCAGAATCACTCGTGCAGTGACTGATCCGGGCTAGTGCTCGAGCCGGTGAGAAAGAACGATAAGAATGTCATAGCAGCAGCGCTACACTAGGCAGCATGACTCGAAGAACCAAGATCGTTGCCACCCTGGGGCCGGCCACCGACGAGCCGGACGTACTCGAGCGCCTGCTGACCGCCGGCTGCGATGTCGTGCGCATCAATTTCTCGCACGGCGACGCCGAGACCCACGCCCGGCGGATCAAGATGGTGCGAGCGGCGGCCCGCGAACTCGACACCGACGTGGCCGTGCTGGCTGACCTGGCTGGGCCGAAGATCCGTATCGACCGCTTTCGGGAAAGCTCGGTCCAGCTCAAGGCCGGTGACGCCTTTGCGCTGTGGGCGCGCGAGAATCCACCGGCTGGCGACGAGAGCGGCGTTGGTGTGGCCTACCTGGGCCTGGTCGATGATGTCGAACCCGGGTCCGAGTTGTTGCTCGACGACGGGCTGATGGCCCTGCGGGTGGAGCGGGTCGAGGGCGACACGATTCACTGCACGGTGCTGACCAGCGGCAAGCTGTCCGACCGCAAGGGTCTGAACCTGCGCGGCGGTGGCCTGTCGGTGCCGGGCATTTCCGAGGCCGATGCACGCGATATCGAGCGCGCCGCGGAATGGCAGGTCGATTACCTGGCCGTGTCCTTCCCGCGCGGGGCCGAGGACATGCAGCGCGCCCGCGAACTGCTCGAAGCCGCCGGTGGGCATGCCGGCCTGGTGGCCAAGATCGAGCGTGCCGAGGCGATCGAGAATCTTGAGGCGATCATCGAGGCGTCCGATGCCGTGCTGGTCGCCCGCGGCGACCTGGGCGTGGAAATCGGCGATGCCGAGCTGCCGGGCCTGCAGAAGCGCATCATCTCGGCTTCGCTGGCGGCCAACCGGCCGGTGATCACCGCCACCCAGATGATGCAGTCGATGGTCGAATCACCCATTCCGACCCGGGCCGAGGTGCTGGATGTGGCCAATGCCGTAATCGACGGTACCGACGCGGTCATGCTTTCGGCCGAAACCGCCGTGGGCCGTCATCCCGTGACTGTAATCGAGGCCATGCGGCGGGTGTGCAAGGGTGCCGAGCGCCACGTCGAGGCGCACGTACCGATGGGCAAGATCAACGTGCGCGCCGAGCGCATCGACCAGGCAGTTGCGATGGCCACGATGGTCACGGTCCACAATCTGCCAGTGAAAGCCATCATCGCCCTGACCGAGTCGGGCTCGACCGCTCAGTGGCTCAGCCGCGTGCGCTCGCCGGTGCCGATCATCGCACTCTCTCCCAATCGCGCCAGCCTGCGCCGAATGCGCCTGTTCCAGCACGTGCGTCCGCTGCTGTTCGTGCCCGAGAACTCGCCCACGCCCAGTCAGGCCCGCGCAGCACTCGAACGTGCCCGGCGCGCCGGCCTGGTCGAGGCCGGCGATCGCGTGCTGATGACCCTGGGCGACGAGCAGGGCGTGATGGGCGGGACCAACACCATGAAAATCCTGACTGTGGAATGAAAAGCAGAAACCACCGAATTCACTGCGAGGAGGAATACCGCAACCCCCTGTCGTCCCGGCCCATGAGCCGGGACCTCGCACCTTGTGGGTCGGCACGGCCCAACTCATAGCCAGCCGAGAAGTGCGAGGTCCCGGATAGCTGCTGCGCAGCTTCCGGGACGACAGATTCCATTCCCGGATGAAGTCGGCGCCGTGGCTGGCTACAATAGCGGACTGATTTCTCATTCACGTTCCAACCGCGTAGCAGGGACCCGACATGACCGACAAACTCGAACAGCTCGTTGAAACCGCCCAGGCCATGGTGGCGCCCGGCAAGGGCATCCTGGCCATCGATGAATCCACCGGCACGATCAAGAAGCGTTTCGACGGCGTCGGCGTGGAGTCGACCGAGGAGACTCGCCTCGACTACCGGTCCATGCTGCTGACCGCGCCGGGGCTGGGTGAGCATATTTCCGGTGCGATTCTTTTCGACGAAACCCTGCGTCAGTCCACGCCTGACGGCAAGCGCCTGGTCGACGTAATGAAAGAGGCCGGCATCCTGCCCGGCATCAAGGTCGACAAAGGCGCCAAGGCGCTGGCCGGTTTCGAGGGCGAGAAGGTCACCGAGGGCCTCGACGGCCTGCGCGAACGCCTGGCCGAATACGCCGAGCTGGGCGCGAAGTTCGCCAAGTGGCGCGCCGTGATCACCATCGGCGACGACATTCCCTCGCGCGCCTGCCTGGATGCCAACGCCCACGCCCTGGCCCGCTACGCCGCCCTATGCCAGGAAGCCGGCATCGTGCCGATCGTCGAGCCGGAGGTGCTGATGGACGGTGACCACGACCTGGATACTTCCTACGACGTCACCGAGGCGACCCTGAAGGCCTTGTTCACCCAGCTCTACGAGCAGAACGTGCTGCTCGAGGGAACGATACTGAAGGCCTCGATGGTCATTTCCGGCTCCGAGGCGTCCGGCCGGGCCAGCACCGAGGAAGTGGCCGAAGCGACCATCGACTGCCTGCTCAATGCGGTCCCTGCGGCGACGGCCGGCATCGTGTTCCTGTCCGGCGGGCAGGGCGATGTGGAAGCCACGACGCATCTCGATGCGATGAACAAGATGGGCGATCTGCCCTGGCCGCTGTCGTTCTCCTACGGCCGCGCCCTGCAACAGGAAGCCCTCAAGACCTGGGCTGCCGATCCCAAGGGCAATCGCGAAAAGGCCCAGAAGATCCTTGCTCATCGTGCCAGGATGAATGGCCTGGCAGCGTTGGGGGAGTGGAGTGAAGACGAAGAAGGCTGAAGCTATCCGTTCCCGATCGCTCGAGCGGGCGATTGGTTCTATGATTTTTTACCGCAGATGAACGCGGATGAACTCAGATAGAAATAGTCTGAAGGGCTGAATGGGCGATCACTCCAGCCGTAAAAGACAATTTTCCTTGATCCATCTGCGTTAATCTGCGTTCATCTGCGGTTTAAAAGTAGTCAGCTCTCCAATGACCGACAAAGACAAGTTCCGCGAAGAAGCCCTCGAATACCATCGGCAGTATCCGCCCGGCAAGATCAAGGTGGTGCCGACCAAGGCGCTGACCACGGCCAAGGATCTGGCCCTGGCCTACTCGCCGGGCGTGGCGGCTGCCAGCGAGGAAATTGCCAAGGATCCGCTCAAGGCGCTGGACTACACCGCACGCGGCAACCTGGTGGCGGTCATTTCCAACGGCACGGCCGTGCTCGGCCTGGGCGACATCGGGGCGGCGGCCTCCAAGCCGGTGATGGAAGGCAAGGGCGTGCTGTTCAAGAAGTTCGCCGACATCAATGTCTTCGACATCGAGATCGACGAGCACGATCCCGACAAGCTGATCGAGATCATCGCCAGCCTGGAACCGACCTTCGGCGGCATCAATCTCGAGGACATCAAGGCGCCGGAGTGCTTCAAGGTCGAGGAAGCGCTCAAGGAACGGATGAACATCCCGGTCTTCCACGACGATCAGCACGGCACGGCCATTATTGCCGCGGCCGCCCTGGTCAACGGCCTGCAGCTGGTCGAGAAGAAGATGGAAGACATCCGCCTGGTCGCCTCCGGCGCGGGTGCCGCCGGCATGGCCTGCCTGGACCTGTTGGTGACCATGGGCGTCAAGCGCGAGAACATCGTTGTCTGCGACCGCGAAGGCGTGATCTATGTCGGCCGCGATTCCTACATGGATGACCGCAAGGCCACCTACGCGGCCGAAACCGATGCCCGCACTCTGGGCGAAGTGATCGAGGGCGCCGACGTCTTCCTGGGCGTGTCGGCGCCGGGCGTGCTCACGCCCGACATGGTCAAGCGGATGGCCGACAGGCCCATCATCCTGGCCCTGGCCAATCCCGTGCCGGAGATCATGCCCGACCTGGCGCGCAAGGCACGTCCCGACGCCCTGATCGCGACCGGACGTTCGGACTTCCCCAACCAGGTCAACAACGTCCTGTGTTTCCCCTACATCTTCCGCGGGGCGCTGGACGTCGGGGCCACCGCCATCAACGATGAGATGAAGATGGCGTGTGTCAATGCCATCGCCGAGCTGGCGCAGATGGAGGCCTCCGACGTGGCCGCCCAGGCCTATGGCGGCCAGGCCCCCAAGTTCGGACCGGAATACCTGATCCCGCAGCCCTTCGACCCGAGACTGCTGGTGCAGCTGGCCCCGGCGGTGGCGAAGGCTGCGATGGATTCCGGTGTGGCCGCGCGGCCGATCGAGGACCTCGACGCCTACACCGAAAGACTCTACCAGCACGTTTTCCGCACCGGCTTGCTGATGAAGCCGGTATTCGACGCCGCGCGCAAGGATCCCAAGCGCGTGGTCTTCGCCGAGGGCGAGGAGGAAACGGTACTGCGGGCGGTGCAGAGCGTTGTGGATGACGGCCTGGCCAGGCCGATTCTGATCGGCCGCCCCAAGGTGGTCGACATGCGCATCGAGCGTGCCGGACTGCGTCTCAAACCCGGCGAAGATTTCGAACTGGTCAACCCGGAATCCGATCCGCGCTTCAAGGAATACTGGCAGACCTTTCACGAGATCGCCCAGCGACGCGGGGTCACGCCGGATTCGGCCAAGGCCATCGTGCGTACGCGTACAGCCGTGATTGCCGCGGTCATGGTGCACCGCAATGAGGCCGACGCGATGATCTGCGGCGTGGTCGGCCGCTACCAGAAGAAGTTGCAGTACATCACCGAGGTCTTCGGCACGCGCGAGGATCACAAGACCCTCGGGGCACTGTCGGCCATGACCAATGAGAACGGCGTGTGGTTTGTCTGCGATACCCACGTCAATCCCGACCCCAGCGCCGAGCAATTGGTCGAGCTGACGCTGATGGCAGCCGAACGGCTGCAGATGTTCGGCATTACACCGCGCATCGCGCTGTGTTCGCATTCCAACTTCGGCAGCCACGTCAATCCTTCGGCCTCGAAGATGCGTCAGGTCTTCAACATGCTGCGCGAGCAAGCCCCCGAGCTCGAGGTCGAGGGCGAGATGCGTGCCGACGCGGCCCTGATGCCTGCCATCCGGGAACGCATTTTCCCCAATTCCAGATTGCGGCGCGAGGCCAACCTGCTGATCATGCCCAACCAGGACGCCGCTCATATCGCCTTCTCCATGGCGCGCGTGATCGGCAAGGGCGTGACCATCGGCCCGATGCTGATGGGCATCGGCCGCCCTGCTCACGTGCTGACCCCATCGGCCACCGTCCGCCGCGTGGTCAACATGACCGCCATCGCCGTGGTCGATGCCCAGCAGTACGAGCAGCGCACGAAGAGCAGCGGCGAACTGTTCGCCTGAACCGGGTCAGTCCCGGCTTTCCCTGCCAGCACCTGACGCCTGCGACGCTCGCAGGGGTCCTCCGACTGCAGCAATTATTGGTGCGCTGGCGAACAGACTGCCACTGATTGCGGCTTCAAGATGGGCGTCTGCTGCAAATTGCAAAGGAATGCCCCGCAATGAATTGGTGCGACCCGTCCATCTCCCGAAAATCCCGTCTACCGAGCGGCACCACACCGATGGCCAAAGGCTCGGGGCGGATGATCGTGGAGCTTGCGTGTTGGGTCGTGGGCATTGCGTTGATCGTGATCTACTTTCTGACCACTTCCGGCCTGGAGACTCAACGCCAGCAGGGAATTGAATTGTTTACCCAGGCGCGAGCGGAAGCAGCGGAAACAACGGTCGGCCACCGCCTGGAAGATCTCCCCTTGCCGGGCCAGACCGCGGTGTCTTCAGTTCGCCAGGAAGCCGTACCCGAAACGGCCCCGGCCGTTGATATCGCCTCCTTGCCGGTTGCGGTATTGCGCATTGCCAAAGTGGGGCTGGAGGTGCCGGTCTACGCGGATCTGAGTGAGCTGAACCTGAGCCGTGGCGCAGGCTGGATCGGAGGTACGGCCGCACCCAACACTGGCGGCAATATGGCGATTGCCGCCCATCGTGATCAATACTTTCGTCCCCTCAAGGACATCCAGGTTGGCGACACCATCGAGCTGGAAAGTCTCTCCGGCCATGGCGAATATCGAGTCTCCAGAATCGCCATCGTCGATCCGGAAGATGTGACTGTTCTGGACGACACTACGGTGCCCACTGTAACGCTGGTCACCTGTTACCCCTTTTATTTCATCGGCAACGCCCCGCAACGTTACATCGTGCAGGCCACCGCCGTTGAAAAACCCGGGAAGGCATTCTCTACGGATGCTGCTCCCACCGCTCGAAACTCAGGAGAAACACCATGAATACCCGCTTGAACGCATTCGTCATGACATCGGCAGCATTGCTGCTGGGTCTGACATGGACCGGAAGCATAATGGCCCAGGAACAGAAGCTTGCATCGGATATGCCGAAACCGCAAACGGACCGCGTGAGTTGCGAGGAAGTCGACTGGCATCGCGACATTCTGCGGGACTACCCTTGGGTCTCCAATGCCTGCCACGAAGCCGTCGTTGTCGATGGTGAGAAGTGGGCCCGCTTCGAGGCTGAATTCCAGCGCTTGAACCGCGATGGAACAATCGTCTCGAACTTCAAGAACGATCGCGGTCGGTCATTGGGCAGCGTGAGCCTGAAGCCTGGCCCCAACCAGCGTGTTCTGCTCGACGGCGAGCCCACGCGTTTTTCTGACCTGCGCCGCGGCCAGATGTTGAACTTCTACGTACCGGAAGGCGTGTACGGCTTTACGACTGAGCCGGGTGCAACGGACGACCAGCTGGTTGATATCGTCCCGACTGAAGACCCTGAAGCTACCGAATCGCCGCGTATGGCGCAGGCTGAGCCTGAAAGGACCCAGCGACCGGCCAGGCTGCCGGCAACTGCAGGTCCCTTGCCGATCATCGCGCTGGGTGGACTGCTTTCGCTGCTCGGTGGTGCGACTCTGACCATGCGTCGGCGATTCAAGAAGCCGAATGCCTGAACAACAGGCTCTTCTAGACGCTCCAGGCCTTGCCGGGCGATTGCACGTCGATCGCCCGGCCTTTTTTTAAGGAAAATCCCATGACCATTGCAAAGATTATTGAAATTTCGAGCGATTCTTCTACCAGCTTTCAGGATGCTATCGAAGCCGGCATCAAGCGCGCCGAGCGTACCGTCAAGAATGTAAGAGGCGCCTGGATATCCGAACAGAAGCTGACCATCGACAGTGGCAAGATCACCAATTACCGCGTGATCATGCGGGTCAGTTTTGTCATTGACTGATTAGGATCGTAGTGACGAAATGAAACATGGGCGCTTGTGCGCCCATGCTTGTTGCGTGGCCTACTACCGCCAGATTCTCTTGATCGGAGGGGCTCAGGTCTTTCCGAGATCGCTTCGGGGGTGTTGAGACAAAAGGTCTGCCCATGCCCGGAAGCGTCTTCTGTGCGGTACCGCACATTAACGGGACCCGCCTTTCCCACATAATTAAAAGCGGACGGAGTGTGCGCAAACGCACCGAAGGCAGGCCAGTCTGTCAATACGATGATATGACAGTCGGCAACAGTTTTGCGAGAGAGATTCATGTCTGATCACAAGTCCAGTCGTCACGAATATCGTCATCGCCGACGCCGTTTCCAGACTCTGGGCCAGTGGGAGAATGAGGGCGGTAGCGTCTGCCAGGAGTCCGACGATACGCAGTCCAGTAGTAGCTCCAATGGTGCCGATTCAGGCGCTGTATATACCGAACCGGAAAGTGCATTGCTCGATGCTCTGCCACTTGGCATCCTGGTCACCAATATCGACGGTGAGATCACACACAGCAATCCCGCCTTCCAGAATCTGTTTGGGGCTTCAGCTTCAGAACTGCTTGGCACCCATTGGTGCCAGGTCATCGATGAGCGGGATCGAGAGATTACGCTAGAGCGCTGGCAGGACAGCGGTGGCGGGCAGGGTCCACTGACCCTCGAAGTGCGCATGATTACCCGTTCTGGAGAACACATCTGGGCACGGCACAGTATTGCCAGCCTGGCACCGAAGCAGGCGGCTCGGGGCTTTATCCATACCATTGAAGACATCAGCACGATCAAAGCTTCGGAGCAGGCTGTCAAGGCTGCTCAGGAAGCACTTTCACAGGAGCGAGAACGAGCGCGGGTCACACTGGAGAGCATCGGCGATGCGGTCATCAGCACCGATGCCAAGGGGCGGGTAACTTACCTCAACGCGGTAGCAGAGGATCTCACAGGCTGGGCTCGGGAAGGGGCATTCGGCGAGGCATTCAGCCAGGTTTTCAAGGTGGTCGATGCGGACACTGGCGAACCCGCACGCAATCCGGCCGAACGGGCCATGGAAAGCCTGGATATCGTGGAGATTCCGGAAAACTGCCTGCTTCTGCGGCCTGATGGCAGCGAGCTGGCCATTGAGGACTCTGCCGCACCCATACTTGACGCAGAGGGCCGACTTACCGGCGCGGTCGTGATCTTCCGTGACCGCAAGATGTCTCGGGAGAGCACCGCAAAGATGGCCCACCTGGCACGCCATGATGCCTTGACCGGCTTGTGCAACCGGGTTTCATTTGCCGAGCACTTCAAACAGGCCATCAATCTCGCTCGGCGCCACGAGAACCAAGTAGGCCTGCTGTTCATCGACCTCGACAATTTCAAACAGATAAACGACAGCCTGGGACACAAGGCAGGCGACAGGTTATTGCGAAACCTGTCCCGAATACTCATCTCCTGCGTGCGAAACACGGATCTGGTTTGTCGCTACGGCGGCGACGAGTTCGTCGTGATGCTCAGCGAAATCAACCGGCTGGAAGATGCCGCCACAGTCGCTGTGAATATTCGGGCAGCTGCAGCCAAGCCGATTCAGGTTCAGGGTCACCTGATTGGTCTGGAGTTGAGTATCGGGATCAGTCTGTATCCTGAAAATGGCGCCGATCTGGAAGCATTGGTGCACAGGGCCGATGCGGCGATGTATCACGCCAAGTTCGACGGTGGCCACGGCTACTGCTTCTATGAAGCCGGCATGGAGCGGCCCAATGCCGAATCTCATCCGGAAGATTCCGTCAACGTGACCCAGCATACTGACGCTCGCAACCTGGCGGGGCGATGATTCAATACAAGGATGATTGACCATCCATCAACCCCGAAGACCTGACCAATGTCAGGAGATTGAGTTTATGAATGCGCACAAACCACAACTGGCCACTCCCAACGTGATCTACTTTGCCGCCGTCCATGTGCTGGCCCTGGTGGTGGCGCCGCTGTGGGGCATACTGGTCGGCTTCAGTGCCTGGTCATGGCTGGCTGCCGGCCTGATCTGGCTGTTCAGCGGGCTGTCCATCACCGCCGGCTACCATCGTCTTTGGTCTCACCGCAGTTACGAGGCGGCGTGGCCGCTCAAGCTGTTCTTCCTCATTTTCGGTACCTTTTCCCTGCAGAATTCCGTGCTGGTCTGGTGTGCGCGTCATCGGGTCCACCACCGCTTTGTCGATGATGTCGAGCGAGACCCACACTCGATTCGAACCAGCTTCTGGCACGCCCACATCGGCTGGATGTTGCGTCACTGGCCCTCGAGCGAAGTCGATTTCGAGCAGGTCTGGGATCTCGAGCGTGACCCGCTTGTCAAGTGGCAGCATCGCCATTATTGGACGCTGACCTGGCTGCTCAACCTGGGCGTCCCGGTCATGTTGGGCCTGCTGGTCGGGGACCTGGTCGGTATGGTGCTGCTGGCCGGTGCCGTTCGACTGGTGTTCAGCCAGCATTGCACCTTCTTCATCAATTCGCTGGCCCACAGTTGGGGCAAGCGCCACTACAGCAACGAAAACAGTTCGCGTGACAACGGCTGGCTGGCGCTATTGACCTGGGGTGAGGGCTATCATAACTTTCACCATACCTTCCAGGCCGACTACCGCAATGGCACTCGCTGGTGGCATTTCGACCCCGGCAAGTGGCTGATCGCGGCTTGTTCCTCTGTTGGATTGGCCGACAGGCTCAAGCGCACTCCAACCTTCAAGATCCGGCGGGCCCGCGTGCAGAAGCAGTTCCGCGAACTCGAGAGTCAACTGGCCTCGAGCGATGCCGCGGAATCCTGGGCTGGGACCATCGAGCGTGAGTACCAGCAGTTCATGGACACCGTCAGCCAATGGCAGGCTGTTCAGGCCGAGCGCGTCCAGGCCGGCACCGCGGCTCTGAGGGAGCAATGGCAGAAGCACGCCTTCAGGGCCCGCTTCCGCGAACTGGACCAGCGCCTGAAGGTTCAGGCCCGTCGCCTCAGTAGTCTGCAACAGGATTGGGGCGCTTCTGTGCGCTAGCGTACCGAAGTCAGATCGGGATTGGCTCAGGCTTGGGGCGTCAAACTCCCATCACCGCCTGAGGTCACTGCATCATGAAAACTCCATTCAGCCAGACTCCCCCGGTGCTTGTTGCCCTGGCGGCTGCATTCATGCTGTTGCAGGGCTGCGCTGTCAATCCGGTCAGCGGCGATCGTGAATTCGTCCTGGTCAGTGAAGACCAGGAAATCGCCATGGGCGCACAGGGCGCCGAGAGCGTTCGGCAATCCATCGGCCTGGTCGACGATGCGGCTTTGCAGAACTACGTGCAGGCACTCGGAATGACGATGGCTGTGGACTCGGAGCGTCCGGAGCTGCCATGGTCGTTCGGCGTTATCGATGATCCGACGCCCAATGCATTCGCTTTTCCCGGCGGCTACATCTTCGTTACCCGCGGCCTGATGGGCCTGATGGGCAACGAGGCCGAGCTGGCCAGCGTGCTGGGTCATGAGATCGGGCATGTGACCGCACGCCACTCGGTTGCCATGATCACCCGTTCCCAGGTGGCCCAGATCGGGCTGGGCGTGGGCAGCATCCTCAGTCCGGAGATTGCCGAGTTCAGCGAAGCCGCTGCCAGCGGGCTGCAGCTGCTGTTCCTGAGTTACGGGCGCGATGCCGAACGCCAGGCCGACGATCTCGGCTTTGGGTACGCGCTCGACAACGGTTACGACGTGCGCGAGATGCCCAATGTATTCGCATCACTGCAGGATGCCAGTCAACTCGCCGGCGCCAGCCCCATGCCCAATTGGCTGGCCAGCCATCCCGCCCCGGCTGAAAGAATCCAGCGCATCGAAAAGCGGCTGGACAATCTGGACCAGCCGCTGGGTGGCACGCGTGTCGGCGAGGACGAATACGTGGGTCGAATCGACGGCATGGTTTTCGGAGTAAACCCACGCCAGGGATACTTCGAGGAAAACCGATTCATGCATCCGGAATTGGAATTCCGGATCACGTTTCCCCAGGGCTGGCAAACCCAGAATCTGGCGCAGGTGGTATTGGCGGGCAGTCCCGACCAGGATGCGGTAGTGCAGTTGACGTTGGCCGCGGGCTCCCCGTCCGAAGCGGCCGAGGAATTCTTCGCCCAGGAAGGCCTGGCGTCGAGCAACGTGGATTCACGGTCGATCAATGGGCTCAGCGCCGTAAGCGGCCGTTTCCAGGCCCAAACCGCAAATGGTGAACTTGGCGGCCGGGCCGCTTTCATTGCCCACGAGAATCGAGTCTACCGCTTGCTGGCCTATACCCCCGCGGACAAGTTCAGCCGCTATGAATCGGCCTTCCAGCAGACCATCGGCAGCTTCGCCAGGCTGACCGACCGCCGGGCGCTGGCAAAACAACCCGAGCGCATTTCCATCGTTCGCACACCCCGGGCCATGACGCTGGACGAATTCGACGCCCAGTATCCGTCGGTGATTGACATGGAGCGCCTTGTGCTGATCAATCAGCTTTCCGGCCCCAATGTAACCATTCCGGCCGGGACCCCGGTCAAACGGGTTGTTCAAGCACGCTGATCCCGCCTGACAATAAGCCTGACGGCCCATGGGGTAGAATGAAATAATAATCTCTACCCTAGGGGTTTAAGCATGACAACCAGCAAGCGGAACGGGCCTGAGCATTTACGCGCCGATGCCGAAGGGCGACTGCGAAGCGGCACGGCGCCAGCGACCGCAGGATGGGCGCTCGAGGCCGAAACGCTGTCATTACTCTACCGCCTGGCCAGCAACCCCGAAAGTTCCGCCGATGCCCTCAAGCTGCTGCATGAATTACAGACCCATCAGGTGGAGCTGGACCTGCAGCATGCCCAACTGGCAGAGAACGAACACGAACTGGCCCTGCAGCTCGCGCATTTCCAGGTGCTGTTTGATCATGCGCCGGCTGGCTACCTGGTGCTCGGGCGGGATAGCCGAATTCTTCGGGCCAACCGGGCTGCAAGCAAGGTGTTCGGACTGGAGGTGGGTCAGCTCAAGGACCATATGCTGACCAGTCTGCTGAGTCCGGAAAGCAGGTGTGCGGCTCTCGCCGCACTGGAAAACGCAGAAACTGGGGATGAGACCAAGGTTGTCCAGGTAGAGGCGCTGGACTCCCGCCGGCTTGGCCTGTCAACCGGCATGGCCCCGGGCGAGGATGCCATTCTGGCGCTGGTGTTTCCGGAAGCCCCCACCCAGCCAGGCTGATCCCATGGATTGGTGCTCCTGTAGTGGCTGACCAGCCCGCCACCGGCATCGTCGGCATCGGCGCCTCAGCCGGCGGGTTGGCGGCCCTGGAAGACTTCATGAGGAATGTGCCGGCCGATAGTGGCCTGGCGTTTGTGGTCGTCCAGCATCTGTCACCGTCTGAGGAAACCCAACTATCGGAGTTGCTGCAGCGCGTCACCTCGCTGGGGGTGCATGAGGCGCGCCAGGATGAATTGATCAAGCCCAACTGCGTTTATGTCATCCCGCCAAACACCGAGATCCGCGTGGTCAAGGATCGTCTGAAACTGGCCAGACCAACTGAACCGAGGGGCTTGCGACTACCGATCAATGTGTTGTTTTCGTCACTGGCAAGTGCCCGCGGGAGAGATGCCATTGCCGTTGTTCTGTCCGGTATGGGTTCGGACGGTACCCTCGGCATGCAGGCGGTCAGGGCGGTCGGCGGCCTGACGGCCGTGCAGGAACCGGAATCGGCCCAGTTCGATTCGATGCCCAAGAGTGCAATCGCCGCCGGATGCGATGACATCGTGGACACGCCCGAGGCCCTGCCGGACCGAATAATGGGCTACCTCCGACAGGTCAGGGGTCCGGCCGAAATCGCCCCGGATGAGACCGGATCAAAATCAGGGCAGGATGCCATGCAGTCCATCATCGGGCTGCTACAGGAGCGAACAAGACACGATTTTTCGCAATACCGCGCCAGCACCCTGAACCGCCGCATGCAGCGCCGGCTGGCCATTCACGGTTTGAGCGAACTAGCCGAGTACGCCCGCCTGCTCGACGACAACCCGCAAGAAGTGGATCTGCTGTTCAATGAAGTACTGATTGGTGTGACCGATTTCTTCCGGGATCCCGAAGTCTGGGCACACCTGACCGAGACTGCGATACCGGAACTCCTGAGCAGGGAGGAGACGGAGCCTGAACTGCGCGTGTGGTGTGTCGGTTGCTCGACCGGCGAAGAGGCCTACTCTCTGGCCATGACCCTGGTCGAAGCCATGGATCGCCAGTCAGGCGATTTCAGATTGCAGATCTTTGCCACCGACCTCAGTCAGGATGCGATTGCACATGCGCGCCGCGGAGAGTATCCGCTCAGCATCGAGTCAAGCGTTGGTGAACGACGCCTGGCCCGGTTCTTCAGCAAGCAAGACAATCACTACCGAGTCAACCAGTCGATCCGTGATCGGATCCTGTTTGCGCGACATGATGTGATCCTGGACCCACCCTTTACCAAGATCGATTTGATTTCCTGCCGCAACCTGCTGATCTATTTCGATCCACAGCTGCAACGAAGCTTGCTACCCTTGTTCCATTACAGTCTGCGCCCCAGTGGCCTGCTGTTGCTTGGGAGTTCCGAATCCGTTGGCCGGCTGGGCCACCTGTTTCTCCCCCTGGAGTCCAGGCTGCGGCTTTTCCAGCGCCAGGATCGCGCCGTGGGCAGGGGGCCTGATTTCCTGCTCAATTCCTATCCTCCGCTTTCAAAAAAAGCCAAGGAGCGCGACGTGAAAAAGCCCGAACCGTCCCCGGCCGATCAATCCAGCCAAAGCCTGCAAGCCGCAGCCGACCGCGTTTTGCTGCAGGTTTATGCACCGGCTGCGGTGGTCTTGAACCAAGATGCTGATATCGTCTATATCAGTGGCCGTACCGGGAAGTACCTGGAACCGGCGGCGGGCAAGGCCAACTGGAACATTTACGCCATGGCCCGCGAGGAATTGAGAGCGCCCCTGGCGCAGGCCATCAAGAAGGCCGCCGCTGAAACGACCTCGGTCAATCTGCATGACATTGAAGTCGGCACCAACCGTGGTTCGCAACGGGTAGACCTGACCGTTCAGGCCTTGCAGGAGCCGGCTAGCCTGCGCGGACTGACGATCGTCGTGTTTCGCGATGCACCGGATAGGCCCAGGTCGACGGAAGCCGGAAAAGGCAAGGGATCGAAAGCCACGCGGGCCGATGCCCAACGCCATCAGGACGAGATCCAGGCTCTGCGCGAGGAGTCCCAGCGCCACCGTGAAGAAGCCGAAGCAGCGCAAGAGGAACTGCAGTCGACCAATGAAGAGCTGCAATCGACCAATGAAGAGCTGACCACCTCGAAAGAAGAATTGCAGTCCATGAACGAGGAGCTGCAAACCATCAACAGTGAAATGCAGACCAGGCTGGATGATCTCATGCTGGCCCAGAGTGACATGCAGAATGTCCTCAACAGCATTGAAATCGCGATTCTGTTCCTGGACCGGGACCTGAACGTGCGCCGCTACACCGAACGTGCCGCGGACATCATCAATCTGCGCGAAAGTGATGTCGGCCGCCCCTTGAGCGACTTGACGACCAGTCTCGAGTACCCGGACCTGCAGCGCGATTCCGCCGAAACCCTGCGTAGTCTGAAGCCGAAAGACAAGCAGATAAAATCATCGGATGGGCGCTGGTTTGCCGTTCGCGTCATGCCCTATCGCCGCCTGGATGACGTGATCGACGGGGTCGTGATTACCCTGGTCGACATTACCGAAACAAAGGAAATCGAACAGTCCCTGCGCGACAAGAGCGAATGACCGCCATAAATTCACCGGGTTTCGTGACCCGCATTCCAGTTCCGTCAATCCAACCCGGAAAATCCTTGACGCCGGCACTCGCCGCGGCGGACGATGCTGCCAGATGTCTGGCTCGGGAAATCTCGGGGGAAACGGTATCAGGAGCGTTTGGTCGAGAGTTGGTGTTCTGCTGGCAGTCCTGGCCTGGACAGCTTCGGCAGCCCATGCCGGATTTGACTACCCGGCCCGCCCCTATCTGGAACAGAATCTGACCCTTGCGGCCGAGCGCTTTCCCGGCGATCTGCCCTATCAGCGCTGCTGGGCGGCGGTCAACGCAGTCTGGGAGTTCACCCAGGATCACTTCGGCCCGG
Organism: Wenzhouxiangella sp. XN201; assembly: GCF_011008905.1. NCBI lineage: Bacteria > Pseudomonadati > Pseudomonadota > Gammaproteobacteria > Chromatiales > Wenzhouxiangellaceae > Wenzhouxiangella > Wenzhouxiangella sp. XN201. Next base: position 260,796 of record NZ_JAAIVI010000021.1, read on the forward strand.
ACCATGCCCAGGCCTGGCTGGCGCCCTGGTGGCAGGGCGGTCAATGGCGCAAGCTTTGCGATGGCAAAGGATTGCGCAACATGCAATCACGCCACTGGGGCATTACCTGCCCCTATCGTTCCTGCCCCGAAGGGGAAGGACCCTACATCAGTATCAATCATGACCGCATCTACTCGGGTCAGTGGCCTGAGCCCTGGCTACACGGGCGCTTTTACTATGTCATGGCGCACGAGATGGCGCATGCGATTGGTCACTACTACGGCGACCCGAATTGGGCCGACGACCACTGGGCCGATGGGGTAGCGCGCGCCTTCGGCGCCGCGGTCTGTTCGCATTCTCCATATTGCCGTCGTGGTTCATCCCACGCACAGTTCGGACCACAGGCCTCGTTGGAGACCCTGATTGTGCCGCCGCGAGCGCCGATCCGCGACTGAAAGCAACCATCAACGTAATCAGTCGCGAAAGTCCAGGCCGTTCAGTTCGACAGCCTGGGGCGTGCGCATTCGTATCAGGGATTCCTGAGCAGGACACGCCCGGCATTACCCAACTGGCGCCATAGCAGATCCCAGTTCTCCTCGTGCTTGCGGGCACGCAGACAGCGCAGCAGCCGAACCTGGTTGGCCGCGTCCTGTTGCCTGAGCATAGCGGCATTGAGGGCGTCGTCGACGTTGTAGGTCTTGCCTTCAGCCAGGCACACGGGAATGACCCGGTCAACATCGACATCAAGATCCCGGGCCACGGCAGTCAGCGCCGCGGCAATCTGGTTGGCCTTGGTGTCGGCCGGTGGATCGAGTAAATAAGGCGGATTCCATTCGCGCACCGGGCGCAGTCGGTCGATATGGGTCATCACCACCAGCAGCGGCGGCGATCGACGCTTGGGGTCTGCCAGCATGGCGCGCAATTGGTCCAGGCGCTGGCGCTCCTCGTCGCGATCCGGACGATGGGCAGCGCTTACCCAGAGAATCAGGTCGGCGTCGATGGCCGTCTTTTCCAGCACCCGGCTGCCGAACAGCGCGCCGTCGAATCCCGGCGTGTCGAAGATCAATCCCTGGATCTCGTCGTCGCGTTCGAGCCGATAGCCGACAATCTCGGTGGTGGTATCGGGCAGCAGGTCGACAGCAGCTGTCACTTCACCGAACAGTGCGTTGATCAGGCTGGACTTGCCGGCATTGGTACGACCCAGCAGCAGTACGCGTAACGGTTCATGCGCATCGTCCTCGTTCACCGCGCCTGCAGCCAGGCGCTTATCCGGTGCGTCCAGTCGCATTTGATCTTCCAGTCGTGCCAGGCCACCGTAAAGGTCGATGGCGTGGTAGCCGAGCTTGCGAATGTACTCACGCAGCAGCCAGGTCTGAACCCGTTCCGAGCCGTGGTCGAGCAATTGGCTGCCGACCGCGCGGCGCAGCTCGGCCACCGCGGCCGATTGCGGCGCGAATATGGCCCGCGCAGCGCGGTACCAGCCTTCGTGCCGCTTGAGCAGTGCACGCAGGCTATTCGCCCGAGCCATGGTTCCCAGGGTCAGGCGGTGGCTGAACGGGATGTTGCTGACGACCTCGTCGCGCAGTTCCCGGGCAGCCCGCTCGATGATGGTCAGGGTATGCGGCAGGGTCATTTCCAGCAGCGGCTGGGATCTGTGTGGATGAAAATGACCGGCCACCGTGAGCAATACATGCCGCGCCAGGCGTATCAGGGTGGCGCCTTCGTTGAGCGGCCATTCGTCCACGGTGGCTTCCGAAGCCAGCTGCTCGATTCTGACCCAGCAGGCATCGGCTTCAGCGGTCCAGTGCGCACCGGCCCGGGTCGTGGATTGCGGCAGCGCGTGCTGCTCGCGCACCACGGCGATCCGGCTGATCGCCAGGCCGACACCTGAAGCGAGCGCGGCCGCCAGCAGCCACCAGAGTAACAGTCCCGCTTCCCACATCCACAAAGTGGCAAAGACGGGAAGCACGATCAGCGGCAGTACCGTGATGCCCAGGGCAATCACCCGCAGCCAGCCGAACTCCTTGACCAGGTCCTTCATGGCTGCCCCTTCCGGGCTTGCTGCTGACGAAGCAGTTTCCGGCCCTGGTTCAGACCGTCCCGATAGGCTTGCCGTATTGCCGTAGCGTCGATGGCGTGGCCTTCCAGCTTGCGACCAAGATAAGCGCAGGCGGCCTTGCCCAGGGCGAATGTGATGGCGCCGCTGGCAGTGGCACCCAAGACCGCCCCGGCGGTTTGGCCCCAGACCGGGATCAGCTTGACCAGGCTTCGTCCGGCTAGACGTGCGCCGTAGGCGGCTGCAAATCCGGACCCCAGCAGGCCCAGGAATTCGGCGCTGCTGCGTGCCGTCCAGCGCTGCTTGTAAAGACCGGCCAGGCGGTGCAGCAGCCCGGCCTGCAATGTCGGCACCAGGGCCAGGTCAACGACTGGCAGGGCGCCGACGGTGCCGGCAGCCAGGCTGAATCCGACAATGTGGGGATGGGCGGCACGGCTGTAGAGATCACTGATCTCGGAATCGGCGCGCAAGCGTGCTTCCAGGCCGAGTGACGCGGCTTCCTCGATCGCGTTCCACAAAGCGTCGAGCCCGTAATCGGTTGGCTCGAAGCCGTCTTCCGGCAGGGTGAAATCAATCGGGACCCACAACAAAGGGCCCTTGCCCGGCAGGCCGGCAAAGAACTCGCGCTGGGAAATCAGCAGACGGCTCAGGCCCTCCGGTACGATGGCCTGCCAATTGTCTTCGCAATACGGATAGGGCAGGACATGCACTGCCTGGTCATCATCATATCCATGGTGCAGGCAGGTCTGGGCAATGACGACAGGCCAGTCCGGGTGGCGCTTGCGGACCTTTCTCAAGACATCCAGGACCGATTGGGGTCGGGGTTCGGCAGCCCGGACCACGACGATCAGCAAATGGGCTTGATCCTCGCACAGGGCGATATCCTCGGTCGGGTCGTAACCCACTTCACCCAGGCCGCGGGTATCGAGAAAGCGCACCACGGGTACTTCCTGAGGAAAGTCGTAGATGCTGGCCGTGCGGGTACAGGGTCGGAAACCGTTGCCGATTGCCGCGCGCGAACTGCCCGTCAGGGCGCGAACAATGGACGTCTTTCCCGATTGAGCTAGCCCCAGCAACCAGACGACCGGGGCCGGCTCGCGTTCGGCAGCCTTATTCAGCGCCTTTGCAAGTTGTCCGGCATCGACCTTCGGCGCGCTCAGTGCCTGGTGCAACCGCTGCCGAAGTCCGGTCCAGAACCCGTGATTGTCGCTCATCTTTCCTTCGCTGGCCATGAAGGGTGCATCAGATCAATTATGCACGTAGGCATTTGACAGGGGTGCCCTATTTCGCAATCTTGCCGGATAGAAGTGACCCGCGATTATGTTAGAGAACGCACAGACAAATCCTCGAAAGTCAACCATTGTAATGGTTTCAGCCCGTGTATAAGCGCGTGCCTGGAAGATGAAAAAAACCCAGTCCGAGAGATCATCTGAAGATCAACTCATGAACAACAATGAGGTCGAAGGTCGCGTGAACGAGGCCAAGGGGAAGATCAGGAAGGAATCGAGATGAACTACGCAACGACACAATCGAATAACGGCTACGACACCGCTGACGCCATGCAGGCCGGGGCCACCTTGACAAGTGCCGCCACCATAACGGGTGAACAAGTCCGCAACCTGCAGGGTGAAAGTCTTGGCAAGATTCAGGACCTTATGTTTGATATCACTGAAGGGAAGATACGATATGCCATCCTGGAGTCGGCTGACTTTCTGGCCATGAGTAGTCGCCTCTTCGCTGTTCCCTGGAAAGCATTAAAGCGGGACGGGGAGAGCCGGGGGTTCAGGCTCGACATGGATACTGAGTACTTGAGAAAAGCGCCGGGCTTCGGCAAGGATGATTGGCCGAATATGGCTGACGCCGCCTGGCGAGCGAGGATCGATTCATTCTACGCAAGGTAATCAGATAACGCGCCGAGCATGGAAGGTCCGGGTGCCCACCTATCCGGACCAACCGGAACGATGAGGTCATTTCCATTGATCATCGGTGTAGAATGCCAACCATCCCTCTGGAAAGTTACCCAGGTAAAACAGTCGAATGCAGCCTATACTCGTTACCGGAACTGCCGGCTTTATCGGCTCCCATGTCGCACTAAGACTGCTCAAAGATGGCCACAGGGTTGTTGGATTTGACGATCTCAACGACTACTACGATGTCAGCCTCAAGAAGGCGCGGCTGTCCCGCTTTGAAAACCATCCCGCCTATACCCATATTACTGCCAGCCTGGCTGATCGCGAGTCAGTCGAAGATTGCTTCGCCACCCATCGCCCCGCACGTGTTATTCACCTGGCCGCACAAGCGGGGGTGCGCTACGCCGCTGAGAATCCACACGTCTATATCAGCTCCAACGTAACCGGCACGTTACATATTCTGGAAGGGTGCCGGCACTACCCGGTTGAACACCTTGTATTCGCCTCGACCAGTTCGGTTTACGGCGCCAACACCAACATGCCATTCAACGAAGGTGACAGTACCGAACATCCGTTGACGCTCTATGCCGCCACAAAAAAGGCCAATGAGCTGATGGCGCATTCCTATTCCCATCTCTACGATATTCCCAGCACCGGGCTTCGATTCTTTACCGTCTACGGTCCCTGGGGTCGACCGGATATGGCGCTATTTCTGTTTACCAAAGCAATTCTGGCTGGTGAGCCGATTCGGGTATTCAATCACGGCAAACACCGTCGTAGTTTTACCTATATCGACGATATTGTCGAAGGCGTGATTCGCGTCCTGGAAAGGCCCCCGCGGATCGATCCCGACTGGAGTAGCCAGGCGCCAAACGCCGCAACAAGTGGAGTCGCCCGGTATCGAATCTACAATGTTGGTAACGAAACCAGCGTTGAGCTGTTGCGCTATATTGAAGTATTGGAGGAATGTCTTGGGAGAAAGGCCGAAATGACCATGCTGCCCATGCAGCCCGGCGACGTCCCCGGCACCGAGTCGGATGTCACGAGCCTGGCAAAGGCGATCGACTACAAGCCCAGGGTCGATGTAGAGGAGGGGGTAGCGAACTTCGTCAAGTGGTACCGGGGTTACTACTGAAGGTTACTTTGCCGGCAGGTGGCGCTAGACGTGAGAAACCATCCCGGGGATAGAGGGCGATCCCGATACTGATGGAAACATGGATGGGCTGGTCTGAGAATTGGAAGGGCAGCACGACAGCATCGATGATCTTCTGGCCCACGAGCTCCACATCTTTTTCGGTCCTGGTGCTGGTCAGGATCACGGTAAACTCATCGCCGCCCAGGCGGGCGACCGTATTGTCCTCCCGAACACAATCAGTCAGGCGCTCCGCCACGTCGATCAGTAAGCGATCTCCCGCTTCATGGCCGAGTGAATCGTTGATTTCCTTAAAGCCATGATTTCCCCGTCCTCCGCACTCTGCATGACCATCCGTGTGAAGCTTGGGAACCGATTGGTCATGTACTCCTGCCGTTGCTCTGAACAGCCGCCGCTCCACGGTCCCGAATAATGGGGTTTCGGGTTCAGCGCGCAGAAAAATTGGCTGCAGCGAAGACCCATTCCACACCATACGTTCGATAGCGTACAGAGGCTTGGGAGTCGTTCATGCAATGGTGCTTCATGAACTGGCGTGGCAAATTTAGACGACTGGTTACGGTTTCCGCGATCGTGCTGTTCGCACACCTGATCGGCTTTGCTACGTCATTGCACGCACTGATGGGTGTGCGCACGGCGCCGGGGACCGTCGCCTGGGTTGTCTCACTCAACGCGATTCCTTACGTGGCAGTACCTGCTTACTGGCTGTTCGGGCGGAACGGAATTGATGACTATGTTCAGATAAGACGTCGGCGCGTGTCTTCTCTGAACCAGTCGCTGGAATCCCACCTGTCAGAACTGGAACCATTTCGGGCCGAATGGAGTGAGCATGAGCCCGGGCTACGTGCGGTCGAACAACTGGCGCACATACCGTTCGTCGACAGAAACCGGGCCGAGTTGCTGATCGACGGAAAAGCAATCTTCGAAAGCATCTTCGACGGCATCGATGCCGCCGAGGACTACCTGCTGGTGCAGTTCTATATCTTGAGTGACGACCAAAGAGGTCGGGAGCTGCAACAGAAGCTGATCCGGAAAGCGCAAGAGGGCGTGCGGATCTACGTATTGTTCGACAGCATAGGAAGCCTCGATCTGAGTCGGTCGTACATAGATGAGCTCATCGATGCTGGCGTCGAAATTCGTTCGTTTCTTCAACACGATAGCTGGCTCGACCGCTTGCAGCTGAATTTTCGTAACCACCGAAAGCTCGTCGTCGCTGACGGAAAGGTCGGTTGGGTGGGAGGCATGAATATTGGGGACGAATACGAATCTGCGGGCTGGCGGGACGCACAGGTGCGAATAGAAGGGCCGGCGGTGTTGAACCTGCAACTGTCATTTCTCGAAGACTGGCGCTGGGTCACAGAGGATTTGCCTGTTGTCTCCTGGCAACCGCACCCGGCAGGCGATGCCGGGGTGCCAATACTGGTCATTCCCTCTGGACCCGCCGACGAGTTTGAAACCGCCAGCCTGATGGTGCAGCAATTCATCCACATGGCCGAGCAGCGGATCTGGATATCCAGCCCCTATTTTGTCCCCGACGAAGGCGTTGTCGGAGCCTTGAAGTTGGCCGCGCTGGGCGGGGTGGACGTGCGTCTGTTGCTGCCCGAACACACGGACAGTCGCCTGGTTGGCCTGGCCGCGCACAGGTACATGGATGCCCTGACTGCCGCCGGTGTCCGGATTTTCCGCTACCAGCCGGGGCTGATGCACGCTAAAGTATTCCTGATCGACGACCGAGGGGCTGCTATCAGCACGGCGAACATGGACAACCGATCGTTCCGCCTGAACTTTGAGTTGACCGCGCTGGTTGCCGACCCGGAATTCGCCATCGAGGTCGGGAAGATGTTCGAGGTCGATTTCGCCAATTCACGCGAAATGGAAGACGATGCAGTTGCAGATATGTCTCTTTGGTTTCGCCTTGCTTCCCGGGGAGCGAATCTGTTAGCGCCGGTGCTTTGATCTTATCGGAAGAGTAACCAATGACGACTGCCACCTGGTTCATAATGATTGGGTTGTTGCTGCTGCTAGTGGGGTTTACATACTCAAATCTCAGAAGCGTACCGACGACTTCCGCCATTCTCTATCTGCTTGTCGGATGCATTGTCGGGCCGATGGGTTTCGGCCTGTTCCATTTCAATCCGCTGAAAGAATCAGCCTTACTCGAGATCTTGACAGAAATCGCGGTGCTTGTTTCGTTGTATTGCGCCGGTGTAAAGATGCCTTCCCCGGTAACCTTCAGACGTTGGCGCACCCCCTTGCAACTCGCGGTCATCTCGATGGCGATCACCGTGGGCCTGGTGACAGTGTTTGGGTACTACTGGCTCAGTTTGCCGCTTGGGGCTGCCGTGCTGCTGGGGGCAGTGGTTGCGCCGACCGACCCTGTTCTGGCAACGGAGGTCCAGGTACGTCATGCCGATGATCCCGACCATCTTCGCTTTTCCCTGACCTGTGAGGCCGGAATCAACGACGGCAGCGCCTTTCCGTTTGTCATGCTGGGTCTCGGCTTGCTTGGGCTGCACGACCTCGGCGATTCTGGCGGCCGGTGGTTGCTCATGGACGTGCTCTGGGCCAGCGGCGCTGGCATCGGTATCGGCATCGCGATGGGCTGCGCTGCAGGCTGGCTCATTTACCGGCTGCGTACCAAGTTCGAAGACACCGTATTTCTTGAAAGCTTTCTCGGCCTGGGGCTGATTGCACTCGCTTACGGTATTTGTCTGCTGGTGGATGCGTGGGGATTCCTCGGTGTCTTCAGTGCGGCGGTCGCCTTGCGCCATACCGAACTGAGACTGGCCAGGGGTACTCAAGCGTTTCCAGCAGGCGTCACAACACCAGGCTCGAAGGTAAAGTCTCGCACAGAGACTCATATGCATGTCAGCGAAAGTTCCCTGATGTTCAATGAGCATTTGGAAAGAATTGCGGAGATCGTGCTGGTTCTGCTGATTGGTGGTTCGCTCTTCTGGAATTCCTGGAGTTGGCGAGCGGTCGTCTTTGCCGGGTTCCTGTTTATCATTGCCCGCCCGCTGAGCGTGTACCTGGGACTTCTGGGAAGCAGGGCACCCATGCGGGTTCGCCACCTTGCGGGCTGGTTCGGCGTGCGCGGTATCGGTTCGATGTACTACTTGATGTATGCCATCCAGCATGGTCTCCCGGAAGAACTGGCGCTGGAATTGCTCCACCTGGTCCTGGTAACGGTAGCCCTGTCGATTCTGGTGCACGGAGTGAGTGTAAAGCCTACGATTGCACATTTCTGGCATCGCCAATCGTCCTGACATGAGCTCCTCTTCACCAGCATCGAAGACTTGAAGCCGAGCGTGTTGCAACGCACAGACGAGAAGACTGCCTCCCCCTCAGAATGGGGATCACTTCCTGGAGACGATTCTGTCGGCTCGCGCTCGCCGGTGGCTATCTCCTCAGTCGTATCTTGAGCTCACGCTAGGGCACTGTTTTGCATGTCCCGCTATTCCGATTAATAATCGGATCACAACGGCAGCACTCCTTCATAAGTGCTGGTAGCAAGTCGAGTGTGCGATAGCGCACAGATAGTCGCGGGTCGGAGGCGCATGCTTTGGATCACCCCCTCACTCGGTGATGGCACCGAAGGAATGAAGATCATGCTATTTACGATTGCCGTTGTCCTTGCCGTGCTTTGGCTTCTCGGTTTCGTCTCCGGAACCACGATGGGGGGATTGATTCACATTCTGCTGGTACTGGCAGTCATCGTAGTTGTTTTCCAGCTGCTTAGCGGACGCCGGGTCGGGTAGAGTCCGCCCAGCATCGACCCTGACCCAATCTTACCTTCCTTGATACCGTCCGCTTCGGCCCTCCTCGCAATTGGAGGAGGGCTTGAGCGGGCACTCCTACCTAATAGTCACTTGCCAGCGAGTCCTGCGGATTCTCGATGATGATCTCGACCCGGCGATTCTGTTGCCGGCCCGCTGCCGTTTGATTGCTGGCGATGGGCCGCTCCTGCCCGAGACCAAGAGCCGTTAGCCGGTTTGGATCGATTCCACGCTCAGTCAGATAGTTCATGACGGACTCGGCCCGGCGTTGCGACAAGCCCAGGTTGTAGGAACTGGCACCGACATTGTCGGTATGCCCCTCGATTTCGACGCGCCGGTCAGGATAACGCTTGAGAAAGTCTACCAGCTGGGACAGGTGCCGATCGGCGCCAGGTTCCAGGACGGCCCGGTCGGTGGCGAACAACAGGTCACCTAGCGTCAATACCAGGCCACGGTCGGTTATCTCTGCCTGCAGTTCGCTGATCTGTCGTCGCAGATCAGCCGCCTGGGCGTCGGCATCCATCCTCGCCTGTGCCTCGGAACGTCGCGCTGATTCGGCTTCGGCTCGCGCTGCATCGGCATCTGCTGCAGCCCGGGCTTCCAGGGAACGAGCCGACTCGGCGTCGCGGCGCGCTTCATCGGCGCCGGCGGAAGCTCGTGCCTCTGACATTCGTGCTGAACTGGCAGCACGACGTGCGGCATCGGCTTCGGCCATGGCTTGTATTTCCGCGTAGCGGGCCTTCGAGGCCGCATCCTGGGCCCTGCTGGCATCACTGCGTGCAAGATAGGCTTCATTGCGAGCGCGATCAGCGTCGGCACGGGCGAGTTCGGCCTCGCGGGTACGGGCCATCAGCCTGGCCTGTTCGCGTTCCTCAACCAGAGCTTCGCGCTGGTCCGCGGCATAACGCGCAGTCGCCTTGGCCCTGGCGATGTCAATCATGCGTTCGGCCATGTAGACGCGGTGATCGCCCAGACTGGACTCGTCTGATGGCAGCGGACGCTCGGCAAGTCGAACCGCGGCTTCGGCCTCGTGCAACTCCAGTGGTGCGCGCGGGGCCAGGTTCGGGTCGGCCTGTAGCGCGCTTAGCTTGCCGCGGGCCTCGGCTGCCCCCGGGGGGCTCGTTGGCATCGTTGCGCAGGCGGCGAGAAATAGCAGCGAGCTCAACAGCATTGCCGCAGAACCTGCGCGCGTGATTGATATTGTGGTGAAGAGTTTCATCTCTGGCCTCCCGTGCGGCGCACTTCATCGATCAGGGCCTGAACGCCTCGGCTCAGTTCCTGGTTTGATTGCAGCGCCTTGGATGTTTCCGTCGCCGCGGACGCAAGTTCAGCGGCAATCTTTGCCTCCTCGGCGAGTCGTTCAGCTTCGATCATGTTCTCTCTGCGTACGGCACTCTCGGCCAACTGCAGGCGCCGGCGCGCATCGTTGAGCTCGACACCCGCGTAATGCTGGGCGTCGGAGCGTTCGGCGTTGGTGATGGCCTGCTGTGCTGCCGACAGGGCTGCGGTTGGTGCAGGTGGGGCGACGGCACAGCTGGCCGTCAGCATCAGTGCTGCCACGCCCGCGCCCAGGTAGAGGCGGCGGGTGAGGTTGGGAAGGGTCATATTGCGCATTGTCTTGCTCCTTGGTCAAAGCCGAGTCTCTCGCCGGCAATCTGCCAGCTCGGCCATTTACTCCAGCGCTTTTGAGTGCGGTTCTCCGCGCAGTTGCTTCATGCAACCGTGAAGGTCATGCGACAGTCGCAACTTGGCTTGATCCGATTGGCTGATGGATTTGTCCGTGTGGATCAACGAATGGGCATCATTCAGCGCCTGGCCTAGCAGAAGTACGGTCTCCAGCAGTTTGGTGTTCTTTTGAAGAAGGTTATCGATCTGCGCCAGGGCAGTCTGAAGTTGAATCTGGGGATCTGCACTTTCAAGGCAACTGAATTGCTCCGGCCGTGCTCCTGCTCGCCATCGTGCTCGCGTGAACTGCGCGACCTGATTCCCCACGATCCCCATGAGAATCTCCGGTTGGATCTGCCGCGTTGAGTGCCTGTGACCATTCATTGTGTATGTCGTCATCTCTGGATCCTTGAGAAGCATTCTGAGCAATCACAAAATGACCCTCACGGAATGGCTTGTCTGTTCGGCAGCGAACAATGATGGCTTCCGATGCTCCCGTCGCGTGTGTACTGAGTCGATCAAGGGCTTGCTGGCGGGAATGTGCGGTACCGCACAGAGATATGGCTGGCCTGAAGCTAGTCTTGTCATTTACATGTATGCCGATTCAGAAACGCCATGAGGGAATTTTGATGATGAACAGTTTCCGAGCCTCCACGTCGCGGTTTGCCACGCCAGTCGCCCCAGACGCTTCTTGCCGGCAGATATCCTTCATTCTCAGAGCGAGCGCGGGCGCGGCGTTGTTATTGCTTACCGTCCCGGTGTTGGCACAGACTGCACCCGACCTTGGGTCGACCAGCTCCTTTGCGATCACCTCTGAAACCTTTACCAATACGACAGCCGGGACCGCTATAACGGGTGACGTCTGTTACACGATCGATCCTGCCGTCGATCCGACCATTGTCGGAACCGAAGAGACGCCATGCCCGGCTGTGGTCGGCACGGATCAGAGTGCCGCCCGGGCCGAGCTGGATGCACAGTCATGTACTTCGATCGGTGCCGCCGTAGCGCTGGACGAGATCAGCATCGGCGGCGGGCCGCCGGGAGAGTTCCCGCCCGGCTGTTACTCGAGTACCGGTGCAATGAGCATTACCACAGGTACTACGGTCACCCTGAGCGGCGAAGGTGTTTACATCTTCAGGCCCGATGGTGCGCTTGATCCGGCAGCCAATTCGAGTGTCGTAACCGCCGACGGGGCCTGTTCGGACTCCGTCTTCTGGACGCCCACCGGCGGTACGACGATTGGCGCCAATGCCGCCTTTGTCGGAACCGTGTTTCGGGGTACGGCCGCAGGCCTCAGCATTACACTGGGGGACTCGGCATCGCTTGACGGTCGGGCCCTGGCGTACGGTTCGACCGTCACCACCGCCAACAATGCCATTGCCGTGCCACAAGAATGCTCGGAACCCGGCACCGGAACCATCATTGTCGAAAAGCAGACCAACCCGCAAGGTAGCCCTGAAAGCTTTGCATTTACCGGCGATGCCCTCGGCAGTCTGAGCGATGGCGAGCAGATCGTGGTCGACAA
>NZ_JAAIVI010000021.1:272906-275030 GCF_011008905.1 Wenzhouxiangella sp. XN201
CAGGCCAACCCTTCTGATACGGGCGACTCTTTCGGCTTCAGCGGTGATCTGGGCAACTTCAGCCTGATGCACGGCGAGTTCGTCGTGGAGACACGCACACCCGGCGTTTACGCGGTCAGCGAAAACGTGCCGGACGGCTGGCAACTTGACAGCGCTACTTGCGACGACGGCTCGCCGGTCAATGCCATCGATCTTGGGGCTGGCGAGAGCGTCACCTGCACATTTATCAATTCGCAGCAGGTGGAGTCGCGGAGTGTGCCGATTTTTTCACAGGGCGGGATTGCACTGTTTGTCTTGATAATGATGGTCATGGCTGCAGTATTCCTACGGCATCTTGATCTGAATCGAAGATAGTTGTTGCAGTTCCGGAGTGAAGACCCTGGCCGCTCGCGCGGTCAGGGTTCTTTTATTGGCGTGGCGGAGTCCAATACTTCGATCAGCGGCATCGTCATTGCATCAAGGCTCAGTGAGCCAATGTAATGTGCGACATCGCACAGAGTCGTGAAAAACTCTGGATTAGCCTTGGTGCTCATTCCTCTGTTGGATACCCAACAGGGAGAGAGTCTTGAAAAAGAAGAATTCCCGAGGCCCGCTTGCGGGGATCATCGGGTCATCTCCACCGGGAGGGGGCTCGTTTCAGCGGAGAGCGTCGCGCATTGTCAGGCCGAGCGCCGCAGTGGTGCTGCTATTGATGGTCATCCCCGCATTGTCCCAGACTGCGCCGGACCTTGGGTCGACCAGCCCATTCGGAATCGTTTCCGAAACCTTCACCAATACCGCCGGGACGACTGTGGATGGCGATGTCTGTTACACGACTCCGCCTGCAGTCAATCCGACTGTAACCGGGACAATCTTTGTTCCATGTCCGCCTGAAACGGGAACGGACCAGAATGCCGCCCGGGCCTACCTCGACGTGCAGGCCTGTACTGATATCGGTGCCGCCGTCGCGCTGGATCAAATCAGTATCGGTGGTGGGCCGGCCGGAGAGTTCCCGCCCGGCTGCTACTCGAGTTCCGGTGCAATGACCATCACCGCGGATACGACGGTAACCCTGAGCGGTGATGGGGTATTCATTTTCAGGCCGGCCGGTGCGCTGAGTCCGGCGGCCGGTTCCAGTGTGATCGCAGCTGATGGCGTCTGCACGGACAATGTCTTCTGGACGCCCGGGGGTGGTACAACCATCGGCGCCAATGCCGCTTTTGTCGGAACGGTGTTTCGGGGTACGGCTGCCGGACTCAGCATTACGCTGGGAGATTCGGCAACGCTCGAGGGCAGGGCTCTGGCATTTGGCTCGACGGTCACCACTGCCAACAACACAATTACCGTTCCCGATGCATGCGCGGAGGAACCAGGCACCATTATCGTCGAGAAGAAGACCAATCCGCCAGGCAGCCTGCAAAGCTTTGCCTTCACCGGCGATGCCGCCGGCAACCTGATCGATGATGGGCAAATCATCGTCGACAATCTGGCGCCGGGCAACTACAGTTCAACCGAGACGGTTCCGGAAGGCTGGAAGCTGACCGACATCGTGTGCAACGATGCCGACAGCACCGGCGATCTCACAACGGCCACGGCAAACTTCGTGCTCGACGCCGGCGAGACCGTGACCTGCGTGTTCACCAACACCCAGCGGGGCTCGATCACCGTCGAGAAACAGACCCTGCCCGAAGGCAGCCTGCAGGCGTTCGATTTCACCGGCGATGTCGCCGGCTCACTCACTGACGGCAACAGCATCACGGTGCTGGTCGATCCGGGCACCTACACCTCAACCGAGACCCTGCCGGCCGGCTGGGATCTGACCTCGATCGTCTGTGACGACAGCGACAGCACCGGAAATACCGGCACGGCGACCGCGACCTTTAACGTCGCCGCCGATGAAGCGGTGCGCTGTGTGTTCACCAACACCCAGCGCGGCACGATCGTTGTCGAGAAACAGACCCTGCCCGACGGCTCGCCCGATGCGTTCACCTTCACCGGTAACGCGGCGGGCGAAATTTCCGATGGCCAGCAGATCACGGTTGGCAACCTGGTGCCCGGCAACTACAGCTCGACCGAGACCGTGCCGGCGAACTGGAAGCTGACCGGAATTTCGTGCAATGACGGCAACTCGAGCGGCGATGTCGG
>NZ_JAAIVI010000022.1:0-115363 GCF_011008905.1 Wenzhouxiangella sp. XN201
TGTCTATTGGTCGGAGGTTCGAATCGGAACTCCGGATACGAAAAAGCCCCGTCCGGGGACAGGGCCTCTTCTCTGTTTGGCGCGCCCGGAAGGATTCGAACCTCCGACCGCCTGGTTCGTAGCCAGGTACTCTATCCAGCTGAGCTACGGGCGCTTTGTGAAGCCGGGCATTATCGGGAACGGGCTTCGATGTGTCAAGTCTGGTTCGCGAGAATCGCTATTGTGGCAGTATGGTGATAGGGGGCTTGGGTTACCGATCAGCAGCAATGCGCAAGAAGCTGCGTTTTTGATCTGGCTCAATAGGTGTATTTTTGGCGCACCTAATATGCCGTCAGGCCAAGCGCCAATAAACCCAACTGGAGGGCAGACACCATGAAAAGACCGCTATACACCATTCACTGGCTCGGGGCGATAGGCCTGTCCCTGGCAGTGACCACGGCGTGCGGAGCCGATACCTCGCAATCATCGTCCGCGCAAAAGGACACCGAAGTGCATTCCGCCGAGGTTGCCAAGGCCGCAGCGGGCGACATGGAAGCCGGTGAAAAGGCCTACAAGACGCACTGCCAGGCCTGCCATCAGGCCGATGGCTCCGGTCTGCCGGGCGCCTTTCCGCCGCTGGCCGGCAACCCGAATCTCGAAGGCAATGCCGACATGGTCATCGAGAACGTACTTTCCGGGCGCTCGGGCAAGATCGATGTCGGCGGCGTGACCTACGACGGCGTGATGCCGCCGATGAGCTACCTCAGCGACCAGGATGTCGCCAATGTCGTCACCTTCGTGATGAACTCCTGGGGCAACGACGAGGCCACCATCAGCACCGATCAGGTCGCCGACAAGCGGGCCGAACTCGGACTGACCGACCGGGCCGAGGGCGAACGCCATCCCGGGGCTTCCGAAGGTGAAATGGCTTACCGCGGCGCACCCTCGCCCGTTGAGGGCGGCAAGCAGGTGGTCTCCCCCGGCGCGCCGAGCATGACCGAGGTCGAGTTCGAGCGCTCGCAACAGATCTACTTCGAACGCTGCGCCGGCTGTCACGGCGTACTCAGGAAGGGCGCGACCGGCAAGCCGCTGACCACCGACATCACCCAGGAAAAGGGCACCGATTACCTCAAGGCGCTGATCAACTTCGGCTCGCCGGCAGGCATGCCCAACTGGGGCACGTCGGGCGAGCTCACCGACGCGGAAATCGACATGCTGGCGCGCTTCCTGCAACACGATCCGCCGCAGCCGCCGGAATGGGGCATGCCGGAGATGATGGATTCCTGGACCGTCCACGTGGCGCCGGAAGACCGGCCGGAGTCACCCCAGCACGACTACGACGTCGACAATTTCTTCGCAGTGACCCTGCGAGATGCCGGGGAAGTGGCCATCATCGACGGTGACAGCAAGGAAGTGGTCAGCTACGTACCGACCGGCTACGCCGTGCACATCTCGCGCGCCTCGAGCTCGGGCCGCTACTTCGCCACCATTGGACGCGACGCCAAGGTTGACCTGATCGACCTCTACATGGATCCGCCGCAGGTGGTTGCCGAAATCAAGATCGGCATGGAAGCCCGCTCGGTCGAGAACTCCCGTTACAAGGGTTACGAAGACAAGATCGCCATCGCCGGGGCCTACTGGCCTCCGCACTACGTGCTGATGGATGGCCAGACGCTCGAGCCGAAGAAAATCGTGTCGACCCGCGGTATGACCGTCGATACGCAGGAATATCATCCGGAGCCGCGCGTGGCCGCCATCGTCGGTTCGCACCAGCACCCGGAGTTCATCGTCAACGTCAAGGAAACTGGCCAGATCCTGCTGGTCAACTACGAGAACATCGACAGCCTGCAGGTCACCACGATCGGTGCAGCACCCTTCCTGCACGATGGTGGCTGGGACGCCAGCGGACGCTACTTCCTGACCGCAGCCAACGAGTCCGACAAGATTGCAGTGGTCGACGCCAAGGATCGTGAACTGGAAGCCCTGGTCGATGTCGAGCGCATTCCGCATCCGGGCCGCGGCGCCAACTTCGTTCATCCCGAGTACGGACCGGTGTGGGTCACCAGTGCGCTGGGCAATGCCGACGTCACCCTGATCGGTACCGATCCGGACAATCACCCGGACCAGGCCTTCAAGGCCGTGCAAGTCCTCCAGGGCCAGGGCGGCGGATCGCTGTTCGTCAAGACGCACCCGGAATCGACCAACCTGTGGGTCGACACCCCGCTACACCCGGACGAGGAAAAAGCCCAGACCATCGCGGTGTTCGACATCAACGACCTGGATGCCGGCTATGAAGTCCTGCCGATCGCCGAATGGGCCGATCTCGGTCCCGGACCGAAGCGCGTCGTCCAGCCCGAGTACAACAAGGCCGGAGACGAAGTCTGGTTCTCGGTCTGGTCGGGGATGGAAGAGGAATCGGCCATCGTCATCGTCGACGACAAGACGCGTGAACTCAAGCACGTGATCAAGGGCGAGAAAATCATCACGCCCACCGGCAAGTTCAACAATTACAACACCCGCAACGAGATCTACTGATCGGGCGCGGAAGTTCAACTCTAAAGCTTAACAGCGCCCCGGAATTCCGGGGCGCTCTTCATTGAGCCCCCAATACATGTATAGAAACAGCCTGATTTGCCTCACCATGATGTTGTCTTCCACGCTCGGCGCCCAAGCTGTCGATGAGGGCGATGAGCAGGAAAGTGACCGCGAGATCGATCGCATCACGGTTGTCGCCCACCGCCAGCCCAGGCAGGTTTCCGAGGTGGCGGGTACCGTCACGGTCATCGACGAGGAACGCCTGGCTCGCGATATGGTGGTAGACGCCGCCGACCTGGTGCGCTACGAACCCGGAGTCGCAATCGACGGCGGCGGAACGCGGTTTGGCTTCAACGGCTTCCGCATTCGCGGCATCGGCGGCAACCGCGCCGCTGTCGTGATCGATAACGTGCCAGTGGCCGACCAGTTCAGCGTTGGCAGCTTTGCCGATACCGGGCGCGGGTTACTCGAACTGGGTCTGACCCAGCGCGTGGAAATCCTGCGCGGCCCGGCCTCGACGCTGTACGGCTCGAAAGCGCTGGGCGGCGTGGTCGCGATCTCGACCCTGGACGCCGACGACATTATCGACAGCGGTCGGCACGGCACACGTGTCGGCCTACGCGCCGCCACCGACAGCGACCGGGCGCGTCTGATGGCTGCCCGGGCATTCCGCAAGGGCGATTTCGATTTTCTGATTGCCGGCGCCGCGCAGCACGGCTCGGAAACCGAAGTGGCCGATCGTCCCGAAGCGACACCGCTGGACAGGCTCGAACGTGACCATCATGCAATCCTTCTCCGAAGCGGCCTGGAAACCGGGCTGGGACGGGTCCGGCTGACTCTCGATGGTATGCGGGAAACCCGGGACGCCGATATTCGCGCCATGATCGGCAGCGGCCGGCTCGCATTCACCGAGAAACTGCTCGGTAACGACCGCCGGCACCAGTGGCGAGTACTGCTCGATCAGGACCTGGCCGCGTTCGGTCCGGTCAGCCGCGGCCACTGGCGGCTGTGGCACCAGTTGACCGACGTGGTCCAGGAAACCGACGATCGGCGACCCAGTGCGCCCACGCCGGTCGAGGTTTTCCGGCGCTTCGAGTTCCAGCAGGAAACGACGGGACTGGGCACCGACCTGGAGTCCGGGTTCCGGGCGCTGGGTCTAGCGCACCGGCTGGGTTACGGCTTCGAATTCAGCCGTTCGGAAGTCCGGGAAAAGCGAGACGGATTGCAGACCAACCTCACCACCGGCGAAACCACCAAGACCATCATCGGCGAAACTCTGCCGCTGCGCGATTTCCCGAGCACTCGTGTGGACGAGCTCGGCATTTACCTGCACGACGAAATCCGGCTCTGGCCGGGCGGGCCCACGCTCAGCCCGGGCATTCGCTATGAATTCTATGACCTGTCGCTGCTCGACGATCCTCTGTTCGAAGCATCCTTCCCCGATGCGGACACGACTGAGCTGAGCAACAGCAGCTGGCTCCCCAAGCTGGGACTGGTCTGGCCGATGGGCGATTCGACGGAATTCTTCGCGCAATATGCGCGCGGCCTTCGGGCCCCGCCGTTCGGCGATGTCAATATCGGGCTGGAGTTGCCGCAGTTCCGGGTAAAGGCCATTGCCAATCCGGACCTCGAACCCGAGAAAGGTCGCACCGTGGAAGCTGGCCTGCGCTGGCGTGGTACGGCGTCCCGGGCCGAAGTCACGCTGTATCGCAATGACTACCGCAACTTCATCCAGACCCGTGCGCCGCTGGGCTTCGACCCGGCCAGCGGATTCCTCCTGTTCCAGTCGATCAATCGCGACCGTGTACGCATCGAGGGCGGCGAACTCAGGCTGCAGCAGCATTTAGGCGGCGGCTTCACGGCGGAACTGTCCGGCGAGTGGTCGCGCGGACAGGATCGCGACACCGGCCGCAACCTGCCCGGAATCTCGCCGCCGGCAGCGATCGGCGAGCTGTCCTGGCTGTCGGCTTCGGCCACGCTCGAGACGCGTCTGGTCGCAACCGCCGTACGAGGCCAGCGCGAGCTCCTAGACGAGCAAGACGAGGCGCTGTTTTCGGCACCCGGCTATCTCACCGTCGACTGGCTGACACGCTGGTTCCCGCGCCCCGACCTCGAAATCGGCCTGGGCCTTTTCAACCTGACCGACCGGCAATACTGGCGTAGCGGCAACGTCATCGGCCGCACCCCGGACGATCCGACCCTGCCGCTGCTGGCCGAACCGGGCCGCTGGGTGATGGCCAGCCTCACCTGGCATCATTAGTAACGCGGTAAGCTGATCGCACGACCTGCATTTCGAGGGCTCGACATGCCGCATCATCGACTGATTATTCTCGGGGCCGGCACCGCCGGCCTCAGCGCCTGGAAACAGGCCGGCGACTTCACCGACGAAATTGTCATGATCGACCCCGGTCCGCTGGGTACGACCTGTGCACGGGTCGGCTGTATGCCCTCCAAGGCCCTGCTGCAGATCGCCAAGGAAATACACCAGGCACGTCGGCTGCATGAGAATGGCTTGCTGACCGGACAAGCCGCTGAGGTTGACGGCGCGGCCGTGATGACGCGTGTGCGTGAACTGCGCGATCGTTTCACCGCCGGCCCGCTCAAGGCGGTCGACCGCATGGGCGAGCGCTATATCAATGGGCGGGCGCGTTTCACGGGGCCCGATTGCATCGAGGTCAATGGTGAAACCCACAGCGCTGACGGCATCGTCGCAGCCATCGGCACCAAGCCCCTGGTCCCCGGAAACTGGCCCGACCTGGGCGAGCAGCTGCTGACCAGCGATTCCATTTTCGAGATGGCCGATCTCCCCCGACGCGTCGGCGTGATCGGTGCCGGTGCGATCGGCTGCGAGCTCGGCCAGGCCCTGGCGATGCTCGGCTGCGAAGTCCACCTGTTCGGACGTGACCACCGCTTGGCCGGAACAGCCAGCGACGCCGTCAACGAGGTGATCGGGCAGGCCTTGTCCGATTCGCTGCATCTGCACCTGGGCGAGAACGCCGAACCGGTCAGGCTCGACGACGGCGTGGCCATACAGGTCGGCGATGAGCAAATCGAAGTGGATGCGGTCGTCGCCGCCATCGGCCGCCGACCGGTCATCGACGATCTCGGGCTCGAAGCACTGGGCGTGGCTCTCAACGAAAACGGCCTGCCCGAGATCGATCCGGTCAGCCTGCGGGCCGGCGATGCACCCGTCTGGTTCGCCGGCGATATCAACGGTATTCGTCCGCTCATGCACGAAGCCGCCGACGAAGGCCGACTGGCAGCCTGGCACGCCCTGCATCCCGATGCCGACTGTCTCGGCCGACGCACGCCAATGGCGATCGTCTTTACCGAACCGCAGGTTGCATGGGCCGGCCGGCGAAGCGGTGATCTGCCGGATGGGGCCATCACCGGGCAAAGCGATTTCTCGCGCCAGGGCCGGGCGATCATCAAGGGCTACCAACACGGCCTGATGCAGATCCATGCCGAGGAGAACGGTCAGCTAATCGGCGCCGAAATGGCCTGCGCCGGCGCCGAGCACCTGGCCCATGAACTGGCCTGGCTGATCCAGCAGGAGATGCACGTGATCGAGGCGCTGCAACTCCCCTTCTACCACCCGGTGCTGGAAGAGGGGCTGCGCACTGCCTTGCACGATATCCGGCGGCAGTTACCCGAGCGCGAGCGGCGACCGGACCTGCCCCTGTGTGACGACGCCCCGGCATCCCTTCCGGGCACCTGAGTCCCCCGCCGGCTGCAGCGTCGAAAACATGGAAATCTGATCGAAAATCGACCGGCAATTTGACCTCGCTCAAATAGCTGCCCATGGTGAAGCTTTAAGATGCACGCGAAATACATGTTAGGTATTTCAACTGTACAAATCAGCTCGCCAAAGGAGCAGCAAAATGATACGCAGCAAGTCTACAACAGTCGCCGCCATGGCCCTGGCACTCAGCTTCGGCGCCGGCTCAGTTTCCGCCAACGACCGCCTCGTCCACGACGGCGAATTCATGGTCGACGGCATGATCTTCGGCCTGCCCGAAGCCCGCGTCTACACCGAAGACTACAGCGGCCCGCCGGTGGTGGGCGACTACCTCACGGCCGTGCCCCACCTGGCCGAACTCGACTACGACGGCAATCGCACGCACGAAGTGCGCATGGACGTGATTTCCCAGCAGATCGAGATTGCACCGGGCAAGTTCTACAATGCCTGGACCTTCGGCGGCAGCGTGCCCGGCCCGACCCTGCATGTGCGCGAAGGCGACCGCGTGGTGTTCACCATGAAGAACCGCTCGGACGAACCGGTGGTGATCACCGAGCCGGTCGCAGGCGGCAGTCCCTTCTTCGGCCAGATCCGCGCCAACCCGATCCAGAACAACCAGCCGGCTGTCAGTGCGATGCCGCATTCGATGGATTTTCACAGCGGCACCGTGGCCGCCGACGACAAGTGGCGGACCATTCCCCCGGGCGTGACCATCGAGTTCGAATGGGTCGCCAACTACCCCGGCGTGTACATGTACCACTGCGGCACTCCCAGCGTGCTGATGCACACCGCCCAGGGCCAGTACGGCGCCGTCGTGGTCTCGCCCAAGAACGGTTTTCCCACCGATGACCAGGTCGACCGCGAGTATGTATTGGTGCAGTCGGAGTTCTACCTGACCGAGGACGAGTACAACGAAGGCTACCGCTACGACCACGAAGCGGCCATGGCCCGCAATCCCAGCCACGTGACCTTCAACGGGCACATCAACACCCTGCACGACCAGCCGCTGCGCGCCAACGCCGGTGAGCGGGTCCGCCTGTACGTGCTCAATGCCGGTCCCAGCGACACCTCCAGCTTCCACGTCATCGGCGCGATCTTCGACCGGGTCTGGTACGAAGGCAACGTCGAGAACGAATGGCGCGGCATGCAGACGGTTCTGCTCGGCGCCAGCAACGGTGCGGTAATGGACTTCATCGTGCCCGAGGAAGGCAGCTACAAGCTGGTCGACCACGAGTTCGCCGACGCCGAGCGCGGTGCCGCCGGCACGCTGATCGCCGGACCGCGCCAACAGTAGCCGCCATCCACTTTCCGGACCAGGGAGCCGCCGTCATGCGCACCATGCTGATTGTCCTGGCGTTGAGTCTGTCCATGACAGCCTTGGCCGAGGAAACCGACATCGTGTTCATCGACGGCGGCGACTGGGAGCTGCCGATCGTGCGCGAAGACACGGGCGGCCCAGGCAGGGTCGACGACTTCGCGCTCGATGCCCGCCAGGTGACCAACGCCGAGTTCCGCGAATTCGTCGCAGCCAATCCCGAATGGCGCCGCGACCGCGCCCCGGGCATCTTCCGCGACGACCGTTACCTGGCGCACTGGCCCGCAGCCGACGCCCTGGGCGAAGGCAATGCGGCCCCCGACCGGCCCGTGACACGGGTGTCCTGGTACGCCGCCCGCGCCTACTGCAGGGAACTGGGCGGTCGGCTTCCGACCATGACCCAGTGGGAGTACGCCGCCGAACGCCAACGCGAGGCGCTGGGTGTGACTCCGGATGACTACGCCCGCAAGCTGTTCAGCTGGTACGCCAATCCCGGCGCGGGCGCGCTCTCGCCGGTCGCCCGGGGCAAGGCGCCCGGACTGGGGATCCACGACCTGCACGGCCTGGTACTCGAGTGGGTGGAAGACTTCCAGCTGGTGCTCGGCCGCGGCGACGACATCGACCTGCTGACCGGCTCCTGCGGCGACACGGCCCGCTTTCTGCCGGAGTTCGACCAGGCCCATTACGCCACCTTCCTGCGCTTCCAGTCGCGCAGCAACTACCGGCCCGAAACCACGACCAGCACACTGGGCTTCCGGTGTGCATACGATCCCGGAGCAAGACCATGAATACGCAAATCGCCCTCTTCCTGGCTGCCACCCTGATGGCCACAGCGGCCACTGCCAAAGAACCGCAGGCCGGAGAGCACGAGGGCCACGACGCCCATGCCCATCACACGCCGATGCACGCTGAAGCGGTAACGCACGACCACTCCCTGTTCCATCTAGACGCCGAATGGCGCACCCAGCAGGGAGAGCCCTTCCGGCTCGAACAGCTGGCCGGCAGGCCGACGGTCATCACCATGATCTACGGCTCGTGCACCACCGCCTGCCCGGTGCTGGTCAACGACGCGCGACGCATCGATCGCGCCGCGCCAGTTTCAATTCAGGACGACCTGCAAGTGGTCATCGTCAGCTTCGATCCGGCCCGCGACACGCCCGAACGCATGGCCGACTATGCCGATTCCTACGAAGTCGATGCCGAACGCTGGCATTTCCTGCACGGGGATCCGGCCGACATCCGCACCCTGGCAGCCGTGCTGGGCGTGCGCTATCGCGACAACGGCGACGGCACGTTCGACCACAGCAATCTGATCAGCCTGCTCGACACCACTGGCCGGGTGGTACACCGCAGCGAGGGCCTGGCACGTCCGGTCGAGCCGGTCGTGGCTGCGCTCGAGCAGCTGCCTGAAAGCTAGGCAGCCTTCACCGCAGCCAGCAATCGCCCGGCACGCGCCTCGATTGCCTCGAAATCGCCCGCGGCCACGAGCTGCGGGTCGAACAGCGGGGCCACGAATCCGATTGCATGCGCCCCGGCCGCCAGCCAGTCGGTAGCGTTGCCTTCCGTTACCCCGTGCGTCGGCACGATATTAAGAAACGGCATTGGACCCAGGCAGGCCTTGACGAAATCCGGGCCGATTCCCGGCGCCGGGAACAGCTTCTGCAACGGCGCACCGGCGCGATGGGCACGCAGCATTTCAGTCGGCGTGTGCGTGCCGGGCATGGCCGCCACACCCAATCGATTGGCGGCATCGATTACCGCCTCGTCGGTAACCGGCGAGACCAGGAACTTCGCACCGGCCGCCACCGCTTGCTCGGCCTCGTCCGGTTCAAGCACCGTACCGGCACCGATTACCAGGTCGTCATGGCGCTTGCTGAAGTCGCGAATGATGTCGAACACATCGGGAATGGTCAGGGTGAACTCGCAGATTCGGAAACCGCCACGCACGGCCGCCTCCATGGCATGAACCGCGGCATCGGCGTCATGGGTGCGGAGGATGGCGGATGCCCGGGTGCGGCCGAGCAGTTGGACGAAGTCGGTGGGAGTCATAGTGAAACCACAGTGTTAAGTGTCAAGTGTGAAGTGTAAAGAAAATCGCAACTCTCCACTTCACACTTCACACTTCACACTCTTGAGCCCATCCGAAACGCGCTCGATCTGTTCTTCCGTCATTTCCGGGAAGATCGGCACAGAGAGGCAGCGTTCGGCAACGGCCTCGCTATTGCCCAGGTCACCGGCCTGGCGGCACTGCGCGAAGGCCGGCTGTCGATGCAAGGGGATCGGATAGTAGACGGCGCTGGCGATATCGTTTTCGCGCAGACTGGCTTGCAGGTGCTCACGCAAACCGTCAGGCACCAGCAGGGTGAACTGGTGGTAGACATGGCGACCGATGTGGTCTTCGTACGGCAATTCGAAGTCCGCAGTCTCAAGACAACGCCGATAGCCGGCCGCCACGCGCCTGCGCTCGCGATTGAAGTCGTCAATGTAGCCCAGCTTGACCCGCAGGATGGCCGCCTGCAGCTCATCGAGGCGGCTGTTGTAGCCGATCACTTCATGCTCGTAGCCGTCGACACGGCGGCCATGGTTGCGCAGCATGCGAATCTCTTCGGCCAGTGCATCGTCGCTGGTAGCGATCAGTCCGCCGTCACCGCAGCCGCCGAGGTTCTTGCTGGGGAAAAAGCTGAACGCGCCGGCCAGCCCGATCGACCCGGTCTGGCGGCCTTCGATCTCGGCGCCGAAGCTCTGTGCGCAGTCCTCGATCACCTTCAGGCCGTGACGGTCTGCGAGTGCCATCAGAGCAGTCATGTCGGCCGGCTGTCCGAACAGGTGGACCGGCAGAATGGCGCGAGTTCGTTCATTCACTGCTGCTTCGACCCGCTCGGGATCGATGTTGAAGCTGCGCGGATCGATATCGACGAACACCGGCTCGGCGCCGCAGTAGCGAATGGCCTCGGCCGTCGCGATGAACGTGAATGGCGTGGTGATGACCTCATCGCCGGGACCGATTCCGGCGGCCCGCAGGGCCAGGTGCAAGGCATCGGTACCGGAAGCACAGCCGATCGCGTGCGAAACACCGAGATACCCGGCCAGTTCGTTCTCGAGAGCCTGCACTTCGGGGCCCAGGATGTAGCGGGTGCCGGCCATGACGCCGGAGATGGCCGCATCCAATTCAGATTTCAGGTGCTCATACTGAACACCCAGGTCGACCATGGGGATCGGATTCATGCCGAGCGGGCATGCCCGGTCGAAGGGGCTGATTCGACCAGGGCGCTGATGCGCATGGCGGTTTCGAGTGCCAGCAGTCCGTCCTCGCCGGTAACCACCACCGGCGTGCCGTCGCGCAGGGCCGACAGGAAGGACTCGATCTCGCATTTGAGCGGATCGTTATTCTCGAAAGACGATTCCTCGCGCAGGATTTCCGGCACGCCGGGAAACATCTCCCGATCGCCGATGCGATGAATGGCCAGTCCGCAGTTCTGGAAATCGACCGAGATATAGGCCTCTGGCTGGAAGATACGCATGCGCCGCTCAGACTTCACGCTGACCCGGCTGGATGTGACATTGGCTACGCAGCCGTTTTCGAACTCAAGCCGCGCATTGACGATATCGATATCGTCGGAAAGTACCGGCGTACCGTTGGCCGCCAGCGAGCGCACCGGGCTCTTGACCATACCGAGAATCAGGTCGATGTCGTGAATCATCAAATCCAGCACCACGCTGACATCGGTGCCGCGCGGCTTGAAGGGGGCAACCCGATGCGATTCGATGAACAGGGGATTGAGTTCGAAACCGCCGAGATTGGCAAAAGCGGCGTTGAAACGCTCGAGATGACCGATCTGGAACACCACGCCGCGCTCACGCGCCAACCGGGTCAATGTCCGGGCTTCGTCGAGTGTGCTGGCAATGGGTTTTTCCAGCAGGACGTGGACGCCGGCATCGAGGAAATCGCGGGCGATGTCGAAGTGCCGCACGGTTGGCACGGCTATCGAGACGGCATCCACCTGGCCGATCACATCACGATAATCAGTAACGGCACGGCAGCCGCAGTCCTGGGCCGACTGGCGGGCAGCCTGCTCGTCGATGTCGACCACAGCCACCAGTTCGGCGCCGGGAAGTTCGGCATACTTGCGGGCGTGGAAACGGCCCAGATAGCCCACGCCGATCACGGCGCATTGAGTCAGTTGCATGGTGAACGGTCCGGCATGTAGTGCTCGAGGCCTGGTGGCCCGTCTCCCTTCGTTTCGGACCCGGCGATACCATCTGCGGGCATGGATCACGGCTGTAATGAGTGGCGGAGAGGGAGGGATTGCTGCGCCCGCTTCCGCGGGCTTGCCCTTCGGGCTGACGCTTCGCGTCAGCGAGCTCGCCTTCGGCTCGGTTCGATCCCTCTGATCGGGTTCGAATCCCGAAGCGCCAGTAGCTCCTCTTCACGCGCCACAACGCTGTACTCTCAAAATGGCGGAGAGGGAGGGATTCGAACCCTCGAACGGGGAGAACCCGTTACCGGTTTTCGAGACCGGCGCATTCAACCACTCTGCCACCTCTCCGTATTGTCAGGCCCGCGAAATCCGCGGTGCCATTTCGAAACTTGCAGCCCGGGGCGGTCCTGCGGACCGCGAGAGGGAGGGATTACTGCGCGACCTTCGGTCGCTTGCCCTCCGGGCTCGCCAGCCTATCGGCTGGCTCGTGAGCTCGCTGACGCTCGGTTCGAACCCTCGAACGGGGAGAACCCGTTACCGGTTTTCGAGACCGGCGCATTCAACCACTCTGCCACCTCTCCGTGGAGCGCGCATTATACAGAACGAGGCAGAATTTCGCAGGCAGCGCTTTCGGTAACCGCAGTGCGATTTGGCCTCACGCCATGGCGCAAAGGCGCCAAGAACGCAAAGGAACTGCAACTAATGCACCCACGCTTTCCTGGAGGCTCAACTTCGCCGTGCTCGGCACGACCCGGAACAATTCGATTTTCTTTCCTCTTGGCGATCTTCGCGCCTTAGCGCCTTGGCGTGAAACCCATCGGCAGCACGCTTTCTAAAGTCGCTCCCGCAGCCAGTCCGCCACCGAGTCCAGCGCCCCGGGCAGCGCCTTGGCATCGCTCCCCCCCGCCTGTGCAAAATCCGGCCGACCACCGCCCTTGCCGCCGACCTGGGTGGCCACATGGTTGACCAGCTCGCCGGCCTTGACCTTGCCCGTCAGGTCCTTGGTCACGCCAGCGACCAGGCGCACGCCGCCCCCGGCCGCCGTGCCGAGCACGATCACGCCCGAGCCGATCTTGTTCTTGAGCTGATCGACGGTGTCGCGCAGGCTGTTGGGGTCGATGCCGTCGAGCTGGGTGGCGATCAGCTTGACGCCACCGACCTCGACCGCCTGCGAGGCCAGGTCGGAGCCGGCCGCCGAGGCCAGTTTGCCCTTGAGCCGCTCAAGCTCCTTTTCGAGTTCGCGCGAGCGTCCCAGCAACTGCTCGATGCGCTCACCGAGCTGCTCCGGGCTGGCCTTGAGCCGGCCGGCCGCCTCGCGCACTTCGTGATCGAGCCTTTGCAGCCATTCGACCGCCACGCGCCCGGCCACCGCCTCGATCCGGCGCACACCCGCAGAAATCCCGGTCTCGGAGACAATCTTGAACAAGCCGATGTCGCCAACGCGGTCAACGTGCGTGCCGCCGCACAACTCCATCGAGAAATCGCCGAAGCGCATCACGCGCACCTCGTCGCCGTACTTCTCGTCGAAGAAGGCCAGCGCACCGGCTTCCAGCGCCTGGTCGAAGGACATCTCGCGCTCCTCGGCAGCAGCATTGGCCTGAATCTGATCATTGACCAGGCGCTCGATCCGCTGCAGTTCGTCCTCGGTGACGGGTGCATGATGTGAGAAGTCGAAGCGCAGGCGATCAGGCGCGACCAGCGAACCCTTCTGCTGGACGTGGTCACCCAGCACTTCGCGCAGCGCCGAATGCAGCAGATGCGTGGCCGAGTGATGGCGCACGATATCGGCGCGGCGCTTCGAGTCGATCCGTCCGGCCACCCGGTCGCCAAGCTTGAGTTCACCCGAGGCCAACTGGCCGACATGGCCGTGAAAAGCGCCGGCGAGCTTGCGCGTGTCCGTCACCTCGAATCGGCTGCCGTCGACTTCGAGCACACCGGTGTCGCCCACCTGACCACCGGACTCGGCGTAGAAAGGCGTCTGGTCAAGCACCAGCACTGCTTGCTGGCCGGCGCCGATCCGGTCGACGGGTTTTCCATCGACGAGGATGGATGCAACCTCAGCAGAATCAGTAGCATGGCGCTCATATCCGAGAAATTGCGTGACTGGCAGTTCCGAGATCAATTCGGCCGGAATGCCGTCCGCGGCGGCGAACTTGCCGGCCGCCCTCGCCCGCTCGCGCTGGGCATTCATGGCCTGCTCGAAACCGGCCTCGTCGACCGTCAGATCGCGCTCGCGCGCGATGTCGCGGGTCAGGTCGATCGGAAAGCCAAAGGTGTCGTAGAGCTTGAAGGCCACGTCGCCGGGAATCTCACGCCCGTCGAGCTCGGCGATCACGCCCTCGAGCAACTTCATGCCCTGGTCGAGGGTCTCGCCGAAGCGCCGCTCCTCGCGCTCGAGTACTTCGATGACGTGCGCCTGCATCTCGCGCAGTTCCGGGTAGGCGTCTCCCATGAGACCCGCCAGCGGCTCCACCATGCGGGCAAAGAACAAGTCCTTGCAGCCCAGCTTGTAGCCGTGGCGAATGGCGCGGCGGATGATGCGTCGAAGCACATAGCCGCGACCTTCGTTGGCCGGTAGTACACCGTCGACGATCAGAAAGGCGCAGGCGCGGATGTGATCGGCAATCACCTTGAGCGAAGCAGCCTCGCGGTCGTTTGTTCCGGTGAACTTCGCGGCCGCATCAATCAACACCTGGAACAGGTCGATCTCGTAATTGGAATGCACGCCCTGCAGAATCGCGGCCAGGCGTTCCAGGCCCATGCCGGTATCAACCGAAGGCGCCGGCAAAGGACTCATGCTGCCATCGGCAGCACGGTCGTACTGCATGAATACCAGGTTCCAGACCTCGATATAGCGGTCGCCATCTTCCTCCGGCGATCCGGGAGGTCCGCCGGGCACTTCCGGCCCGTGGTCGTAGAAAATCTCCGAACAGGGCCCGCAGGGGCCGGTGTCACCCATCGCCCAGAAGTTGTCGCTTTCATAGCGCTTGCCTGGCTTGTCACCGATACGCGAAAAGCGCTCCGGATCAACGCCGATTTCGTTGAGCCAGATGTCGGCGGCCTCCTGGTCGTCCTCATAGACGGTCACCCATAGTTTCTCGGCCGGCAGGCCGCAGGTTTCCGTCAGGAATTCCCAAGCGTATTCAATGGCTTCGCGCTTGAAGTACTCACCGAAGCTGAAGTTGCCGAGCATCTCGAAGAAGGTGTGATGCCGGGCGGTGTAGCCGACATTCTCCAGATCGTTGTGCTTGCCACCGGCGCGCACGCAGCGCTGCGAACTGGTCGCACGCGAATAGGAGCGCTTGTCCGAACCGAGAAAGACATCCTTGAACTGCACCATGCCGGCGTTGGTGAACAGCAGGGTCGGATCGCTGGCCGGCACCAGCGAGCTAGACGGCACGATGCGATGGTCGCGCTCGGCAAAGAAATCGAGAAAGGCCTGGCGAATGTCGGCGGTGGTTTTCATCAAGTCAGCTAATCCGGAAAGCGTAGGTGGCAAGTTCAGACATATAGTGTACTAATGAGGCCGCTAATCAGCAGACATTCAGCTTGTCTCTCAGCATCCGTGGCAAGGCGTCGGGGCGCCGGTGTAGCAAAGTCTACATCAAGCGCCGAGAACGCAGTCCACGGACGCTGAGAGACAAGCCCTGCGGGAGATTCGGAGACGGCCACCGGCTGCGTTCCGCTCGCTTGAAATAGTCTGGCTATGTCTGCACTCACGCGCCTTGCCGGAGGCCGTCTCCGAAACTCTGAATGTCTGCTGATTAGCGACCTCATTAGTAAGGCCTGCAGGGGCAAGGGGAAACGCGCCCGCGACCCAAGTCGACGATTCACTAAGCCGGCGGGGTGTGTTTCGTGCGCGATTTCGGGTAACCGTATGAGCGCATGAAACACACCCCGCCGGCGTCCCGCTACGAACGAATCTTTGTGCACGTTGATCGGCGAAGAAAGAGTGCTAGCGTCGACGGTGAGGCTCGCGGCGGGATCCAGTGCCGGGTTGGGGCCTTCAACTCGCGATTTCGAGGGATCGTATGAGCGAGTTGAAGGCCCCAACCCGGCACTGGATTGCATTGAGTGCGATTAATCGAGCAGCTCCCGAATATGCTCATGGGCGAAGCCGCGGCGGGCAAGGGCCTGCTGGCGGCGGGCCTTTTCCTTCAGGTCGGAAGGCGGCTCGCTGCCGTAGCGACGTTCGTACCAGCGCGCTGCCACGGCCTGCCAATCGGGCGCCTCGCTGGTCAGGGCGCGAGCAGCCAGACCCCGACCGATGCCGCGTTCGGCCAGCTCGGCCCGGATTCGCACCGGACCGTAGGCCTTGCCGACCCGCTGGCGCACGAAACTTTCGGCGAAGCGCTCGTCGGACTGCAGGTTTTCGGCCGCCAGTTCGTCAATCACGGCCTCGGCATCAGCCCTGGGCCAACCGCGCCCGGTGAGCTTGCGCAAGAGCTCCTTGCACGAGTGTTCGCGCCGCGCCAGCAGGCGCATGGCGGCCTCGCGAAGCTGCACACGCTCCGACGGCGAAGGCATCAACCCGCTTTCTGTTGAGCCGACTCCTGATCATCGCTGGTGGACTCGGCTTTTGCCGGCGCTTCGGCATCGGCTTTTCGCGGCATCAACTTTTCGCGCACCTGGCGCTCAATCTCGTTGGCGGTGTCCGGGTTGTCCTTGAGGAACTGCCGGACGTTGTCTTTGCCCTGGCCAATGCGGTCCTTGCCGTAGCTGTACCAGGCACCCGACTTCTTGATCTGGCCGTGTTCGACGCCCAGCTCGATTAGTTCGCCCTCGCGCGAAATACCCTCGCCGTAGAGAATTTCGAACTCGGCCTGGCGAAACGGCGGTGCCATCTTGTTCTTGACCACCTTGACGCGGGTCTGGTTGCCGATCGATTCGTCGCCGCGCTTGATCGCGCCGATGCGACGGATATCCAGCCGTACCGAGGAGTAAAACTTGAGCGCGTTGCCGCCGGTGGTGGTCTCGGGCGAGCCGAACATCACGCCGATCTTCATGCGGATCTGGTTGATGAAGATCACCATGCAATTGGTGCGCTTGATATTGGCGGTGAGCTTTCGCAGTGCCTGACTCATCAGGCGTGCCTGCAAGCCAACATGGGAATCGCCCATTTCACCCTCGATCTCGGCCTTGGGCGTGAGCGCCGCGACCGAGTCGACCACGACGATGTCGACCGCGCCGGAGCGCACCAGCATGTCGGTAATTTCCAGGGCCTGTTCGCCGGTATCCGGCTGGGAAACCAGCAGGTCGTCGACGTTTACACCCAGCGCCTCGGCGTAGCTCGGGTCGAGGGCATGCTCGGCGTCGACGAAGGCCGCCGTGCCGCCGGCTTTCTGCGCTTCGGCAATGACATGCAGGGTCAGTGTGGTCTTGCCGGAGGATTCCGGTCCGTAGATCTCGGTAACCCGGCCGCGTGGCAGGCCGCCAATCCCCAGCGCCAGGTCCAGCGCCAGCGATCCGGTCGAAACCACCGGCACATCCTTGCGCCCGGCGTCGTCGCCCATGCGCATGATCGCGCCCTTGCCGTACTGCTTTTCGATCTGGCCCAGTGCCGCGGCCAGTGCTCGTTTGCGATTGTCGTCCACGATAGATGTCCTCTCTTCTCGATTCGTTTCGGGGTGCCGCGATCGGTCCCGATTATCTCACAGCACCGTCGCGATCCAAGGCCGGCAGCCCGGATCACGGCCATTTCTTACACCGGAGTGCGACGCTGTCCTACATCACACGGGCCATGCTGCCTGAGTGCATTCTCAAAACCCGAGAAAGCCGGGCGGAAACCCGCTAGCATGGCGATTTCCAGACCCGTGGACCCTGCCGTGATCGCTCGCTGCCCTTCAATATCGACCCGACTACTTGTCACGCTCGCGGCCCTGCTCTTGATCGCCGGTTGCGGACCGCAACCTTACGATCCGGGCTTGCTTCGTTCGCCCGGGTTCGGCACCGCAGAGGGCGAGCGGCGTTCCTGGACCTTCAGCCATCATGCCAGCACGGATTCCTACGAGCTGACCATCGACCAGGGTGTGGCCGCCATCCGCCGGGTCGGTCCCGAACCCTGGGCCTTTCTCGCGCAGATGCTCCCCGAGGGCTCGATTGAGCAACTGGCCGGCCGCCGACTGGTCTTTGCCGTCGAACTGCGTGGACAACTCGACACCACCGAATGGGGAAAGCCTTTCGAGCCGACCGGGCTGTTGGCAAAAATGTGGCACCGGCCGGGTGACGGGGCACGCGGCGCCCATGCCCTGCTCGGGTCCGAGCGCGTTCACTCCGAGCGCTTACCCCTGCCCGGCGACGCCAGTTTGCCAGACTGGAAACGACACACGCTGGAATTCGACACGCCGGAAACCTTGTCGCGACTTCAGATCGCGATCGTCATGAGTACCGGCGGCACGCTGGAGATGCGCAATCCCTCGCTGCACATCGTCGAACCGGACTAAGCGAAACGCTTCAGTTCAGAGACCAGCTCTTCAGCACCCGGTAGGGCCGGCCGGGCACGGATTCGACCAACCCGAAGTGCTCGACCATCCAGGTCAACGGCTCTGGCCGGGGCAGTTCGGGGCGGCGAGCGACCTTGCGGAACAGGGTCACGTGCGGTCGCAAGGGCCGGCGATCCAATCGAATGCCGAGCCCGGTCACCGCCTCGAACAAGCCGGAATACAGGATCTGCATCGCAGCCGGCGCTTCACCGCCCAGCCACAGCACGCGGGCACCCGGGAACCAGCCGAAACGATCGAGCACACAGGCAAACGGCCTGCCCTCGACGGCCGTGACGGCCGTCTCGATTGCCGCCATCTGATCGGCCGGCTGATCGCCCAGGAACAGCAGTGTCAAATGAAGATTGTGATCGGGCACCCTGCGCGGACCATCCGTTGTGCCCAGTGCCTCGCGGCGCGCCACGATCTCGGCCCGAATGCGCTCGTCGGGCCAGAGCGCAAGGAACAAACGCCGGGTATCGGCCTCGGACATCGTGCACGTGCTCCTAGGTCAATCTCGACAGCAAGCCTTCCAGGGCGGTGGCCACACTCACCCGACGAACATCCTCGCGTTCGCCCCCGAGGTAATGAATCTCGGTTTCGACCCGGTCATCCGGTAGCGCCCAACCGAAACAGACGGTGCCGACCGGCTTGTCGGGCGTGCCACCGTCGGGACCGGCGATACCGGAAACCGAGACAGCCACGTCGGCCCGGCTGTTCTCGACCGCACCGCGCGCCATGGCGGCCGCCACTTCCTCGCTTACGGCGCCAAAGCGGTGCAGATCACCGGGCTTGACCCCCAGCAGATCGATCTTGGCTTCGTTGGAATAGGTCACCAGCCCGCGCTCAAACCATTCCGAGGAGCCCGGCAGATCGGTACAGACCTTGGCAATCCAGCCGCCGGTACAGGACTCGGCCGTGACCAGCCGGCGGCCCAGCATCTTCATCTCCGCTGCCAGGGCGGTGGCCAGCATCGCGAGCGCTTCGTCGTCGTGTCGGGTAGCCATCTATCAAATCGAAGTTCGGGAAACCGCAGATTGCGCAGATTAACGCAGATTGATCAAAACAGAATCGTCAGTTTGCACAACTGGTTCCAACCGCAGATCAGGCAGGATCAACGTGCGACAAGACTTGGCTTGCCAATACTCCTGCTGTGCTGTGCCCGTCTGTTTGTAGTCCTCAATATAGTCCAGAAGCTGTGCTCATCTGTGAAACCTGTGGACACAAACCTCATCTGCGTTAATCTGCGCAATCTGCGGTTTCAAGAACGTCCTGCAATCCGATGGCCGATACGAGCACCCAGCACACGCCCCTGATGCAGCAATACCTCCGGATCAAGGCCGACTATCCGGACATCCTGCTGTTTTTCCGCATGGGCGATTTCTACGAGCTGTTCTATGACGACGCGAGGCGTGCCGCCGGGTTACTCGATATCACGCTCACCCAGCGCGGCAAGTCGGCCGGCGAACCGATTCCGATGGCCGGGGTGCCCTACCACAGCGTCGACGGCTACCTGGCCCGGCTGCTCAAGAAGGGCGAATCGGTCGCAATCTGTGAGCAGATCGGCGACCCGGACACCGCCAAGGGGCCGGTCGAACGCAAGGTCGTTCGAATCGTCACCCCGGGTACGGTCACCGACGAATCGCTGCTGGAAGAGCGTGCCGAACGCCTGCTGGCGGCGATTTTGCCGGCCAGGGACGGCTTCGGCCTGGCCTGGCTGGACCTGGCCGGCGGGCGCCTGCGCTGCTGCGCGCTGGCTTCAGCGGCCGAGCTGACCGCCGAGCTAGAGCGTCTGCGGCCGGCCGAAATCCTGCTGCCGGAAGATACCGCCCTGCCGGTCAAGCGCGAAGGCGCGGCGGTGCGCGAGCACCCACCCTGGGCCTTCGACACCGAATCAGCCGAGCGCGAATTGTGCCGGCAGTTTCGCGTGCAGGATCTTTCGGGCTTCGGGATCGAGGGCCGTGGCCCGGAAGTCGGGGCCGCCGGTGCCCTGCTCGGCTATGCACGTGACATGCTCGCCGGCGAACTGCCGCATCTGGCCGGCATGCGCGCGGTGAGACCGGCCGAGCACCTGGTGCTGGACGCCGCCACCCGCCGGCACCTGGAAATCGACGTCCATCCCGACGGCCGCAGCGAACACACCCTGGTCGGCCTGATGGACACCGCGGCCACACCCATGGGCAGCCGCAAGCTCAAGCGCTGGCTCACCCACCCGCTGCGCGATCGCGCTGCGCTGGGAGCCCGTCACGAAGCCATCACGGGCCTGCTGGAAACCCACACCCATCCCGATCTCAACGAGCAGCTGTCCGGCCTGGGCGATATCGAGCGCGTACTCACCCGCATCGCACTCAAGTCTGCAAGACCGCGCGACCTGGCCACCCTGCGCGAAGGCCTCGATCGGCTGCCCGCGCTGGGCGAGGCCCTGGAGCGCATCTCGGTCCCGCTGCTCGACGAACTGCGCGATGACCTGGCCCCCTGCCCCGACCTCTTCGAGCTGCTGGAATCGGCCGTTGTCGAGCAACCGCCGATGGTCATTCGCGACGGCGGCGTGATCGCCGAAGGCTACGATGCCGAACTGGATGAATTGCGAAGCCTCAGCCGAAACGCCGGCGACTTCCTGGTCCGCTACGAGGAACAGGAACGCGAACGCACCGCCATCCAGACCCTCAAGGTCGGCTACAACCGCGTCCATGGCTACTACATCGAGATCGGCAAGACCCACGCCGACAAGGTGCCGACCGAGTACAGCCGCCGCCAGACGCTCAAAAACGCCGAGCGCTACATCACCGAGGAGCTGAAAGCCTTCGAGGACAAGGTGCTGTCGGCGCGCGAACGCGCCCTGGCCCGAGAAAAAGCGCTCTACGAAGAACTCATCGAACGCCTCAGCAAGGAACACGGCCGCCTGGCCATCATCGCTGCCGGCCTGGCCACGCTCGACGTACTGGCGACCTTCGCCGAGCGGTCCGAGACCCTGCGCTTCAGTACGCCCACACTCGACGACACGCCGGGCCTGGAAATTGTCGACGGCCGCCACCCGGTGGTCGAACGCGTCCAGGACGAAGCTTTCGTGCCCAACGACTGCCGGCTCGATCCCGAACGGCGCATGCTGGTGATCACCGGCCCCAACATGGGCGGAAAGTCCACCTACATGCGCCAGGCCGCACTGATCACGATCCTGGCTCACGCGGGAAGCTTTGTGCCGGCCAGTTCTGCCCGCATCGGCCCCATCGATCGCATCTTCTCGCGCATCGGCGCCGGCGACGATCTCACCCGGGGACGATCAACCTTCATGGTCGAGATGGTCGAGACGGCCAATATCCTGCACAACGCCACCGAGCACTCGCTGGTGCTGATGGACGAGATCGGCCGCGGCACTTCGACCTTCGACGGCCTGGCCCTGGCCTGGGCGGTGGCGACCGAGCTGGCGCTGAACCTGCGCGCACTCACCCTGTTCGCCACGCACTACTTCGAACTCACCCGCCTGGCCGAAGACCACGCCGGTATCGCCAACGTGCATCTCGACGCACGAGAACACGGCGACGAGATCGTGTTTCTTCATTCAGTACGTGAAGGACCGGCCAGCCAGAGCTACGGCATCCAGGTCGCCCGCCTGGCCGGCGTGCCCAAGCCGGTGATCGCCCAGGCCAGAAAGCATCTCGACCGTCTCGAGAACGAAGCCGCCGCGGCCAGTACGCCACAGTTGGGGCTGTTCAGCGCCCCGGCACGGGCCGAGGAATCGCCGGCCGACCCGCTATGGGAAATGCTCGATGACATCGACCCCGACGATCTGAGCCCGCGCGAAGCGCTGGACTGGCTCTACAGACTCAAACGCACTCAGAAATAGAACGCCAGCAGAAGCAGCCCGAGGACCAGCCGATAGACCACGAAAGGCTGCATGCCGATGCGGCGGATGAAGGCCAGGAACCAGTGAATGCAGGCGTAGGTGCTGAGCGCCGATACGGCAAAACCCAGCGCGAGCAGGTCCCAGGGCGTTGCCGACTCGGCCGCCGCCAGGTCGGACAGGCCCAGCACGGTGGCGCCGGCGATGACGGGCACCGACAGCAGAAAGGAAAAGCGCGCCGCCGCCTCGCGCGACAGGCCCAGGAACAGGGCCGCGGTCATGGTGATGCCCGAACGCGAAGTACCGGGCACCAGGGCCAGAACCTGGGCGAAACCGATGATCAGAATGTCGCGCAGCCCAAGCTCGTACTCATCGCGCTGCCCGCGAAAGCGCCAGTCGGCCCAGCCCAGGACCAGGCCGAAGACGATCAGCGAAGTGGCCATGATCCAGATGGCGCGAAACTCCTGCTCGGCGATGTCCTTGAGCAGCAGGCCCATGACCACCGCCGGCAACGTGCCGATCAACACCCACCAGGCCAGCCTGGAATCCCGGTCGGTACCGCGACCTGACAGCGAACCGATCCAGGATCGGCCCATGGCCATCAGCTCGCCCCGGAAATAGGCAACGACGGCGAGCAGCGAACCCGCATGCAGCACGATATCGAAGTCAAGACCCTGGTAGTCGCCGCCGCTGGCCCAGGCGTACAGCACCAGGTGTGCCTGGCTGGAGACCGGCAGGAACTCGGTCAGGCCCTGGATCAGGGCGATGATGACGGTATGCAGCCAGTCCATGCTTGCCGGGTAGCCCGTGGGATATGTCGTTTGCCGCCGCCCCGTTCTGGACGAAGCGCTTGGTATGATACAGGCCGTTGCCGACAAAGTCCGCCGTTGTGGACCGGAGATCGCCATGCAGTTCTTTCGTCTGTTTGTACTCGTCCTGGCCGTACTGGCCGCGCTCGCGCTGTTGGTCGCCGGACCCGGCACACGCCTCGAACTGTGGGATTTCCGCTTCGGTTTCACCCTGATGCGCTGGGCGCTCTACGGCGGGCTGGCGGCCGCCGGCCTGGCCGTGATCGTGCTGCTGATTCCGGGCGAACGCCGGGCCGGAGTGATGGGCCCGATTGCCGCGATCGTCATCGGTCTGGTCACCGCGGCCATCCCGTACCTGCAGGTCCAGAAAGCCCGCTCGGTGCCGCCCATCCACGACATCAGCACCGATACCGTCGATCCGCCCGAATTCGTGGCCATTGCGCCATTGCGCGCCGACGCGCCCAACCCACCCGAATACGCCGGGCAGGAAACGGCACAGCAGCAGCGCGAGGCCTACCCGGACATCCAGACACTGGAGGTCGACAGCTGGCCGACGCTGGTGTTCGAAGATGCCCTCGAAACCGCCCGCGCCCAGGGCTGGGAGATTGTCGAGGCGAGCGAAAGCGAAGGCCGGATCGAGGCGACGGCAACAACCCTCTGGTTCGGTTTCAAGGACGACGTCGTCATTCGTATCCGCGGCGACAACGACGGCAGTGTGATCGACGTGCGCTCCAAGTCGCGCGTAGGCCGCAGTGATGTCGGCGCCAACGCCGCGCGCATTCAAGCCTACCTGGACAAGCTGACCGAACGGCTGCAGTAGCTCAGGCCACGCCATGGCGGGCCAGCGCCCAGGCGACGTGTTCGCACACCAGTTCGGAAGAATGCCCGCGCCGCGATTCAAGAGCTGCTACCACGCGGCTTGAAGTGGGGGCATTGCCCAGCGCCACGGCGAGATTTCTAAGCCAGCACTCGTAACCGGTGCGCCGAATGGGATTGCCTTCGGTACGCTCCAAGAAGGTTTCTTCGTCCCAGCCGAACAGTTCGACCAGGTCGCCGGCGTCCAGGTCCTTGCGCGGTGCGAAGTCGGCCTCGCCGGTGTGCTGTGCATAGCGGTTCCAGGGGCAGACCATCTGGCAGTCGTCGCAGCCGAACACGCGGTTGCCCATCAACGGCCGCAGTTCCTCAGGAATCGAGCCCTTCAGTTCGATGGTCAGGTAGGAAATGCAGCGGCGCGCATCGAGCTTGAAAGGTGCGGTGATGGCCTGCGTCGGACAGACATCGATGCAGCGCCGGCAGCTGCCGCAGTGTTGCTTGATCGGCTCGTCGGGCGGCAGCTCCAGATCGGTGAAGATCTCGCCGAGAAAGAACCATGAGCCGGCCCGCCGATCGAGCAGGATGGTGTGTTTGCCGATCCAGCCGAGGCCGGCTTTTTCGGCCAGCGGCTTTTCCATCACCGGGGCCGAATCGGTGAAGACACGGTAGCCGAACGGACCGATCTCGGCTTCGATCCGCTCGGCCAGCTTCTTCAGCCGCTTGCGGATGAGCTTGTGATAGTCGCGGCCCAGGGCGTAGCGCGACACCACGGCCTTGTCGCCCTCGGCGAGCAACGCTTCAACCGGACGGGCCGATTCTGGCAGGTAGTCCATCCGCGTGACGATCACCGATCGGGTATCGGGGTGCAGCAGCGCCGGCCGCGTGCGCTTGCGCCCGTGCGCGGCCATCCAGTCCATCTCGCCGTGCAGACCTTCGTCCAGCCATTCATCCAGACGCGTTTCGTAGTCCGACAGGTCGGTATCGGCAAAACCCACGGCCGAAAAACCCAACTCCCGGCCCCAGCCCCGGATTCGCTCGGTCAACCCGGCAGGATCGGGTCGGCTGTGCCTATAATCGCGCCCATGACTCATGTCCGACATTATCCCACCGTGCCGCTGTATCGTGCCGAAGACGTGCGCGAACTCGATCGCCAGGCCATCGAGGTCCACGACATCGACGGCTACGACCTGATGCGCCGCGCCGGCCGCCGCGCCTTCGAAGTGCTTCGGGCACGCTGGCCGGAAGCGCGCGCGCTCACCCTGTGCTGCGGCGGCGGCAACAACGGCGGCGACGGCTACGTCATCGCGCGCCTGGCCCAGCAAGCCGGGCTGGCCGTTCAGCTGATCGCGATGAAGGCACCGGATGAATTGTCGGGCACAGCGGCGCAGGCCGCCGAGGACTGGCTGGCGGTCGGCGGCACGATCGAAGCCCCGGACGAACGCCTGCGCGGCGACGTCATCGTCGATGCCCTGCTCGGCACCGGCCTGGACCGCCCCGTGCGCGACGACTACGCGCGCCTGATCGGACACGTCAATGACGTTGGGCAGCCGGTTTTCGCCGTGGACGTACCGTCCGGCCTGAACGCCGACACCGGCATGCCCCTGGGCACCTGCGTCCGGGCCGACGCCACCATCACATTCATCGGTCGCAAGCGCGGCCTGTATACCGGCCAGGCCGGGCGCTGGTGCGGCGAACTGGTGTTTGACCCCCTGGATACTCCGGCAGCGATTCATGAAGCGGTCGAAGTCAGCGCCACCCTGCTCGATCGACGCCAGCTCCCCGCCTGGTTGCCGTCGCGTCCGGCCGATACTCACAAGGGCAATCTCGGTCACGTCCTGGTCGCCGGGGGCAATCACGGCATGGCCGGTGCGCCGATATTGGCAGCCCGGGCGGCGCTGCGCAGCGGTGCCGGCCTGGTGAGTCTGGCCACGCGCGCCGACCACGCCGGGCTCGCCGTCTCCATCCAGCCCGAGATCATGGCGCATGGCGTTGAAACCCTCGAAGAGTTCGAGCCACTGACAAGCCGCTGCAATGTCATTGCCCTCGGTCCGGGGCTGGGCCAGGACGACTGGTCGAAAGCCCTGTGGCGACGCGCCGTCGAACAGGACCGCTCGCTGGTGATCGATGCCGATGGGCTGAACCTGCTCGCGGCCGCGCCGACCCGCCGCGATCGCTGGGTGCTCACCCCGCACCCCGGTGAAGCCGCGCGACTGCTGGACTGCAGCATCGACGAAATCCAGGCCGACCGTTTTGCCGCAGCCGCTGCACTGGCCGATCACTTCGATGCCGTCGTCGTGCTCAAGGGTCACGGCAGCCTGGTCGCAGGCCCCGGCGGCACCATGGCGGTTTGTCCATTCGGCAACCCGGCCATGGCTTCGGCCGGCATGGGTGATGCCCTGACCGGGATCATTGCCGCGCTCCTGGGCCAGGGCCTGTCGGCCTTCGATGCCGCCTGCTGCGGCGTGCTCATGCACGCGCTGGCCGGCGATGTTGCTGCCCGCGACCGTCGCCAGATCCTGGCCGGCGACCTGATTGACCATCTCTACGCAGTGCTGCCGGCATGAGCGAGCCGGAGGCGTTCCACACCACAACCGAAGCAGAGACACTCGCCCTGGGCAAGAAGCTGGCGGCCCGGCTGTCCGACGGCGGCATCGTGTATTTGTCCGGGGACCTGGGCGTGGGCAAGACCACCCTGGTGCGCGGGCTGCTGCGCGCTCTCGGCTTCGCAGGGCGCGTCAAGAGCCCCAGCTACGGCCTGATCGAAAGCTACGAAGTCGACGGACTGGCCGTGCACCACCTGGATCTCTACCGACTCGGCCACGGCGAGGAGATTGCCTATCTCGGGCTCGAAGATCTCATCGATGAGGGGACCCTGTTGCTGATCGAATGGCCCGAGCGCGGCGAGGGCTGGCTGCCGACCGCCGACTGGCTGATCCACATCGACGACCACGCCGGCGAAGGCCAGCGCCGAATCCGTCTCGAAGCGAACGCCAGGTCCGACTGAGCCGGCGCGGAAGCTATTCGCTCTCGCGCTTGCTACAATAGCCGGTTTTCACGTGCATCGAGATTTTCCAAGGAGAACGCGTGTGAGCGTCATCAGCAAGCTGAACACCCTGCGCCAGCTCGGCGGCGAGTCCCTGACCACCGGCCTGACCGACGCGGTCATCGAGCGTTTTGCCGAGCGCGATCCCCGTCTCGGACAGGCCGTGGAAGACGCGCTGGGTGTACAGGAATGCTGGCGCGAGGCTTACCCCGAACTGATCGCCGCCGACGAAACCGAGCAGAAGAACGCGCTCCAGTCCGGCTACGTCAATTTCTATGCTGACGACTGCGTCAACCCTTACGTGGCGCTGGCCGCACGCGGTCCCTGGATCATCACCAGCAAGGGCGCGGTGCTGCACGATTCCGGCGGCTACGGCATGCTCGGCCTGGGCCATGGTCCCGAAGCCGTGCTGGCGGCCATGAACCAGCCGCACGTGATGGCCAACATCATGACGCCGAGCTTCTCGCATCAGCGCTTCTTCGACGTACTCACTGCCGAAATCGGCAATCGTCGCGAAGACGGCTGTCCCTTCCATCGCTTCCTGTGCATGAACTCCGGTTCCGAGGCGGTCACCGTTGCCGGCCGAATTTCCGATATCAACGCCAAGCAGATGACCGACCCGGGCGGTCCAAAGGCCGGCTACAAGCTCCATCGCCTGTCGCTGACCGGCAGTTTCCACGGCCGCACCGACCGGCCGGCACGTTTCTCCGATTCGACCCGCAAGACCTACACCCGGCACCTCGCGTCCTACCGCGACGAAGACACCCTGATCACGGTCGAGCCCAACAACATCGAGCAGCTGCAGCAGGTCTTCGACTGGGCCGACAAGAACAAGGTCTTTATCGAGGCGATGTTCATGGAGCCGGTGATGGGCGAAGGCAATCCCGGCATGGCCGTCACGCCCGAGTTCTACGCCGAGGCCCGGCGCCTGACGGCCGAGCACGGCACCCTGCTGCTAATGGATTCCATCCAGGCCGGCCTGCGGACCCAGGGCGTGCTGTCGGTGGTCGACTACCCCGGCTTCGCAGACCTGGAAGCGCCCGACCTCGAAACCTATTCCAAGGCGCTCAATGCCGGCCAGTATCCACTGTCGGTTCTGGCGATGAATGACAAGGCGGCCGGCCTCTACCGCAAAGGCGTCTACGGCAACACCATGACCGCCAACCCGCGCGCACTCGATGTGGGCACGGCGGTGCTGCGCGAGATCACACCCGAACTGCGCGAGAACATCGTCGAGCGCGGCCGGGAATTCCTCGAGAAGTTCGGCCAACTGGCGGAAGAACTGGGTGGCCGAATCACCCGGGTGCAGGGCACCGGCCTGCTCTTTTCCATCGAACTCGACAGCAAGTCCTTCAAGGCTTACGGCGAGGGATCGACCGAGGAGTATCTGCGCATGCGCGGCATCAA
Organism: Wenzhouxiangella sp. XN201; assembly: GCF_011008905.1. Lineage (NCBI taxonomy): Bacteria > Pseudomonadati > Pseudomonadota > Gammaproteobacteria > Chromatiales > Wenzhouxiangellaceae > Wenzhouxiangella > Wenzhouxiangella sp. XN201. Next base: position 28,160 of record NZ_JAAIVI010000022.1, read on the forward strand.
CGTCATCCACGGCGGCGCCAACTCCCTGCGCTACACACCCAGTTTCGGCATCACCTCGGAAGAAGTCGACTTGATCGTCGAACTGACCCGCGACGCCCTGGTCAACGGACCGGTCAGGCAATCCGAGCAGGCCGCCTGAGCACGACCGGTCCGGGAGGTTCCTTAACGAACCAGGCTTTCCAGGATCAGCAGGCCCAGGCCCAGGGAGAGTGCCAGACTGGCGAGCGCCAGCACATCGGCCCCAAGCCGGGCCAGAAGTCGGGCCTGTTCCAGCAGCCGGCGGCGGCGATTGATCCGCGGCCGGGCCTGATTCCATCGCACTGCAATCTGCATGTCCACGCTCCTGTCCATTCTGATCGTGGCGTTATTGCAGCACCCAGCCTTCTCAAAACCTGAGAACGCGGAGATGAAATCAGCTTGTGGGAGCGACGGTCCGTCGCGGCAACAGCGCCGGGACCGTCAAAACACGGTCATTGCTCGCGACCTTCGCCGAGCTCACGCTCCATTTCCGCCAGCGAGGCGTGGCGCAGGTCCTTGCCCTCGACCAGGTAGACGATGTACTCGCCGATGTTCTTGGCGTGATCGCCGATACGTTCGATCGAACGCGCCACCCAGATGGCATCGATGATCCGTCGCGTATTGCGCGGCTCTTCGACCAGGTAAGTGTGGTACTGCCGCAGGATGGCTTCGTAGTCGGCATCGACCTTGTTGTCCTCGCGCACCAGCGCAACGGCGACATCCGGCGCCAGGCGAACGAAACCGTCGAGCGCGTCGTGCAGCATGCCGCGCACCGTCGTGCCCATGACCTCGAGTTCGCGGTAGTTGTTGCGCGGCCGGTCGGTCTCGGCCAGCCGGATGGCCATGCGGGCAATTTTCTCGGCTTCGTCACCGATACGCTCGAGATCATTGATGGTCTTGATGATGGCGACGACCAGGCGCAGATCACTGGCGGTGGGATGGCGCCTGGCCAGGATCATGATGCAGCGCTCGTCGATCACTTTCTCCATGTCATTGACCCGGTCATCGGTCTCGATCACCTGCCGGGCCAGTTCGCTGTCACCCTCGACCAGGGCGCGAACGGCGTCGCCGATCATTTCCTCGGCCAGGCCGCCCATGTTCATGACGTGCTGGCGCAGCGATTCCAGCTCCTCGTTGAACTGGCGGGAAATATGTTTATCGAGATGCAGCTTGTCCATGATTTGATTATCCGTAACGGCCGGTGATGTAGTCTTCCGTCGCCTTCCGGCGCGGGTTTGTGAACAGGCGCGCGGTGTCGTCGAACTCCACCATCTCGCCCATGTACATGTAGGCAGTGAAGTCGGACACGCGTGCGGCCTGCTGCATGTTATGGGTCACGATGACAATGGTATAGCGCTCCTTGAGCTCGATGATCAACTCCTCGACCTTGGCCGTCGAGATCGGATCGAGCGCCGAACAGGGTTCGTCGAGCAGGATGACCTCCGGCTCGATGGCAATGGCGCGTGCGATCACCAGGCGCTGCTGCTGGCCGCCCGACAGACCGAAGGCGTTATCTTCGAGTCGGTCCTTGACTTCGTCCCAGAGTGCGGCCGCGCGCAGCGCCCGTTCCACCACTTCGGCCAGTCTCCGACGGTCGTTGACACCCTGCAGGCGAAGACCGTAGGCGACGTTCTCGAAAATCGACTTCGGAAACGGATTGGGCTTCTGGAAGACCATGCCGACACGGCGGCGATGTTCGGCCACATCGACGTCGCGATCGTGGATGTTCTTGCCGTCGATCAGGATCTCGCCCTCGATTCGGCAGATGTCGATCAGGTCGTTCATGCGGTTGAAACAGCGCAGCAGCGTCGACTTGCCGCAGCCACTCGGTCCGATGAAGGCCGTGACGCGATTGCGCGGGATCCGCAGGCTGACATTCTTCAAGGCCTGATCGTCACCGTAGTACAGGTTGAGACCGCGTGTTTCAATGCAGATGTCCTCGCGCTCGATATTGAGCGTCCGGCGATCTGTATTGAGCGAAACACCGCTTGGAACCTGCGTCGGCTGTTGATTCTCTTCCATCATCGACTGCTCGACTCTCGTATGAACTGTAACCGGGAACCACGGAAATCACGTGTGTTCCGTACATTCCGTGGCTCCATAATCAATCACTCTCCGAGCGATATTTCTCGCGCAGGCGATTGCGGATGGCGATCGCCGTCAGGTTCAGAATCAGGATCAGCACCACCAGGGTCAAGGCCGTTGCATAGACCAGCGGTCGGGCCGCTTCCACGTTCGGGCTCTGGAAGCCGACATCATAGATGTGAAAGCCCAGGTGCATGATCTTGCGCTCGAGGTGAACATAGGGAAACTCCCCGTCGACCGGCAGGCTCGGCGCCAGTTTGACCACGCCGACCAGCATCAGCGGCGCCACTTCGCCGGCGGCGCGCGCCACCGCCAGGATCAGCCCGGTCATCATCGCCGGGGCCGACAGGGGCACGACTACTTTCCACAGGGTTTCCCACTTGGTCGCACCGAGCGCCAGGGAACCTTCCCGCACCGTGCGCGGAATGCGCGCCAGACCTTCCTCGGTCGACACAATCACCACCGGAAGGGTCAACAGGGCCAGGGTCAACGAGGCCCAGAACAATCCCGGCGTACCGAAAGTCGGCGCCGGCAATCGCTCCGGGAAGAACAAATCGTCGATGCTGCCGCCGACCAGGTAAACGAAGAAGCCCAGCCCGAAAACGCCGAACACGATCGACGGCACACCGGCCAGATTGTAGACCGACACCCGGATCATCTTCAGGATCGGTCCCTGGCGTGCATACTCGCGCAGGTAGATAGCGGCGAGCACGCCGAATGGCGTGACAAGCACGGACATGATCAGCACCATGGTCACGGTCCCGAAGATGGCCGGAAAGATACCGCCCTCGGTATTGGCCTCGCGCGGATAGCCGCTGATGAAGTCGGAGATGCGATGCCAGTAAAAGGCCAGTTTGCCGCCGAGGCCCAGCGCATTGTTGCGCGAGGCCATGACGATCTGCGACAGGTCGATGGCCACTTCCTGTCCCGAGGCCGTGCGCGCATGCAGCACGTCGCGGCGGGCCTGCTCCTGAAGCTCGTTACGCTGATTGCGAAGTGCCTCGTATTGTTCTTCCAGTTGTGCCCGCCGCGCGTTCAGGTCGGCCATGGCCGCCTCGCGCTCAGCCCCAGTCACGTTGCGGTGGTCGAGACTGCGCTCTTGCAGCCGGATGTCCTCGAGCTGTCCGTTGATGGCGCCGATATCGTATCGTTCGATACGCTTGATCTCGGCATGCAGTGCATTCGCGCGCGCGATTCGTGATTGCAGCTCGGGCCAGAGTTGCTCGCCCTCGGCCACCACCTCACCCGCTTCTTCAAGGCGAAGCGGGTAGCCGTAGAAATTGCCCCATTCACGCCGCTCGACCATCATGGCGCCTTCCGGGTAGCTTCGCTCGCCCAGGGCCGCATCCAGGTGCCAGACGAAATCGCGGCCGCCAAGGTCCCGGTTGCCGACCTTGAACAGATGGCGGGTGACGACCTGCGCGTTCTCGTCAATCAGCCCACCGGCCTCGCGCACACGGTCGGCCGGCAGCGTTTCGCTTTCCACGCGCTCGCCGAGAAGCACCGACTCGCTGCCGTCGGCTGCCGTCACCGTCGTTTCGACCAGCGATGCCGGCCAGAAATGGCCGAAGCCGCGCACCGCGATTAGCAGCAGCAGGCCGACGACCATGATCAGCGAGATGCTCAGCGCCCCGCCGATCATCCAGATCCACGGATCGCCCGACTTGAACCATGACTTCACTCGCATGACCGCGACCTCACAAATTACTGTATCGCGCGCGCAGTCGCTGGCGCACGATCTCGGCGATGGTATTGACGGTGAAGGTCATGGCGAACAAGACCAGGCCGGCCAGGAACAGGATGCGGAAGTGCGTGGAATTGACAGCCGTTTCGGGCAACTCCACCGCGATGTTGGCCGACAGGGTGCGCATGCCCTCGAAAATGTTGAAATTGACCACCGGGCTGTTGCCGGTCGCCATAAGAACGATCATCGTCTCGCCCACGGCCCGACCGAAACCGATCATCACGGCCGAGAAGATGCCCGGGCTGGCGGTCAGGAGAATGACACGCGTCACGGTCTGCCAGGGCGTCGCGCCGAGCGCCAGCGACCCCTGGGTGAGATGCTTCGGCACGGTAAACACTGCGTCTTCCGCAATCGAGAAGATGGTCGGGATAACGGCAAACCCCATGGCGATGCCCACGACCAGGGCGTTGCGCTGATCGTAGGTAATGCCCATGTCGGTAAACCACTGTCGCATCGACCCGTCGAAAAACCAGATCTCGATCAGCGGGGACAGCGCGACCATGCCCCAGACCAGCAGGCAGACCACCGGCATCAGGATGACCGCCTCCCAGCCGCCCGGCAGGCGGTTGCGCAACTCGCGCGGCAGCTGCGCCCAGGCCAGCGCCACCAGGATAAATGCCAGCGGCAGACCCACCAGTACCGTAAAGACCACCGGGATATGGTTTTCCAGGAAAGGTGCCAGCCACAGCCCCGCCAGGAAGCCGAGAATGACGGTCGGCAACGCCTCCATGACCTCGATGGTCGGCTTGACGTAACCGCGCAGCTTCGGCGACATGAAGTAGGCGGTGTAGATCGCTCCGGCGATCGCCAGCGGCATGGCGAACAGCATGGCGAAGAAGGCCGCCTTGAGCGTACCGACTGTCAGCGGCACCATCGAATACTTGGGCTCGAAACTGTCGCTGCCCGACGACGCCTGCCAGACGTATTCGGGATCGGAGCGGCCCTCGTACCAGACCTTGCTCCACAGCGCCCTGAAAGATGACTCGGGATGCTCATTCCACAGATCGAGTTCCTGAATACGGCCGGTACTGTCCTCGACCAGGATGCGCTCGTTGACCGGCGAGACGGCCACGCCCACCAGCGGCTCGTCGGAAACACGATCGAGATACAGCGTGCGTGCCGAAGTCCCGTAGTGAATGCCCAGGAAACCGGCGTCGTCGACCGCGACGAACCCCTTGCGCGAGTACTCCGGCTGGATGGCCGTGATCGCTCCCGGATGCTGTTCAAAATCGCGGGCCCGGGCGAGGTAAAAGATGTTGTCGCCGGCATCCTCGGTCTCGTCGCGCACCAGGAACCACTGCGACAGCTTGCCGCTCGATGTTCCGACCACGGCCGAAAAGGTGCCGTTGAGATACTGCAGGCTGGTGATCGATTCAGCCGGACCGTCGACCACCTGGCGCCGGTCACGCACCACCGCCTCGTCGGGACGGGCAATGTCCCAGTAGACCAGGTTGCCGGCGGCATCTGCAGCCAGCAGATTCCACAGGTTGGCACTGAGCTGCAAGTGGATCGCCGCACCCGGCGTTGCCGGCAGCGTGTGATCTTCCCGATTGATCTCGGTTTCGCCGGTCAGGAAGCCGGTGCGCACCCGGTAACGCACAAACAGCATGCGCCCGTCGGCAGTTTGCGCCGCCACGCCGGTATCGTCGCGGGACTTCTGCACGGCGATGGCGTTGAGCGCCTGACCCTGTTCATCGACCACAACCGGCTCGCGACCGACCGGGAACTCCGGATCGGGCACGACGTTGCGTACGCCGGCCTCGGGAAATTCGAGTTCGAATCCGTGCTCAAGGATGATCGCCGTGCCATCGCTGAGCCCGAAAGCCACGCGCTTGGCCCGCGGCTCGCCGTTGCCGACACTGGTCACGCTCACACCCTCGGGTATGGGCAGTTCGATACGGCGGATGACTTCCCCGTCGCCCAGCCGGAAATACACCAGCTCGCCGCTGCGGCTGTAGCGCATGCCGATTTCGCCGTAACGCTCGAGCGCCAGCCGGGCCGGGTCCGTGGCATCCGAATCGGCCGTCACGTAATGTCTGCCCGGATCGACCGTGGCACCGCGCAACAGCGGAAAGACTTCGCTAAAAAGGTAGACGAAAATCAGCGCCAGGGCCACGACCACCCCGCCGCCACCAGCCCGCACCATCCAGCGGGCGGCGCCATCGGCCAGATAGCGGCGGCGACGGCGCCGTGCCATCGCCTCGGGCGGCGGCAGAGACGACGATTGTGCCGGGTCGTGGTCTGGCAGCTGGCTCATCGGGACACTCTACAATACGCTGATTGAAATTCGCTGACTGGACGCGCCGGGCGCGTAAACAACCGGCCCCGCTTGCTTTCGGGGCCGACCTGTCCGTCTGCCGGGCATCGAGGTGACTACAGTCCCAGCTCGGCGCGAATGCGCTCGGCAGCGGAAGCCGGCAGCGGAATATAGCCGTCACGCACGACCACTTCCTGACCCTGTCGGGACAGCACCAGCCGGAAGAACTCGCGCTCGAGCGGCGACAGGTCACGGTTCGGGTTCTTGTTGACGTAGACCAGCAGCAAGCGCGCCAGCGGATACTCGCCGTTGGCACCGGTTTCGGCGTTCGGCGCAATGCAGCGATCACTGCCCACATCGGTCAACTCGATCGCCTTGACGCCCGACGTGTTGTAGCCGATGCCCGAATAGCCAATGCCGTTGAGCGACTCGGACACGCCCTGCACGACCGAGGCCGAACCCGGCTGCTCGTTGATCGACGACTTGTAATCGCCACCACACAGCGCGTTGTCCTTGAAGAACCCGTAAGTGCCGGATACGGCATTGCGGCTGTAGATGGTGAAATCCCGATTGCTCCAGTCGCCCTCCAGACCGAGCTGACCCCAGCGCGTGATGTCATCAGCCGCGCCGCAGCGACGGCCCTCGGAGAAGATCGCATCGACCTGCTCCATGGTCAGACACTCGACCGGGTTGTCCTTGTTGACATACACGGCCAACACGTCAATGGCCGTGCCCACGGCAGTCGGCGGATAGCCGTGTTTCTCCTCGAAACTCTGGATCTCGGACGAACGCATCGGCCGGCTCATCGGTCCGAAATTGGCAGTGCCCTCGGTCAGCGCCGGCGGTGCGGTCGAGGAACCGGCGCCCTGGATCTGAATGTTGACGTTGGGATAAATGCTCTGGAACTCTTCAGCCCACAGCGTCATCAGGTTGTTGAGAGTGTCCGAACCGATCGAGGACAGGTTGCCGGAGATTCCGGAAACCGGCTCGTATTCGGGCAGCCCGGGATCAACCTCGGTCTGGGCAAGCAGCGGCGTGACAGCCAGCAGGGCGGCACAGGCATTGAGTTTGAGTACTTGCTTGATCATCTTTGAGGAACTCCTTGGCGACTCGCTCGGCATTCTATGACTGGAACATGACAAATCGGTTACAGCCTGTCCTGCTCGCGGCCGCGGGTCGAACAGACACGTTCGGCCGGAAAGTGACAGCGAAACAGACTGCCCTCACCCGGCTCGGATTCAACGTCCAGCCTGGCGCCGTGGCGCTTGAGCACATGCTTGACGATGGCCAGGCCGAGCCCGGTGCCGCCGCTCGCCCGGCTGTGGGAGCTGTCCACACGGTAGAAGCGCTGGGTGATGAATGGCAGGTGCCGCCGATCGATGCCGACGCCCTGGTCGACCACGGTGAAGCAGGCGCCGCCGTCGGCTTCATCTCGCCAGGTCACGCGCACCGGACGGCCCTCCGGGCTGTAGCGGAAGGCATTGTTTACCAAGTTCGAAAGTGCGCTGTAGAGTTCGTTTTCCACGCCCAGCAAGCCGTGTTCGCTCTCGATCGCGATCTCGAGCGGGTGGGCATCGGCATCCGCCAGGACCGTGTCCCGGCCCAGGCGACGGATCAGGGCCGGCATGTCGACCGGATCGTCCATCGGGGCGTCCGTTTCCTCGGTTTCCAGGCGCGATAGCTCAAGCAGGTCGTTGACCAGATTATTCATGCGCTGGCACTGGGCCTGCATCTGACGTACCGGCCGGCGCCAGGCCGGATCGAGATCTCGGTCGTCGGCCATGGAATCGAGGTAGCCGCCGAGCACGGTCAGCGGTGAGCGCAACTCGTGCGAAGCATTGGCGACGAAATCACGCCGCATGGCCTGCAGGCGGTGCAGCCGGGTCACGTCACGAATCATCAGCAGGTATTGTTCGTTACCGTAAGGCACCAGCCGTAGCATCAGGCGACGGCTCTGATCGATCGGAGAGCGGATCTCCACGGCGGTGTCGTAGTCTCCAGACTCCAGATAGGCGACGAAACGTGGGCTGCGGACCAGGTTGCTGACCGGTTGTCCGAAGTCGCTGCGGTTGGTCAGGCGAATCAGTTCGACGGCCGCGTTATTGCACCAGAGGATACGGAATTCACGGTCGAGCACCAGCGTGCCATCGGGCATCGCCGCCGTGGCTTCGCGAAATTCACGAATCACGGCCGCCAGGCGCTTCTTGCTCTCGTTATGGCGGCGGCGCAAACGATAGTAATCGTCGAACAGATGGCCCCAGATGCCCCAGGACGCCGGTGGATCGCGCCGGCGCGATCGCAGCCAGCGATCCAGGCGCACGAGTTGAACCGACCAGCGCGCCAGGAACAAGACCAGCGCCAGAAGCAACATCCAGGCCAGGTGCCCGAACAACAGTGCCGCGAGAACCGCACCGAGAAGCAGCGCGGCCAGGGCGAGCAGTTCGCTGATCCAGGCGCGTGACATCAGTCCGGGTGAACCGCCGAAAAACGATAGCCGGCACCGCGAACGGTCTGGATGTAGCGGTCGAAACCCAGCGGCGCCAGGGCCTTTCGCAGGCGAAGCACATGCACGTCGACGGTCCGTTCCTCGATATAGACGCCGCCGCCCCAGACATAATCGAGCAGTTGCGTCCTGGAATAGACACGGTCGGGGTGGCTCATGAAGAAGCGCAGCATCCGGAACTCGGTTGGACCCAGCTCGATCGGCCGGCCCTTGCCGGTCACCCGATGGCTGGCGACATTGATCACCAGACCGTCGACCTCGATGGTGTCGTCGGCGCCACCCGGCGCGGAGCGCCTGAGCAACGCATTGATGCGGGCGATCAACTCGCGCGCGCCGAAGGGCTTGGTGACGTAGTCGTCAGCGCCACTGTCGAGGCCGCGCACCTTGTCGTCTTCCAGGGTGCGCGCGGTCAGCATGATGATCGGCAGTTCACTCGTCATCTCGTCGCGTCGCAGGCTACGTGCCAGCTCCACGCCCGAGCTATCGGGCAGCATCCAGTCGAGCAGAATCAGATCGGGGAGATCATCGGCGATGCGCACCCGGGCCGTCTGACAGTCTCCCGCCTCGACCACGCGGAATCCGGCTCGCTCCAGGTTGAAGACGATCATGTCGCGAATCGCCTCGTCATCCTCCACGACCAGGACGGTCTGGGTATTCATGCTAGTGCCTTGCTGTGGCCTTGCAATATTGCAACAGCGTCATGTGACATTTCCATGACGGCCCGATTACAGGCTATTGATATTTTGCCAGCGCGTCCTCGAGCTGGCTGGCGACGGCCTCACGCAAAAAAGGCGGCGAGATCACCTCCACATCCGGGCCATAGCGCAGGATTTCCATCACCAGCTCCCGGCTGCGTCCGAAGGGCACGGTCAATTCGAAGCGGCCGTCGTCAAGCCAGCTGTTCTTCTGCTCCGGGTGCCAGACCTCGTCGGCCGCCCAACGTGCCGACTCGGCCCCGAAACGCAATACGGCATCGTGCTCGACCGGGCCGGAAAAGATGCCGAAAGCCTGATCGAAATGGCGCGCCAGCTCCTCGTCGGGCAGATCGATGCTGGTCTCTTCGAGGCGTCGAATATTGCGGATGCGCTCGAGCGCGAAGCTGCGCAGACCTTCGGAGCGGTGGCACCAGGCATCGAGATACCAGCGGTCGCGGTAACTGGTCAGACGTTGCGCCGAAATCTCGCGCTCACTGACGTCGTCGCGGCGCCGGCCGTGGTAGGTGATGACCAGGCGCTCGCGCTTGAACAGAGCTTGCAGCACATCCTCGAACAACTCGGCCGGCACCGGTCGACCGGCATCGTGGCGGATGTTGATGCGGCCCGGCTGGGTGGAAAAGTCCAGACCCTGGGCATCCAGTAGCTGATTGATGCGCTGCTGCACGCCCTCGAGCTCATCCTCGAGCAGGCCGGGCTGGACGTTGCCGAGCACATGGCGGGCAGTCAGCAGAGCCTGCAGTTCGTCCGGGCTGATCCACAGGCCCGGCAACTCGAAGCTGCCGGCCAGGCTGCGGTCGTAATAGAAGCCCCGACCATCGGCATCCTGCTCCAGCGGAGCACCGAGATGATCGCGCAGTTCATTGATCAGGCGATACAGGGTCGCCTGGCTGCAGCCGAGCTCTTCCATCAGGTCCTGACGGGAAATCGGGGTGCGCCGCTGGCGCAGGATGTCGTGCAAGTGATAGAGACGTTCGCGGCGACTCACCCGTGCTCGGCCTCGTAGCAGTCGTCACACAGACCGTAGATTTCGAGCACCTGGCGACTGGGGTGAAAAGCCTTGTGCTCGGCCGCAGCATGCAGCTTGCTGGTCAGCGCCGGGTCGTGAATTTCGGTCACCGTCTGGCATTCATCGCAGATCAGGAACTGGCCCTGGTGGGACTCGGCCGGATGGAAGCAGCTGACGAAAGCGTTGAGTGACTCGAGACGGTGTATGAAGTGGTTATCGAGCAGGAATTCAAGCGCCCGGTAGACCGTTGGTGGGGCCGCGTTGGGCTGCTCGGCCTTGAGCTGATCGAGCAGATCGTAGGCCTTGACCGGCCCCTCGGCCGATAGCACCAGTTCCAGCACCCGCCGCCGCGTGGGCGTCAGTCGAAGCCCACGTTGCCGACAACGCTGCTCGACCTCACGAATGACCTGGCTGGAGTCCATGTCGTCATTCTATCAGGCAGGGTGGGCAAAAACCTTTGAAACGCAAAGACGCAAAGCAGCAAAGAACGCTAAGAAAGAAAAGCAATAAGGCAGGTAACCACGGAAGTTACTGAGAGGCTGGAGTTAACCCAGTTCACTCTTTAGTTGGCCTATTTTCCTTCAACTTTTTGATTTTCTTTGCGTCCTTTGCTGCTTTGCGTCTTTGCGTTTATAAGGTTTTCAAAGGGCTATAGCCCCCCAATCTCAGCTCTGGGCAGCAGCACGGTCGGCAATGTAGGCCAGGGCGCGGTCGATGCGCGCCAGGGTGCGCTCGCGTCCCATCAGCCACAGGGTCTTGTCGATCGACGGCGATTCGCCGTGACCCATCAGCGCGACCCTGAGCGGCATGCCGATCTTGCCGAAGCCGATCTCGAGCTCGTCAACGGTTGCCTGAACCGCACCCTGTAGATTCTCCGGGGCCCAGTCCTCCAGATCGGAAAGCCGGCCCCGCAACACCTCGAGGGGCTCGCCGGCCACCGGCCGAAGATGTTTCTTGGCTGCACCGGGCTCGTAGTCGGAGAAATCCTCGAAGAACGGCCGGCTGCGTTCGACCAGTTCAACCAGGGTCTCGACACGCTCGGCCTGGACCGGGATCAGGTCGGCCAGCGGCGGGCCGCTTTCGGCGTGCAGCCCGGCACGTTGAAGATGCCAGACCAGTTCGGCGTGCACCTGATCGCGGTCGCCTTCACGCATGTAGTGCTGATTGAGCCAGTTGAGCTTCATGGTGTCGAAACGCGAGGCTTTGTGGTTGACATCGGCGATGTCGAACAGCTCGATCAGTTCCGCCCGCGAAAACACTTCCTGATCGCCGTGCGACCAGCCCAGCCGGGCCAGGTAGTTGATCATGGCCTCGGGCAGGTAGCCCTGCTCACGCCAGGCCATGACACTGACCGCGCCGTGACGCTTGGAAAGCCGCGCGCCGTCATCACCGAGGATCATCGGCACGTGCGCAAACTCCGGGGCTTCCGCCTCGAGCGCACGGTAGATGTTGATCTGCCGCGGCGTGTTGTTGATGTGATCGTCGCCGCGAATGACCAGGTTGATGTTCATATCCAGGTCATCGATGACCACGGCGAAATTGTAGGTCGGTGAACCGTCGGTGCGCATGATGACCAGGTCATCGAGCTCGCCATTGGACACCTCGATGCGGCCACGTACCCGATCGTCGAAGGCCACCGTTCCATCGAGCGGATTGCGGAACCGAATCACGGGCTCGACCCCTTCCGGCGCTTCGGCCAGATCGCGGCAGTGGCCGTCGTACCGGGGCTTCTCGCCGGCATTCATGGCTTTTTCGCGCAGCGTCTCCAGCCGCTCCTTGGAGCAGTAGCAGCGATAGGCCTGACCGCTTTCGAGCAAGCGGTCGACCACCTCGCGGTAGCGGTCCATGCGTTCGCTCTGGAAGTAAGGCCCTTCATCGGCATCCAGTTCCAGCCAGGCCATGCCATCGAGAATCGCCTGTACCGACTCGGCGGTGGAGCGCTCACGATCAGTATCCTCGATGCGCAGCACGAACTGCCCGCCCGTGGCGCGCGCCGCCAGCCAGCAGAACAGGGCCGTGCGTGCACCGCCAATGTGCAGGAATCCGGTGGGAGACGGGGCAAATCGGGTGCGAATCGCTTGGGTGTCGCGGGCCATGGCCAGGTCGCTCGAGGGGGGAGAAAAGCCGGGTATTCTAGCAGACAAGGGCGGCTTAATCGCGGCGCCCAAATCCGCTATAAAGGGGCGGTATGCATTGCCTCGACCTCCGCAAGAAGACCCGCCCGAATTCCATCGCGGTTCGCTGTCGGCACCCTCAGTGACCGGCACCGAACCACAATCGGGGGGCTGGCGCGCGGGCCTGGCGCTCCGCCTTCGCGCCCTGCTGCGCTGGCTGGTTCTGGCGGCGGTGATCGCGATGATCGCGATTTCGGGGGATGACCGACTGACCCAGGTCGAGCGCATCGAGGCGCGCGGCAGCCTCGTCATGCTGACGGTCAACGGCGCGTCCACCTACTATCTGGGCCCGGAAGGCGAAACCGGCTACGAGTACAGGCTCGCGCAGCGCTTTGCCCGCTATCTTGGCGTTCCGCTACAGGTCGTGACCGTCGACAGCGTCGGCAACCTGATTCCCGAGCTGCTGGCCGGAAACGGCGATTTCGTAGCCGCCAACCTGACCCGAACACCGAACCGCCAGCGTGAATTGCGCTTCGGCCCGGCCTACGAGTTCGTTGTACCCACCGTGGTCTACCGCCGCGGCTCACCCCGCCCCCGCTCGATCGAGGACCTGGCAGACGGCAGGCTGGGCCTGATCGACGGTACGGTATACGAGTCCCTGCTCGCCGACAGTGAGGTCCGGATCGAGCCGGACATACGCCCGGAAGCCAGCATCGAGGACCTGTTCGAAGCGATCACCAACGAGGAAATCGACTACACCATCATCGATTCGAACATCCTGGAACTGAATCGGCGCTTCTTTCCCGCCATTCGACCGGCCTTCGAGCTGGGCGAACCCCAACCGCTGGCCTGGGCCACGCGCCGCTCCAACGATGACTCGCTAGTTCAGCTCATGCGCGAGTTCTTCCTGGTGGCCGGGGAACGAGAGGTGCTGGCCGAACTACGCCAGCAGTATTACGGCCACATCGACAATTACGAACCCGTCGGTACCTTCACGTTCATGCGCCAGATCCGCGAGCGCCTGCCCGCGCTGCGTGCCTATTTCGAGCAGGCCGCCGAACGCTACGATCTGGACTGGCGCCTGCTCGCCGCGGTCGGCTACCAGGAGTCGCACTGGAACCCGGCGGCGGTATCACACACCGGAGTTCGCGGCATCATGATGCTGACGCGCCGCACCGCCGGCCAGCTCGGGATCGAAAATCGCATCGACCCGCAGCAGAGCATCATGGGCGGTGCCCGTTACCTCAAGTCCATGATCGAGCGTATCCCCGAACGGATCGAAAACCCGGATCGTCTGTGGCTCGCCCTGGCGGCCTACAACATCGGTTACGGACACCTGGAGGATGCCCGCGTCATCACCCAGCGCCGCGGCGGCGACCCGGACCGCTGGGTGGACGTGCGCGAGAACCTGCCGCTGCTCACCCAGGAGCGTTGGTACAGCCAGACACGCTTCGGCTACGCCCGAGGTTACGAGCCGGTGCAGTACGTGGAGAATGTGCGTACCTTCTTCGAGATTCTGACCTGGCTCGAGGGCCGTGAGCACCCCGCACTGGTCTCGAGTGATTCGGATTCACCGGACAGTGAAGGCGAGGACACCGAGCCGGATAATTAAGGAGCCTTTGAACAACTCTGCACGGAGCGCGTTTTGACGGAGAAGCCGCAGATCGTGTGGTGCGGCGCGAGTGACAGTAGCCGTAGCTACGGCCGAGTGGCGCAACGCGCGAGATGCGGCTTCTCCGTCAAAACCCTTCGGGACGGGCCTTTGCGGGGTCTCCGATCCGTTTCGGCTCACTCATTTGGAATGACCAAACCACGCTCGCCGAAGCCGGAACGGAGCCTCCCGCAAAGACCCGTCGCGCCCGCGCAGAGTTGTTCAGAGGCTCCTTAAGCAACCGCCCTCAGCTACTGCTCCTCCAGATCCAGCCACAGGCACTTCCCCGAGCTCTCGCGAATGGCCGCCAGGCGCTGACGATGGGCATTCAGCTCCCCGGCATCCGGCTCACGAGCCACCAACTTGCCCAGATCGAGGTTACTGACCACCTCGCCGGCAGCTGAGTCGCGCTCCTCGCCACTCGACAGGTCCAGCGCCAGGTCGACCTGACCGCCGGTCATGGCCAGGTAGACCTCCGCCAGCAGCTCGGCATCGAGCAGGGCGCCGTGCAGGTCTCGACCGGAATTATCCACCTCGTAGCGTTTGCACAGCGCATCCAGGCTCACGCGCTGGCCCGGGTGAAGCTCGCGCGCCAGCATCAGGGTATCGAGAATGGTGGCGTGATCCTCGACGCAGGTCGACTGCTCGAGTCGCGCCAGTTCGGCATTCAGGAACCCGACGTCGAAGGGCGCGTTGTGAATGATCAGCTCGGCATCACGGATAAAGTCGAGGAAATCATCGGCCAGATCGGAAAAGCGCGGCTTGTCGGTCAGAAATTCATTGGTGATGCCGTGAACGGCCAGCGCGCCGTCTTCGACGTCACGCTCGGGATTGACGTAAACATGGAAGCTGCGCCCGGTCTGGCGTCGCTCGATCATCTCGAGACAGCCGATCTCGATGATGCGGTGCCCTTCCTCGGGTTCCAGGCCGGTGGTTTCCGTATCAAGAACAATCTGTCTCATGAAAAGACCTTTATATTTGTCCACAGATGAACACAGATATACACAGATAAAGAATCTAAAAACAGGTCATTACGATTCTTGATGGGCAAGTTTCGAAATCAAACCATCGGTCAACGAACACAGCGATGAATTGTCTTTCTGTTTCTTAAATCTGTGTTCATCTGTGTTCATCTGTGGACATAATGATTTTTTACTGTTGTCCCTTGGCCGCCAAACTTGCCAGTTCGTCGGCGCGTTCGTTTTCCGGGTGGCCGCTGTGGCCCTTGACCCAGTCCCACTGGACCTCGTGGCGTTCGCGTGCCTTGTCGAGGCGCTGCCACAGTTCGGCGTTCTTGACCGGCTTTTTCGACGCCGCTTTCCAGCCATTCCGCTTCCAGTTGACCATCCACTCGGTGATGCCCTTGCGCACATACTGTGAATCGGTGGTCAGGACCACGCGACAGGAGCGTCTGAGCGATTCCAGGGCCTGAATGGCGGCCATCAATTCCATGCGATTGTTGGTTGTTTCCGGTTCGCCGCCGGAGAGCTCGCGTTCGTGGCCATTCCAGCGCAACAGCGCGCCCCAGCCACCGGGGCCGGGGTTGCCCAGGCAAGCGCCATCAGTCCAGATATGCACGGGCTTGCTCATGCCGCGCGGCACTGGCTGGGTACGGCTGAGCCGGCGGCAACCTGCGGCTGACGAAATCGCACCGGTTCGATGCGGGCCGGCTCGGCCGGCTTGCGTGCCACGACCGCCAGCACCGGAAAGAGCCCCGGCACTAATCCGCGTAACTGGACATTGGCCGAGATCGACAATTGCAGGTTGCAGCGCGCGTGCATCAGCTGGAACTGCGGCCAGCTCGGCAAGCGCATGGCCGATCGCCCCAGTTCCTGCCAGGCCATACGATGCCAGGGGTTGGCCGACACCGAAACCAGCACACCCCCGGGCTTGAGCACGCGCGTCGCCTCGGCCAGCAGGTTGCCGCGGACGGCCGGTTGCCAGACGTGGCGCATCAGCACACCCGGCACGCTGTCATCGTCCAGCGGCCAGCATTCCAGTTCGGCCCGGAACGGCCAGCAGCAAGAATCGGCATCGACCAGCACCCGGCTCTTGTTCAGGTCGGTCTGCGGCGAGGCGCTGGCCGTGGGTGCGACCTCAAGAATCCAGCGCGGACGCGGATGGGCAAAGCCGGCTTCCACCAGCCGGGCTTCCAGAGTCTGCAAGCCGGAAAACCCGGCCGGCATGCGACGCGCGTTAGAATGCTTCTCGGACACGCGAAAAGCATACCAGACGGAGCCCCCGATGCCGCTGTCGATCGACGCCATCCCAACCCTCGAGACCAACTACGTCTGGGCCCTGCACGACGGTCGCCACGCCCTGTTGGTCGATCCCGGTGAAGCCGGGCCGCCGCTGGCCTGGCTGGCCGAAAACGAGCTGCAGCTTGCCGCGCTGCTGATCACGCATCACCACTGGGACCACACCGACGGCATCGACGACATCATCGCCCGGCACCCGGTGCCGGTCTACGGACCCGACGACCTGCGCATCCCGCAGGTCGACCACCCCTTGCGGGAAGGCGATCACGTTGAAATCGATTCTCCCCGTTCCCGCTTCGAAATCCTCAGCGTACCCGGCCACACCAGCATACACCTGGCCTACTTCGGCCATCGCCTGGTGCTGTGCGGCGACACCCTTTTCTCGGCCGGCTGCGGACGCCTGTTCGAGGGCACACCGGAACAGATGCTGGCCTCGCTCGACAAACTGGCCGACCTGCCGGGCGACACGCGGGTGTTCTGTGCCCACGAGTACACCGTGGCCAACTGCCGCTTCGCCCTGGCGGTCGAACCCGACAACCAGGATCTGAAAGAACGCTTGCACGAAGTCGAGACCCTGCGCGAGAACGGCAAAATCACCCTGCCTTCCAATATCGGTGCCGAACGCCGTTTCAATCCGTTCTTGCGCGCACGCGAACCGGGCGTGATCAAGGCCGTGCAAGAGCACGATCCGGGCTGCGGCACGGAACCGGTCGAGATCTTTGCCGCCCTGCGCCGCTGGAAAGATAATTTCTAGCCATGGTTGCCCTCTCCCCGGTTGAACAAGTCGATGAAGTCGATGCCACGACTTTCCAGGCCGAATACAAGCGGCCGGCCCGTCCGGTCATCATCAAACGCCTGACCGAGTCCTGGCCGGCGCGCCGGAAGTGGACGGTGGCACACCTGAAGGAACGCGCCGGCCACGTGGTCGTGCCGCTTTACGACAGCCAGCCCTCGCGTGATCACAAGCACCAGCACGCACCGGCCGCGCGCATGCCGCTGGGCGAGTACATGGATCGGCTGGAACAGGGCGAGAACGACCTGCGCTTGTTCTTCTTCAACTTCTTCAACACCATCCCGGACCTCACCCGGGATTTCGACTATCCGGACGTCGGACTGAAGTTTTTCAGAAAGCTTCCCGTGCTGTTCATGGGCGGCAAGGGCTCGCGCGTACAGCTCCACTTCGACATCGACCTGGCCGACATCATGCTCTGTCACTTCGGCGGCCCCAAACGGGTGTTGCTGTTCGCACCCGACCAGACGCCCTGGCTCTACCGCGTGCCGTTTTCCTTCAGCGCCCTGTTCGACGCCCGCGTCGATCAACCCGACTACGACAAGTATCCCGCGCTCAGAAAAGTCCATGGCCAGGTCGCCGAGCTGGAGCACGGCGACGTACTCTACATCCCGCCCGGTTACTGGCATTTCGTCAAGTACCACGACATCGGTTTTTCGATGTCGCTACGCGCCTTCCCGCGCACGCCGGGCAACATGGCACGCATGCTCTATAACCTGCTGATATTGCGCAGCATCGACGGGTTGATGCGCAAGACCATCGGCCAGCCCTGGAACGACCGCAACGAGCGCCGTGCCCGCAGCAAGACCCATAAACGCCTCCAGTCAGCGTCTGGACAGGCGGGTTAGAAGATCCGGTTTCCTGGCGTAAACCCGCGGTGTGACGGGCGAAAATCGGGATTGACGTACAATCGGGCCGGTAATCCGGGCCTTCAACACCGGGGATTTGGTGCCCCGATAGCTCGGAAACGGCGATTTTCGCTGACTCAGGAGCAAAACGCATGCCTGACCGAATCGTCCTCGTCTGTGCGGCCGCCCTGCTGATCGGTGCCTGTACGCAGCCGGAAGAGCCGATCCGGATCGGTGTGTTGCTGTGGCCGCCCTATGAACTCGCGCATCTGGCCGAAGCAGAAGGCTTGATGCCACCGGGGCGAATTCGCCTGATCGACTACCAGACCCCCGCCGAAGTCGTTCGCGCCTACCGAAACGGCCTGATCGACGGCCTGTTCCTGACGACGCAGTATGCCCTGAGTGACTATCCGGATCGCCCGGGGACCCGCATCATCTACGCCATCAACGAGTCCAAAGGCGGAGACAGCCTGCTGACACGGCCGGGCCTGGACTCGTTCGAGGACTTGAAAGGAAAGACGGTTGCCCTGGAGGCCGGCCCACTCGGTGCCTACATACTCCAGCGCGTACTGGATCTCAGCAAGCTCGAGCGCGGCGATCTCAAGCTTCGCTTCATTGACACCCCCGGACACGTCGACGCCTATACCAGCGGTGAGGTCGACGCCGTCATTACCTACGAGCCGTTTCGCTCGCATGTGCTGGAAGCTGGTGCAACCGAACTGTTCAGCAGCCGTGACATCCCCGGCGAGATCATCGATGTCCTTTATGTCTCCGGCCAGTTGCTCGAGAACCGCTCCGAAGACCTGGTGCAGTTTATTCGCGCTCTCGATGAAGCTCGCCGCCTGCTTGAAACTCGGCCCGAACAGGCGCTTCCCGTCATGGCCCAGAGGCACCAAATGGCACCGGAAGCCTTTGCGGGGGCATTGGCCGGTGCTTCCCTGTTCAACCTTGAAGAGAACATGAAGCTGTTGGGCGGAGAGCGGCCTGTGCTGGCCGAGAAGACACGCAGCCAGTTCGAAGTCTTCCGGCGTGCCGGCATGCAGCAGTCCGAAAGCATGGACTTCGCCGAGCCGGATGCACGCATCGTGCGCAAGGTGATGCCGTGATTCGACGACGACTTTCGCTGCGATACCTGATTCCGCTCTTTATCCTGGCGCTCGGATTGGTGGCACTGGGCACGACCTACGTGCTGAATATCCGACACGCGGTACAACAGCTTGAGCGCAATGCCGAAGACACCATGCGCACCCTGGCGACCGTCACGGCCGGCACACTCGAGGCCGCCTATCGCGGCGATGACACTGATCAGGCTCGTGCCGCCATCGAGCGCCTGGCCGGCCACCGAAGGATCCACCATGCGCTGATGGTCAATCCGGATGGCATGGTTGAACATGCCACCCGTGTGCGATGGCTGAACGCACCAGTCTCCGAGCTTGAACACGGTGTTCCGGCCACCCTGGTGGCCCACCTCACGACGTCCCGCTCGGCCCGGATCGAGTTCGGTCCGCAGCGCTCGGTCCTGCATGGCGCCTTTCCGATCAGGATTCGGGGAATGGCCGAAACCTTCGTGCCCGAAACCCGGGCCTGGCTGATGATGGCTTTCGACCTCACCGAAGCGAAAACCGCGTTGCGGCGGGATACGCTAGCCCGTCTTGCGATCTGGGCACTGCTGCTCCTGCTGGGTTGCGCCGTCCTTTATCTGTTCCTGCGCCGCACCGTCCTGACCCGAATCGTGAAACTGCGGGCCGCTACCCGCGCGGTAGCCACCGGCGATTTCAGCTCCCAACCGAGCATCCGGGGCACTGACGAAATTGCCGATCTGGCCGAGGATTTCCGGACCATGACGCGCAATCTGCGGAGCTACCAGGATCGCTTCCAGGCACTCAACTTCCGGGACGCCCAGACCGGGCTGTACAACCGCCACGGGCTTGAACGGCACCTGTCGCAGGCCCTGGCGGACGCGCATGATTCGAACCGACCCTGGTTACTCTGCAATTTCGACATCGAGGGCATCAAGGTCATCAATAGCACGCGCGGCCATGCTGCCGGCGACGCGCTGTTGGCACAGGTCGCCGAGCACCTGGAGAAAATGTCATTAGATAAAGGGATTCCGGCCCGCATCGTCGGCGACGAATTTGCCTTGTTAACTCCCGTGCAGGGACGTAAGACCGAGGAACTTGTGCACGACATTCACGCCTCCCTGGAGTCGTTGCGATTCCAGTGGGAGGAGTCCTCACAGCCAGTGCGCATCAATCTCGGCGCAGTGGTTATCGATCAATCCATCGACGAAGTCGAAACTGCAACCAGTCTTGCCAACGCGGCGCGCCTGGCGGCGAAGGATGCAAGCTACGAGCGGGTGCGCATCGGGCGCAAGGATGATCCGGACCTCGACCTCTCGACTGCGCCCATGCGCTGGGTCGGTTCAATTACTGCAGCGCTCGAATCCGATCGATTCGAATTGTTCGCACAGGAGATTCAGCCCAGCCGCCTGGGGTCCGAGCCGGGGCTCTTCTTCGAAGTGCTGGTGCGATTGCGTCAACCGGATGGTGAATTGATATCACCTGGCATGTTCCTCCCGGCCGCCGAAAAGTACCGACTGGCCGGTCGCATCGACCTTTGGGTCATCAAGCATTTGTTTGAGTTCTTCAATGCCGAGCCCGAACATCTCAAGAGGATATCTCTGTGTTCAATCAACCTGTCGGGGCTCAGCCTCGGCAGCGAACAGATCATCGACCTGGTCTCGGACGAGCTAAAAAGGGGCGCCCTGCGGGCCGACCAGCTCTGTTTCGAGATCACCGAAACCGCTGCCATCACCAACCTGTCCGCCGCTACCGCCTTCATTGCGAGGTTGCGCGGACTCGGATGCCGTTTTGCACTCGACGATTTCGGCAGCGGCGTGTCCTCCTTCGGCTACCTCAAGAGCCTGGAGGTCGACTTTCTCAAAATGGACGGCATGTTCGTCCGTGGCATCGGCGATGACCGCACGGACCGGGCGATCGTCAAGTCAATCAATGAAATCGGTCACCAGACAGGCAAGCAGACGATCGCCGAGTTCGTCGAAACCAGTGAAGTGGCCGACATCCTGCGCAAGATCGGCGTGGACTACCTGCAGGGCTACGGCATCGGGCGGCCCATGACGCTCGAGAAAATGCTCCGCCGTTCGACCCGGCGTGGGCGCAGCGCCCTCGGATGAGGACGACCCGACCGAAGATCCCTGCTCGCACATCCGACACCACCTGATTTTCGAATGCCACGGGCGCTTGAAAGCCCCTTGCGTTCAGGCTAGGCTATACTATATCTCTCAATCGCGATAAAAGGATATAGTTATCGACCTGGACCGTGTGGGCCGGCACTGCAGCCTGCTGGGAGATGCCACCCGGCTGAGGCTGCTGGCGCTGCTCGAAACCGAGGAGTTGACGGTGGCCGAACTGGCGCAGGTCACACGCCTGGCACAACCGCGCGTGTCCACGCATTTGGCACGACTGCGTGAAGCCGGGCTGGTGGTCGATCGACGCGACGGCGTATCCGTGTATTACCGTCTGGGCAACCCCGAGGAAAATCCCGAACTGCACCAACTCTGGGCCCTGTTCCGCGACGACCTCGACGATGCGATCGTCGCTGCCGATGCGGAGCGCCTGCCCGGAATCATGGCCCAGCGTGCCACCGGCCGCAACTGGCCGGACACGGTCGCCGGCGACATGGAGCGCCACTATTCACCGGGCCGGACCTGGGAAGCGACCGCGCGCGCCCTGGTGCAGCTGCTCTCGCTCGGGCGCGTACTCGACATCGCTTCGGGCGACGGCGTGATGGGTGAACTGCTGGCCCGGCAGGCCCGGTCGATCGATTGCATCGACGTATCCGAAAAAGTCGTCGCCGCCGGTCGCGAGCGCGTCAAGCCCTTCGACAATGTAGCGTTTCATCTCGGCGACATGCACGCCCTGCCCTTCGAAGACAATCGCTTCGACAGCGTGCTGATGATGCATGCGCTGACCTACAGCGAGCGGCCGCAACAGGCCCTGGCCGAAGCGGCGCGAACACTGAAGTCCGGCGGCCGCCTGGTGGGTGCGACACTCAGGAAGCACCGCCACAGCGCCCATGTGAAGAACTTCGGCCATGCCAACAACGGTTTCACCCCGAAACAATTGACTGCTCTGCTGGACAAGGCCGGGCTGCAGACCGAACTGTGCGACGTAACTTCGATCGAGCGCCGAACCCCGAATTTCGAAATCATCACTTTTCTCGCGGAGAAATCATGAACCGGTTGCCATGGCACGACCCAGCAAGCGTCGAACAACTATGCGGCGCACTCGAAGAGCGCATCCTGCTGCTCGACGGCGCCATGGGCACGATGATCCAGAATGAACAGCTCGACGAGGCCGCATTTCGCGGAGAACGTTTCACGGACCACAGCGATGACCTCAAGGGTAACAATGACCTGCTCACGCTGACCCGGCCGGAGTTGATCACACGCATCCACCGCGACTTCATCGAGGTGGGCTGCGACCTGATCGAGACCAACACCTTCAATGCCAACTGCATCAGCCAGGCCGATTACGCGCTGGAAGATCTGTCGGAGGAGATCAACCGCGAAGCCGCATTGCTGGCCCGACAGGCTTGTGACGAAGCCGTTGAACGAACCGGCCGGCCGCGCTGGGTGGTGGGCGTGATCGGGCCGACCAATCGCACGGCGTCGATTTCTCCAGACGTGGTCAGTCCCGGCTATCGCAATATCGATTTCGCCACCCTGGTGGAAGCCTACACGGAAGCCACACGCGGCCTGCTCGACGGCGGCAGCGACCTGATCCTGATCGAAACCATATTCGACACGCTAAACGCCAAGGCGGCCATCTATGCCGTTTACGAAGAGTTCGAGCGGCGCGGTGAACGTTGGCCACTGATGATTTCGGGCACCATCACCGACGCCTCGGGTCGCACTCTGTCGGGCCAGACCCCCGAAGCTTTCTGTTATTCCATCGAGCACGCCGAGCCCTTCTCGGTCGGCTTCAACTGTGCCCTGGGCGCCGACCAGCTCAAGCCGCACATCAAGGCACTGTCGCGCATTGCTGACTGCCTGGTCTCGGCCCACCCCAATGCCGGCCTGCCCAATGAGTTTGGCGAGTATGACCAGGGCCCCGATGAAATGGCGGAGATCATCGAAGGCTATGCCCGCGACGGCCTGGTCAATATCATCGGCGGCTGCTGCGGCACAACGCCCGAGCACCTGGCTGCGATCGCGCAGGTCATCGAAGGTCGAGCACCCCGCCCCGTTCAACGGCAGCAGGCGGCATGAGTGAGCCCCGCAGACGCTACACCCGGCTGAGCGGCCTCGAGCCGCTGGTGATCACGCCGGAACTGAACTTCGTCAATGTCGGCGAGCGCACCAACGTGACCGGTTCGGCGAAGTTCAAGCGCCTGATCGCCGAGGACAAGTACGAAGAAGCGGTAGAAGTCGCCCTGCAACAGGTCGAAAACGGTGCCCAGATCATCGACGTCAATATGGACGAAGGCCTGCTCGACTCCGAACAGGCGATGGTCGACTTTCTCAACCTGATCGCCGCCGAGCCCGATATCGCCCGGGTACCGGTGATGATCGACTCATCGAAGTGGAGCGTGATCGAGGCCGGCCTGCGCTGCCTGCAGGGCAAGGGCGTGGTCAACTCGATCAGCCTCAAGGAGGGTGAGGAAGCGTTCCTCCGGCAGGCGCGCAGGATCCGCCGCTACGGCGCCGCCGTAGTGGTCATGGCATTCGACGAAGAAGGCCAGGCGGACAACGCCGAACACATGGTCGAGTGCCTGTCGCGTGCCTACAAGCTGCTGACCGAGGAAGCCGGTTACCCGCCCGAGGACATCATCTTCGACCCCAATATCTTCCCGGTCGCCACCGGCATCGAGGAACACGACAATTACTCGGTCGAGTTCATCGAAGCCACGAAGGAACTGAAGAAGCGCTTTCCCGACTGCCACGTCTCCGGCGGCGTGTCGAACATGTCGTTTTCCTTCCGCGGCAACAATCCGGTACGCGAGGCCATGCACTCGGTTTTTCTCTACCACGCCACGCATGCGGGCATGGACATGGGCATCGTCAACGCAGGCCAGCTGGCCGTCTACGACGATATCGATCCGGAATTGCGCGAACTGGTCGAGGACGTCGTCCTCAATCGCCGATCCGACGCCACCGAACGCCTGCTGGATGCCGCCAGCAAGTTCAAGGGCGACGGAAAAAAGGAAGAAAAGGACGAAGCCTGGCGCGAAAAACCGGTCGCCGAACGCCTCAAGTACAGCCTGGTCAAGGGCATCGACAAGTACGTTGTCGAGGATACCGAGGAGGCCCGGCAGCAGTTCGACACCTCCCTGGAGGTCATCGAAGGCCCGCTGATGGACGGCATGAACTACGTCGGCGACCTGTTCGGCGATGGCAGGATGTTCCTGCCGCAGGTGGTCAAGTCCGCGCGCGTGATGAAGAAAGCTGTGGCGCACCTCGTGCCCTATCTTGAAGCCGAACAGACCACCAAGGAAAAGAAGGGCAAGGTGCTGCTGGCCACGGTCAAGGGCGACGTGCACGACATCGGCAAGAACATTGTCGGCGTGGTACTGGCCTGCAACGGCTTCGACGTTCATGACCTGGGCGTCATGGTGCCGGCCCAGAAGATTCTCGATGAGGCGAGGAAAGAGGAGGTCGACCTGATCGGCCTGTCGGGCCTGATCACCCCCTCCCTCGACGAGATGGTCAACGTCGCCGAAGCGATGAACGAAGCGAAGTTCGAGTTGCCGCTTCTGATCGGCGGTGCAACCACATCCCGTGCACATACGGCCCTGAAGATCGACCCGGCCTACAGCGGCCCGGTGTGCTGGGTCAAGGACGCCTCGAGATCGGTGGACGTGGTGCGCAAACTGGCCAGCAAACAGCACCGCGACGGTTATGCCGCCGGCATCCGGGATGACTACGAGGAATACCGCGAACGCAGCGCTCAGGGGCGCCGGCGCAAGCCGCTGATCACCA
Organism: Wenzhouxiangella sp. XN201; assembly: GCF_011008905.1. Classification (NCBI taxonomy): domain Bacteria; kingdom Pseudomonadati; phylum Pseudomonadota; class Gammaproteobacteria; order Chromatiales; family Wenzhouxiangellaceae; genus Wenzhouxiangella; species Wenzhouxiangella sp. XN201. Next base: position 53,150 of record NZ_JAAIVI010000022.1, read on the forward strand.
TCGAGGCCGCGCGCGAGAATGCCTTTCGGCCGGATTGGAGCGAACACCGGCCCGAAGCGCCGAAACAACCCGGCCTGCACGTGTTCGAGGATTGGCCGCTGGAAGATATTGCGCGCTACATCGACTGGACGCCGTTCTTCCAGACCTGGGAACTGAAAGGACGCTACCCCGAAATCCTCGAAGATGAACAGGTCGGCGAGGCGGCGCGCAACCTGCTCAGTGATGGCAAGGACATGCTCGAGCGCATCATCGACAACAAGTGGCTGACCGCCCGGGCGATCTGCGCTCTATGGCCGGCTGCGCGAGAAGGCGACGATGTGCTGTTCTACACCGACGAGTCGCGTCAGGAAGTGATGGAACGCATGGTGATGCTACGCCAGCAGGCCGACAAGCCCGCGGCCAACCTGTGCCTGGCCGATTTCGTGGCCGAGGCCGGCAGCGGCATCGACGACTGGGCCGGCCTGTTTGCTGTAACCACCGGCATTGGCCTGGAACAGGCACTTGAACAGTTTCCCGAGACCGACGACTACAGCCGCATCCTGCTGCAGTCCATGGCCGACCGCCTTGCCGAGGCCCTGGCCGAAGCCTTGCATCAAAAGGTTCGACGCGAGTTATGGGGGTATGCCACCGATGAAGATCTCGACAGCACAGAGTTGATCCGCGAGAAATACCGTGGCATCCGCCCGGCGCCCGGCTACCCGGCCTGCCCCGACCATAGCGAAAAGGAGAAGCTGTTCCGCCTGATGGATGTCACCGACAAGATCGGCATGGAACTGACCGAGGGCTTCGCAATGAAACCCATGGCAGCCGTCAGCGGGTACTACTTCGGGCATCCCGACAGCAAGTACTTCGTCGTCGGCAAGATCGGCCGCGACCAGGTCGAGGACTATGCAAATCGCAAAGGCATCAGCGTCGAACAAGCCGAGAAATTCCTGCGACCCAACCTCGACGACTGAGGGACGGCTGCACCGGCCGGACACAGAGCCAGGCACTTCCAAAAGCGTGATGCAGTTCATATAATGCCTGATCGGGGCTTGCGATCAATTCTGGTCGGGCGCCCCGTTTACCGTGATCGCCTGTATGTCATCGGGCGAGCACAAGGAGCGGGCCATGTCGAATCGGCTGGCAAGACTGAATCGTGCGCTGCTGGAGCTGCGGCGCCGACACGTCTTTCGCATGGCCGGCGGATACATGGTTGTCGCCTGGGTCTTTCTGCAGGTCGCCGACATTCTGCTTCCGGCTTTCATGGCACCGGACTGGGTGATGTCGATCCTGGTCGTTCTGGCGGTCATGGGCATGCCCGTCGTTGTCGTCCTGACCTGGCTCTACGATCTCACACCCCAGGGGATTGAACGCACCCTGCCGGACCACACCGGCAGCGCCACGGCCTCCGGCCGGTCCTGGAACTGGCGCTGGATCGACTATCTCATCATCGCCGTACTGGCCACCATCCTGCTGGTGGTACTGGCGCGCGAAGATTCTTCCGGGCCGGCACAGGGAAGCGAGGCCCGAACCGGGTCGGTTGCCGTCCTGCCCTTCGCCGACCTGAGCCCGCAGGGCGACCAGCGCTACTTCAGCGACGGTCTGTCCGAGGCCCTGATGGACGGCCTGGCCAACATTCCCGGCCTTCAGGTAGCCGCGCGAACCTCGTCGTTCACCTTTCGGGAGACCAAACAGGATGCACCCTCGGTCGCACGCGCCCTGAACGTCGACGCCCTGCTCGAAGGCTCGGTCCGCAAATCCGGCGAGCAGTTGCGCATCAGCGTCCGACTGATCGACGGCAGCAGCGGGCGCCGCCTGTGGAACGAGACTTTCGCGGCCACCGCCGACGACATCTTCGTGCTACAGGATTCAATCGCGCGCGCCGTAGCCACATCGTTCGAAATACGACATCTGGGCGATCTCGAGAGTGTGCTTACTCCGACTCACAGCCAGGCCGCCTATGACCAGTACCTGCAGGGTCGCGGTCAGCTTCGCCAGGCCTCGACCGCGGAGGGCATCGACGGGGCGCTGGCCCATTTCAAACAGGCACTGGAGATCGATCCCGACTTCATGCTGGCCAGTGCCGGGCTCTGCCAGGCGCACTGGATGAAGTACACGGCCACCCTCGAGTCCGAACAGGCCCAGGCAGCGTTCAGCGCCTGCAACCGTGCCGAAAGCCAGAACCCCGACCACATCGAAACCCTGGTTGCCCTGGGCCAGTTATATCGCGGCACCGGCGAGATTGATCGCTCGTTCGAAAAGCTCCGGCAGGCGCTGGACATCGCCCCCAACGACGAACAAGTCCACGCCGCACTGGGTGAAACCCATCGAGTGGCCGGACAGATGGAGGAGGCCGAACAGAGCTTCCGGACCGCCATTCGCCTCGACCCGGCTTATTGGCGCAACTACTGGGCGCTCGGCCGCGTCCTGGCCGAGACAGGACGGCTCGAGGAAGCGGCCGACTTCGTGCGCCGCGCAATTGAACTGGAACCCGAAAACGCCGCGGCCTGGTCCACGCTCGGCGGCATCTACTTTTACCAGAGCGAGTTCATACAGGCGGCCGACGCCTTCCGGCAGTCAATCGGCAGCCACCCCACACCGCAGGCCTATGCCAATGCCGGTACGCAGTATTTCTACGGCGGCGATTTCACCCGGGCGCGCGCGATGTTCGAGCAGGCGGTGTCGCTCAGCCCGGCTGACTTCCGATACCACGGATTTCTCGCCGAATGCATCCTGCTCGAGGACGGTGGCGGGCTCGATGCCGCCCGCCCCCATTTCGAGCGAGCCGTGGAACTGGCCCGGGAAACGCTGGCCATCAACGCCGAGGACCCGCTCACGCGCGCTGCCCTGGCCGCCTATCTGGCCACCCTGGGCGAACTGGCCGATGCGCAGCAGCAACTGGAACGCCTGGAAGCCGATCCTTCTACCGACATGCGGGCACTGCACACCATGGGCATGGCGCGCCTGGTCATGGGACAAACCGACCGCGCGCTTGCGCACTTCCATGCCGCCATGGAGCTCGGCTATCCGCAACGCATGCTGCAAAGTGATCCCCGCACCCGCGCGCTTTTTGGGCAGCCGGCAGAAAATCCGGTCGCCGAATCCACGCAAACTCAGTGAGACCCCGAGGAGGGCTTGCCATGAAATCAATTGCCTTGACCATTGCCATTCCACTCGCCGCTCTTGCAGTCGCAACAGGCTGTCAGGACCGGGAAGCCGCCGATGTCTGCCGAGAGGACTGTCGCCTGACCGTCACCCTGCCCGACAACGTGGCAGAACCACCGGACGTATCCAGCGAGCACCTGCACCTGGCCGCGGACGGCCAGCTCGATGTCCTGCTCGAAGGCGGCAGTGCCGGAAATCAGGCCACCCAGCTACGATTCTTCCGCCCCGGCGAACATGAGGACTCGGGAACACCTTTCGTGAATCGAAACGGACAGCCCATGTACCGGGTCAATCTCAATGCCGGCGATAACAATGGCCTGCAGATCCGCCCCTGGGACGACGGGGTCTGTCATGCGCCAAAGGGCTGCAAATATGACGTCGTCAACAATGGCAACCCGGACCGGCCGACGCGCGATCCCTGGATCATTCTCTACCAGTAAGCCGGCAAAGCGGCCCGCGCAGGTCGGGGTGACATCCCCGACCGACGAGCCTCCCGAACCCGCGCGCTACCACACGAGGTCGTCGGGCACCGGGGGGTAATGGCTGCCGTCGTCCTCGGGTTCCTCGCGGCCTTCCAGGCCGGGGACCAGGTCGGGAGCCAGCTCGCGGTATTGCTCGAGGGTCTCTAGTGAGACGAGCAGGTAGGATCCGCGCAGGTTGACCACGCCGATCTCGCCGCGATTGAGTTGCTCGCGCTGCTCGGGGGTACACAGGACGCGGCGAATACGACCCATGTGCTCGAAGTAGCGCGGGATCTCGGCGTCCTTGCGATTGAGGGTGTTGCCCTTGATGATTTCATCGAGCTGGAGATTGCGCCTGCGGCGCTCTTCCTGTTCGGCCACGCGGCGCTGCTTTTCGGCCTCCTTCTCATTCGCTTCGGCCTTTCGGCGGGCTGCGTATGCACGCGCCAGATCCGAATCAGCACCCGTTTTCTTGCGCGCCGGGCGCTTTTTATGACCGGCCGCACCATTGGCGCGGGCCTTCTTCGAGCCGGAATCCCCGGCACCGGGCTTGCCCCGGCGCCGAGGCTTCTCAGCCTGCTTTTCGTCGGCCAGCCCTGCCTTGAGCAGGGCATCTTGCAGTGTCCCCATGGCTGTGATTGTCGTCGCTGACTATTCCTGGGACTCGCCGTCGCCCACTTCCAGCAGTTCGACTTCGAAGATCAGGGTCGAATTGGGACCGATGGGACCCGGACGGCCCTGCTCTCCGTAGGCCAGCTCGGAAGGAACGAAGAATTCATACTTGGCGCCTTCCTTCATCAGCTGCACACCTTCGGTCCAGCCGGGAATGACCTGGTTGAGGGCAAAGGTGGCCGGCTCGCCGCGATCGTAGGAACTGTCGAACACGGTACCGTCGATCAGGGTGCCCTTGTAATGAACGGTCACGCGATCCTCGGCGGTCGGGCTGGCGCCTTCGCCTTCTTCGATCACGCGGTACTGCAGACCGGATTCGGTCACGCTAATACCTTCGCGCTCGGCGTTCTCGGCCAGGAAGGCTTCGCCTTCTTCGAGATTGACGGAGGCTTCCTGCGCACGCTCGACCTCCATCTGCTGCTGGCGGCGCTGCATGAACGCGTCGCGCTCGGCCAGGGCCTCTTCTTCGGTCAGGCGGGTTTCTTCGCCGTTATAGCTTGCGCGCAAGGCTTCGACGAGCAGATCCATATCCAGGTCGATATCCTGCTCAGCCAGCGAGCCACCGATGTCCATGCCAATGGTGTAGCTCAGACGCTCTTCGGGCGTTTCGAGTTCTTCCTGGGCCAGGGCAACGGTCGAAACACTCGCAGCCAGCACGGAGCCGGCCAGAATTCGGACGATCTTCATTGGTGAAACTCCTTGGGAATGGGGTTTTCGAGTATCGCGTGAGACCACCGCGAGGGGTGTCAGTTCAATGCTCTGCAGTCTACCAGATTGCTGGCGGCGCCTGAACGCTCGCGCAGGTACGATGTATTGCCTGTGAAAAAAGGGCTTGACTCTGTAGTGGTGTTCTACTAGACTAATACACCAACACGACAGCCAACAGGAGCTGACCATGTTGCCGATCACACGACATCGAACACTCGCCATCCCGCATCGGCTGGCCCTGGTGGCTGCAGCCGTCTGCCTGGTGCTGGCCTTCACCGTCGATCAGTCGACGCTGGACGAGCAACTTCAGGCCCGCCAGGTCGATCGGGTACAGGACGAACCGAAAGAAGAAGCAACGCTGGAGGCGGTCACTCCGAAGGAGCAGGTCAGCGCAGGCAAGAGCGGCCGTTCCGGCCGGCTGGAGCTGTCGCCCTGGTTCTCGGGGCTGACCCACTGATCATGGAAGCACGCTGGGACGATAACCAGCCGATTTACTGGCAGTTGCGCGAAAAAACGATCGCCGCGATTCTCGACGGCACGTTGCGCGAAGGCCAGCCCCTGCCGTCGGTACGGCAAGTGGCGGTTGATTTCCAGATCAATCCGCTGACGGTTTCCAAGTCTTACCAGTCGCTGGTGGACGATGAACTGGTTGAAAAGCGCCGCGGGGTCGGTATGTTTGTCTGCGAAGGCGCTCGCGCCAGGCTGCTGGAGAGCGAACGCGAACGATTTCTCAACGAGGAATGGCCGCGTCTGGCGGAACGCATCGAACAACTCGGGCTGTCGCTTGAGAGCCTCATGGCGGCACGAAACAAAAAGGAGAAGAACTGATGAGCCTGACCATTCATGCCCGCAACCTGAAACGCTACTACGGTAGCAATCATGCGGTTGACGGCATCGACCTGGAGGTCCCCTCGGGCCGCATCGTCGGCCTGATTGGTCCCAATGGTGCCGGCAAGACTACGGCACTCAAGGCGATCCTGGGCCTGACCAGCTTCGACGGTGAACTCGAAGTGCTCGGCCGCAGGCCGGACAAGGACCGCGACGAACTGATGAAGGACGTCTGCTTCATTGCCGACGTAGCGGTACTGCCGCGCTGGGCCCGGGTCTGGCAAGTAATCGAACTGACCGAGCGCCTGCATCCGCGCTTTTCGCGGGAACGCTGCCTGCACTATCTGAAGAACACCAAGGTGCGGCAGAACGCCAAGGTCAAGTCGCTCTCCAAGGGCATGGTCGTCCAACTGCACCTGGCGCTGGTCATGGCCATCGACGCCAAGCTCCTGGTCCTCGACGAACCCACCCTTGGGCTCGATATCCTGTTTCGCAAGCGCTTCTATTCCAATCTCCTCAATGAGTATTTCGACGAGGAGCGCACCATCCTGATCACCACCCATCAGGTCGAGGAAGTCGAGCATATTCTCACCGACCTGATGTTCATCAAGGACGGCAAACTGGTACTCAACGCCACCATGGATGCAGTTCACGAGCGCTTTTGCGAGGTCATGGTCCAGGCTGACCGGGTCGAAGAAGCGCGTGCGATGAACCCCATCCACGAGCGCGTCCTGTTCGGCCGCCACATTTTCCTGTTCGACCGTGCCGACGCATCGCGACTGCGTGACATGGGTGAGTTGCACCGCCCCAGCGTGGCCGACCTGTTCGTGGCACTGATGGGCGACGAGTATGAAAATGATGAGCCCCGGGAGGAAGCGGCATGAATACCATTCATACCCTCTGGACTCTGATGCGCCGCGAGCTGTGGGAAAGCCCGGGTGCATTCAAGTGGACCCCTGTCGTACTGATCGGCCTGACCCTGTTCTTTACCGTATTCGGCCTCATTCTCGGCTCGCGCTTCGACAACGAAATGGCGTTCACTTTCGATGCCATCCGACAGTTCGCCGAGGCACCGGGCGATCAGCGCCGCATGTTCATGACCGGCGCCCTGTTTGCCTCGTCCACCCTGTTCTTCCAGATACTGATCCTGGTCGTCATCTTTTATCTGTCCAGCTGTCTGTACGACGAGCGCAAGGACCGGTCGATCCTGTTCTGGAAATCGCTACCCGTTTCCGATCGGACGACGGTGGCTTCGAAAGTGCTCACTGCCTGTCTGCTGGCACCCGCCATCTATCTGGTCGCGGTGATCATCACCCAGTTGGTCCTGCTTTCAATCGCATCGGTTTACGGCCTGATGGCCGGGGTCAATCCATTCACCACCTTCTGGCTGCCTGCCTCGCTGCCGAAACTGTGGTCGGTGATGTCCGTCGGCATCGTGATTCAGGCCCTGTGGCTTCTGCCGATCTACGCCTGGCTGGTGTTCTGCTCATCGTGGGCGCCGCGCGTCCCCATCCTGGTTGCCATCGCCATTCCCGCCGGTGCCGCGCTGTTGCAGCACACCTGGAGTCTGCTGACCAGTTTCACCATGCCGGACTTCAATATCGGCATGATCATTCTCATGCGCCTGGGCAGCGGGATCCTGCCGACCAACGTGAACTTCAACATCAACTCAAACGGCGGCACGACGGACTTTACCGACGTCCGATTCGGCGACGACCTGTTCATGAGCTTCGGGAACAGTTTCGAATACCTGACCCGTCCGGCCATGTGGATCGGCCTGGCCATCGCCTTCGTGCTGTTGGCCGCCGCGGTCTGGTTCCGCCGCCGGGCCACCGACAACTGATGCGACACCTTCCGGTCATCCTGCTGTTGACAGCCCTGGCTGCCGCTGCAGGCGTGGCCGGCTGGCAGTCGGCACCCTGGCTGTTCACAGCGGGATTGGCGCTGGCTGCAGGGGCGCCGCTGTTCTTCATCGCGCATCATGCCCTGGTCGGCGGATCACGACCCCTGCTCTACCACCCCCTGGGCATTTCCATTGCCGCCGGCCTGGGCTGCGTGATGACCCTGGCCGGGCAGTACCGGTTCGGGCGCTTCAACTGGGTGGTTGGCTGTGCCGTTCTGGCCCTGGTGGCCTGGATGCTGTGGCAACGTTACATGCGCTCGAGTCTGCCCGGCAAAGCGTCTAGAATCGACAGCCGTAGCCAACAAGATTCCTGAGCCATGATCAGACCAGCCCTCCTAGCTGTATTCGTGACGGTCCTGCTCGCCGGCTGCAGCTGGGTCGACCTCAAACCTGGTGCGGACCGGGTCAACCTGCGTAGTTCCTCCCAGGTCCACAGCTGCGAGCGGCTGGGCGCGACCACCACCTCGGTCCGCGACCGGGTCGGCTTCTATAACCGCAATTCCGACAAGGTTGGCGAAGAACTGGCCGACCTGGCGCGCAACAGCGCCCTGGAACTGGGTGGCGACACAATCGTGCCGGACGGCCCGATCGACGACGGCGAGCGCCGCTTCATCATCTATCGCTGCCTGCGCTAGAAGAACCCCAACAGTCCTGCCGGGCCGCACCAGTAGCCCCTGAACCCCGGCAATGCCCACGGGCAGCCTGCATGCCGCCCGTGAACTGTGATTCACCCTTTTTGTGAAATTGTGTTGCAGATGATAATGATTTGCGTTTAGAATTGCGCCGAATTATTCATCCACTCACGCAACACGCAGGACATTTCAACAATGAAACACGCATTGATCTTCGCCCTGTCGTTCACTCTGGCTACCGGCGCCGGCGCCCAGAACAGCGATGACGAGTCGAAGAATGACGAACGCGAACAAGCTGGGCGGGCGCTCGCACAGAACACCCTGAACGACTGGGGTCTGATTATCGACCGGATACGCATCGTCGGCAGCCGCGAGGACGCTCGCCGCCTTTCAGGCACCGGCGCCGTCATCGATTCCGAACAGATGCAAATCGAGGCCCGCACCGACATCAACCAGCTGCTCAAGACCGTTCCCGGTGTGTATATCCGAGAAGAGGACGGCGAAGGCCTGCGCCCCAACATCGGCATTCGCGCCGCCGCCGGCGGTCGTTCCAGCAAGGTCACTCTGCTCGAAGACGGCGTGCTGATTGCACCAGCGCCCTATTCCAACCCGGCCGCCTACTACTTTCCCGAAGCTTTCCAGATGCAGGCGGTGGAAGTCATCAAGGGTGCCCCGCTGCTGCGCTATGGCCCGCAGACCACCGGCGGCGTGATCAACCTGGTTACCACGCCGATTCCAGCCGAGAACAGCGGTCGGGTTCTCACCACCCTGGGCGAGAACAGCGAACACAATACGCACGCCTGGTACGGCGGAACCCAGGGCAACTTCGGCTTTCTGGTCGACGCCGTTTACCGCAACACCGACGGCTTCAAGGACATCGACCGCAGCAATCGCGATGCCGGCTTCGATATCCAGAGCTACCTGGTCAAGCTCGGCTGGAGCAGCGGCCGCCACAGCCTGCTGGCCAAGGCGAAGTATTCCGAGCAGACCTCGAACGAGACCTATGCCGGCCTGACCGACGCCGACTTCGCCCGCGATCCCAACCGTCGATATGGACTGTCCGAGATCGACCAGATGAACAACGACCACCAGGGCTTTTCCCTGAACTGGGCGCTCGACTTGACCGATCGGGTATCCCTGACCGCCCTGGCCTATTACAACGAGTTCGCCCGCGACTGGTTCAAGGGCAGCTTCGGGTCTCTCATCGACGCTGCCAATGCCGGTGACACCGACGCCCTGGCCGTGCTGCACGGCGAGCAGGATATCGAAGGGCTCGACTACAAGCACAACAACCGTGAGTACGAATCCTACGGCATCGAGTTCGGCGCCAATGCCGAAATCGGCAACCACCGCCTGCAGGTCGGTGCGCGTGACCACAGCGACCGCATGGACCGCTTTCAGCCGGTCGAAGTCTACGACCAGATCAACGGCAGCCTGGTCTTCCGGGACACCGTCGCGCCCACCGGCGGCAACAATCGCCTCGAGGGTGCCGACGCCCTCGCATTCTGGGCGGTCGACGAATGGCGAGTCACCCGGGACTTCAAGCTCGACCTGGCCCTGCGCTACGAGGATGCGGACACCTACCGCCGCCAGTTCAGCACGACCGACCGCTCCGATGAACCGTCGCGGCGCTCGAGCACGGCGAGCGAATGGCTGCCTGGCGCATCCTTTACCTGGGACATGAACGACCAGTTCCAGATGCTCGGCGGCGTGCATCGCGGCTTCGCGCCCCTCAGCGGCGGCGCCACCGAAAACGACGAGCCGGAGACCAGCGTCAACTACGAGTTCGGCTTCCGCTACCGCCAGGCCGACAGCTTTCTCGAACTGGTCGGCTTCCGCAGCGACTTTCAGAACCAGGCCGAAGTTTGCTCGGTTGCAACGCCGTGCAGCAACGGCGCGACCAGCGGCAACTTCGTCACCGGCGAGGCGATCGTTCAGGGCGTCGAATTCCAGTTCGCCCGCGAGTGGTACACCGACAGCCTGCACATTCCGCTGAGCTTCAACTACACCTGGACACAGGCCGAAATCAGCGAGAGCAACCCCGTCACCGGCGTATCCGACGGCGACGAACTGGCCGACATTCCGGACAACCTCTTCAGCCTGCGTCTGGGGCTCGAACACACCAGCGGCTGGGACAACCATTTCGTTGCCAAGTACATGGCCGAGACCTGCGTCCAGGTCGGCTGCAACCGCGCCGACGAGCCCTTTGACCGGACCGAGTCCCTGTTCGTCGTCGACTGGATCTCGCGCTATGCACTGACCGAGGCAATGACCGTCTTCGTCAAGGTCGACAACCTGTTCGACGAACAAGTGATTGTTTCCCGTCTTCCGGACGGCGCGCGCCCCAACAAGCCGCGCACCGGCTCTGTCGGGCTCGACTACCGCTTCTGATCCTGCCACACCCGCGGGCCGGCCACCGGCCGGCCCGCATCATCCGGCCAGGCGCAGAGCCCCCGGCAGGATATCTACTTCGACTTCGACTGCGTTTCGGGCGAGCAACTCGCCATCGGCGTGGATCATGCAACCGTCAGGGCACTGCAGTTGCATCGCCTGGCTTCGCTCCAGCTCGATATCATCGAAGGCCAGATGCCGCCCGCGCAGTGCGGCGGGCAACCGCCTGAGCAGGCGCGGAATCGAACGCGTGGTGGTAAAACAGATATCGAATAGCCCGTCGTCGATGGCGGCCTCCGGCGTCAGGTAGAAATGCCCGCCGGCGCAGCGGCCGTTGCCGACCGCCACCAGGAACAAGGGGCCTGCCACTTCCCGACCATCGAAACGAAGGACCGCGTCGGGCGCTCGATAGGTCAGCAGTCGACGAACCGCACTGACGATATAGCGTGCACTGCCACCCAGCCAACGAGCGCGCGAGGCCGCATCGGCCACCACCGCTTCGAAGCCGATGCCCACGCCGTTGATGAAATACCGCTGCGTACTGCGCCCGTCAGCATGACGGATGCGGATCTCGCCAGCATCGCAGCGGCGCACCTCTGCCGAGGCAAAGTATTCGGCTGCCGATTCCGGTGGCGGCGGCTCAGCCAGCATCTTGGCGAAATCATTGCCCGAACCGGCCGGCAATACCCCGAAGATAGCTTCCGCGCCGACCAGCGCCCCGCCAACCTCGTGAACCGTCCCGTCACCCCCGACCGCCACCACCACCCGGTCGGTATCGTCCCTGCGCGACCCGGCGAGTTCTCGCGCCTCGCCAGGTGCACGCGTGACCAGCACTTCGCAATCCGGACCTTGCGCTCGCTGCAGAACCTCGACCAGGCGCGCCGTGCGGCCGCGACCAGCGGTCGGATTGACGATCAGGGTGACCTTCCGCAAGGCGGAAGTTTTTCGATGGGCCACCCGGCCGGCCTCAGTCCAGCTTGCGCAGGATTTCGCGGCAGAACGCCGGCAGATCGTCGGGCACGCGACTGCTGATCAGGTTGCCGTCGACAACCACTTCTTCGTCGACCCAATCGGCACCGGCATTGACCATGTCGTCGCGAATGGACGCGAATGACGTCGCTCGCCGTCCGCGAACGATATCGGCCGAAACCGCCATCCAGCCGGCATGGCAGATCCAGGCCACGACCTTGCCCGCATCGTCCATGGCACGAACGAATTCGACCATCGCCCGATGCCGGCGCATCTTGTCCGGCGCCATGCCGCCCGGAATCACCACCGCATCGAAGTCTTCAGCTTTCGCGTCGGAGATATCCGCATCGGGCTTGACCGCGTAGCCCTTGCCGCTGTGATAGACGTCCTTGCCGGCACCAAGAACGGAAACGCGCGCACCGGCCTCGATCAGCCGGAGTCGCGGATAGTGCAGTTCCAGTTCCTGGTAGTCGTCTTCGGCGAGAATTGCGATGTGCTTGTCGCTGATGGCCATGCTTGCCTCCTGATGGGCGAAAGGATATACAACAGAACTGCATGCGTTTCAGAAAGGATTCAAGGCCAACAGTGGCCGGCCCCCTCGGTTTCGTATGGGCCTGTCGAGTCAGCCGGCCCCGACCAGACCGTGCCCGATCATGCCCATCAGGAAACCGGCGACAGCGCCCAGCGGCGGAGCCCAGTGCCGTTCCAGCCGGGCCTGGGGCGCAATGTCCTGGAATACCAGGTACAGGATGCCGCCGGAGGAAAAGAGCATGATGGCGCCGACCACGGCGCTTAGATCCGAAAGCAGGAAATAGCCCGCCAGCGCACAAGCCGGCCCTAACAGCGCAATCAGCCCGAACACAACGACAATCCGCACGGCAGTAGTTGAGGTCGTTTCGCGGATTTCGCGAAAGGCGTTGAACGATTCGGGCAGGTTCTGCAGGGCAATGAGGGCCGCCAGCAGCGGCGCGGAACCGGTACCCGCTGCGAACACCGCGCCGAGGGCAAGCGCCTCGGGAGCGAAATCGGCCAGCATGGCCACAAGCTGGCTGGCGGAAGACTTGCGCCGCGCCAGCAGACGATCGAGCAACATGAAGGCGATTCCGCCGAGGATGAAGCAGGCCGCGGCCGCGGCAAGCGGCAGTGACTCCATGCCGTCGGGCACGAGCACCAGGGCCACAGCAGCCAACAGGGCGCCACCACCGAAAGCGACGATCGAGTGACGGAACTCCTCTTCGAGCCAGTCAGGCCGAATGCGCTCCACTGCTGCCAGCGCCGCTCCGGTCGGCACACTCAGACTTGCAGCGGCGGCAATCGACAATACAAAAATCCATTCGGCCATTAGACTTCAACCTCCCGATATCGAACGGTGCCGCGGGTGTCCTTGTCTGTGTCGCCTTGGGATAAGCGCCTGCTCGCGATTAGCCCACCGTCAGATCGTGTCGAACGGTGAAGAACCGGAGTCCGGGATTCTAAAACTGTCCCCGCGAATGTGCGGGGACAGTTACCTCAATCAGCCGATGGGCACCAGATTCACTTCCGGCGGGAACCTCGTATCTGGCCGCGAATTTCGCCGCCAGGTGATAACACAGAGTGAACATTGACATATGCGGCGCCAGCCCGGATGGCGGCGATCACCGCGTCCAGGTCACCCGCCATGATCTGCTGGGTGGCCGACGAGCCGACGACCTCGCTGGCTGTGATGGTACCCGAAACCGTGCCCGACTCCGGACAGGTGGCCGTGCCGGCCGGACCGGGTATGGCAGCGGTGCCGCACAGCCAGGCCACCACGGAACCATTGACGTCGGCATTGGCGAAGTGAATGTGGGCCATCGTGACATCGCCCTGGAGGTCGAAGTAGCTCAGCTCGAAGTCGATGGAGCCGCCATCCGGGCTGATCATTGCCCGAAAATCGCCAATGGCGACGGTCGAGACCGAGGGAACTTCTTCATAGCCACTCAGACTGGCCTGAATACGCTCCGCACTGGCCAGGGTGGGAACAGCCAGAACTACGGCGACAAGTGGTGAAAGAACTGCGTGTTTCCGGTTGAAGCATCCCATTGGATCCTCCTCTTCGGCGTTGCACCGAAGTACTCATGGTTTCCCCTTGTGCGCCGACCAGATTACGCCGCGCCCCCAAAGCTGTCAATCAAGTTGCGCGGCCGACCAACCAGACAAGCATCAGTCGCCAGGCATCCCGAGCAGCATTGGCAATGCCGCAGGCCTGCGATCCGGCATTCCGTATCGATCAGGGCAGGGAGTCGACTTTCCGGTACCATGATTGCCATCAAACGCCAGGCAGGTATCGAGTCGGTGTATAAGTTGATCGCAATATGGATGGTACTGGCCTGCACTCTCGTCGATGCACAGGTATACCGGTGGGTGGATGAGGACGGCAATCTCCATTTCAGCGACCGCAAGCCGGTTGAGGAGAACTCCGAAGAGGTCGAGCTCAAGTCGATCAATAGCTACGAGGCGGTGGAGATCAAGTCGGCGCCACGGCTGGCTGCCGAAGGTAAACAGCCAAGGGTAGTCATGTATGCCACCGATTGGTGCCCTTACTGCGCCAAGGCCAGAGAGTACTTCGCCGACAACGGCATCCGCTACACCGAATATGATATCGACAATGATCCGGCAGCCCGACGCCGCTACGATGCCATGGATGCCACCGGCGTGCCGGTGATCCTGGTCGGCGATACGCGCATCAACGGCTTCAGCGTGGAAGGCTTCGAGCGCGTATATGAGTAAGTCCGATCGCGGTCTACAGTGTTGACTTAATACCCAGAAACGCCAACAGCATTAGCAGCATGCACCCCGCCATTCTGAGGGCCTTTACCCGGTACCGGTTGCCCTCTTCGGTAAATATATCCGGCATAAACAACCATATAGGAAACCAGATAATCCATCCCTTCCCTGGAATAACGTTGCAAATCGCCTGCAGAGAGAAAAAGAACCAAGCTACCGCACAAGAGAAGAACGCCAAGGCCAGCAGAGCCATCATGACATATACAGCAGATTCCAAAACCAACCCCCCAATAATTCTTATAGTCGACTACTGATGTCGACAAACGTCCTGCCCGAAGTTAAATAGAATGCCATTGCCTACTCCCACGGCTAAGCTGTACTACTGAAACTACTTCGCCAACGCACTATCCGGTAATTGGAAGCCCTTTTCACGGATACGCGAGATCTGATCGCGAATTTTCGCTGCCTTTTCGAATTCCAGATCTTCGGCCGCCTTGAACATTTCCTTTTCCAGGCGGGCGATCTCTCGGGCGGCCTGTTCGGGAGATACCGCTTCGGCCTTGTATTCGGCCGGCTCTTCGGCGGCCTTGCGGCCGGGGCGCTTGCCGGGGGTGTGCTGGGCATCGGACATGATGTCGGCGATGTTCTTGACGATGGTCTTCGGCGTGATGCCGTGTTCTTCGTTATGCGCGATCTGTTTGGCTCGGCGACGTTCGGTTTCTTCGATGGCGCGGGTCATGGAGTTGGTCATCTTGTCGGCATACAGGATGGCCTTGCCGCGCAGGTTGCGTGCCGCACGGCCGATGGTCTGGATCAGTGATCCTTCGGAACGCAGGAAGCCTTCCTTGTCGGCGTCGAGAATGGCCACCAGCGAGACTTCCGGCAGGTCGAGGCCCTCTCTGAGCAGATTGATACCGACCAGTACATCGAAGGCGCCCAGGCGCAGGTCGCGGATGATCTCGACTCGCTCCACCGTGTCAACGTCGGAATGCAGGTAGCGCACGCGCACGTCGTGCTCGGCCAGGTACTCGGTCAGGTTCTCGGCCATGCGCTTGGTCAGGGTGGTCACCAGGACGCGATCGCCCTGTCCGACCCGATCATGGATTTCGGAGAGCAGATCATCGACCTGACTCGCGACCGGGCGGACTTCGACTTCCGGGTCGATCAGGCCGGTCGGCCGCACGACCTGCTCGGCCACGGTCTGCGAATGATCGAACTCCCACTGTCGGGGCGTCGCCGAGACCAGGACCATCTGCGGTGCTCTCGCCTCGAATTCCTCGAACCTCAGCGGCCGGTTGTCCATCGCCGAGGGCAGGCGAAAACCGTATTCGACCAGGGTTTCCTTACGCGAGCGGTCGCCGCGGTACATGCCGCCGATCTGCGGAATGGTGACGTGCGATTCGTCGACGATCAGGATCGCGTCCTTGGGCAGGTAATCGAACAGGGTCGGCGGCGGATCGCCGGCCTGGCGCCCGGTGAGATGGCGCGAGTAGTTCTCGATGCCCTGACAGTAGCCGAGCTCGAGCATCATCTCGATATCGAACTGGGTGCGCTGGCTCAGCCGCTGGGCTTCGAGCAGCTTGCCGGCCTGCTCGAGCTGTTCGAGGCGCTCCTTCAGTTCGGCCTTGATCGCCTCGACCGCGTCGAGCACCACCTGTCGCGGCGTGACGTAGTGGGTCTTGGGAAAGATCGTCAGCTCGTCGGTCTTCTCGTGGAGCTCGCCGGTGAGCGGATCGAAATAGCTGATGCGCTCGATCTCGTCGTCGAACAGTTCGACCCGTACCGCCTCGATTTCCGAATCTCCGGGAAACAGGTCGATCACCTCGCCGCGCACGCGGTATGTGCCGCGCCTGAGCTCGAAATCATTGCGTGAATACTGCATCTCGGCCAGGCGCCTGAGGATCTCGCGCTGGTTCATGCGCTCGCCGACCTTCAGCGGCAAGGTCATCTTCAGGAAGGAGCTGGGATCACCCAGGCCGTAGATCGACGAAACGGTCGCCACGATCAGCGAATCGGGCCGTTCGAGCAATGCCTTGGTCGCCGACAGGCGCATCTGCTCGATGTGCTCGTTGATCGAGGCGTCCTTCTCGATGAAGGTGTCCGAGGACGGCACGTAGGCCTCGGGCTGGTAGTAGTCGTAGTAGCTGACGAAATACTCGACGGCGTTATCGGGGAAAAAGGCTTTGAACTCGCCGTAGAGCTGCGCGGCCAGGGTCTTGTTGGGCGCCATTACCAGCGCCGGGCGCTGCACCCGCTCGATCACGTTGGCCATGGTGAAGGTCTTGCCCGAGCCGGTCACGCCCAGCAGGGTCTGATGCGACTGCCCGGCCCCGAGCCCTTTAACCAGCGCATCGATGGCCGTCGGCTGGTCGCCGGCCGGCTCGTAGCTGGACGCCATGCGAAATCGCTTGCTCATTGGCCGGTTTCACTGATCAACATTGCAGCAGGGATTATAATCGGGGGCTCGTCAAGAACCGGGCCGATCCGGTTCCGATTCACAGCCAGTAGGGAGAACACCGTGACATTCCGATTTGCCCAGCGCGTCGCCCAGGTCAAACCGTCTGCCACCATTGCAATGGCGGCCAAGGCGGCCGAACTCAAGGCGGCCGGCAAGGACGTTATTTCGCTGAGCATGGGCGAACCCGATTTCGACACTCCGGCGCACATCCGCAAGGCCGCTACCCAGGCGATCGAGGCCGGCCAGACGCGCTACACCCCGGTCGACGGCACGCCGGAGCTCAAGCAGGCCGTGATCTCGAAGTTCCAGCGCGACAATGAACTGAGCTACGAGCCCAATCAGATTCTCGTCTCCACCGGTGCCAAGCAGAGTCTGTACAACCTGATGCAGGCGCTCATCGGCGAGGGCGACGAAGTTCTGATTCCCGCGCCCTACTGGGTGTCCTACCCCGACATGGCCCGGCTGGCCGGTGGCGCGCCGGTGATTCTCAACACCTCGGCCAGCAATAACTACCTGGTCACGCCCTCGCAGCTGGAAGCCTCGATCACCGATCACACGCGCCTGCTGATGCTCAACTCGCCCAGCAATCCCAGCGGCCGCGCCTACGCGCGCGAGCAGCTGGCGGCCATCGGCGAGGTGCTGATCGATCATCCCAAGATCATCGTCTGCACCGACGACATCTACGAACACATCTGGTGGGCCGACGAGCCCTTCTCGACCCTGGCGCAGGTTGTGCCCGGCCTGCAGGACCGCACACTGGTGGTAAACGGGGTTTCCAAGGCCTACGCCATGACCGGCTGGCGCATCGGCTATGCCGCCGGCCCGGCCGAAATCATCAAGGAAATGAAGAAGATCCAGGGCCAAAGCACCTCGAACCCGAGTTCGGTCAGCCAGGCCGCCGCCGTGGCCGCGCTCAACGGCGACCAGGATTGTGTGGGCCAGATGTGCAAGGCGTTCAAGGAACGCCACGACTGGCTAATCCCGGCGCTCAACGAGTTGCCGGGCGTGAGCTGCGAGCCTGGCGAGGGCGCCTTCTATGCCTTTGCCGACTTCAGCGAAGCGATCAAGAAGCTGGGCCTCAAGGACGATATCGAGCTGGCCGAGCATCTGCTCGAGAAAGCCCTGGTGGCCTCGGTGCCCGGCAGCGCCTTCGGCACGGCCGGCCACCTGCGCCTGAGCTTCGCCTGCGGTCTCGACACCCTCAAGACCGCCGTGGAACGAATCGGAGACGCGCTTTGAGCGACGAGATCGACAACGAAGACCGCGACGACGCGGAAACGGCCGGCGACGAGCCGCAAGGCATTCGCCTGAGTGCGGTCGAAGCGCGCGTGCTCGGCTGCCTGATCGAAAAGGAGTCGACGACGCCGGACGCCTACCCGCTGACGCTCAATGCCACCACCACGGCCTGCAACCAGAAGACCAGCCGCGAGCCGGTGATGAAGCTCGAGCCCGGCCGCGTCGGCCAGGCCCTGCGCGAGCTCGAACGCAAGAACCTCGTACGACATGATTTTTCATCACGCGCCGAACGCTACCGGCACACCGCCGAGAAGGGCCTGGAGCTGACCGAAGCCCAGCTGGCGCTGATCGCCCTGCTGATGCTGCGCGGCCCGCAGACCGTCAATGAACTGCTGACGCGCACCGAGCGCATTCATCGCTTCGAAGACGCCGACGACGTCGTCTATGCCCTCGACCGGCTCGCCCAGAAACAGCCGCCCATGGTAGTTCGCCTGCCGCGTCAATCAGGCCAGCGCGAGGACCGCTACATGCACCTGCTGTGCGGCCCGGTCGACTCCCATCAGCCAGCGCGGGCGGAATCAGCGCCGATTGAAAGCGCCCCGGCCCGTGATGTAATGCTCGAACGCATCGAAGCGCTTGAAGCGCGCGTGGCCGAACTCGAAAACCGCATTCAAGACTGAAGCGAATCCAGGCGGCGGCGCACCAGGCGCTGTTGCGGTTCCTGCTCGGTCAGCGCCAGTGCCCGCTGCCAGGCATCGCGGGCCGCCCGATTCTCGCCCAGACGGGCCAGCAATTCCGCCCGTGTGGCATGCGCCGGGAAGAAGTCCGTCAACTCGTCGCGCTCGAGAATCGCCTCCACCCGATCGAGTCCCGCCTGTGGGCCGTCGCGCATGGCGATGGCCGCGGCCAGGTTGAGTTCGACCACCGGCGAGGGCGCAATGCGCATCAGCACCCGGTAGAGTTCGACGATCTGCGGCCAGTCGGTCGCCTCCCAGGACGGCGACTCGGCGTGCAGCGCCGCAATCGCACCCTGCACCGAGTACGGTCCCCATTGCCTGGTCGCCAGCGCCTGCTCGACCAGGAGAACACCCTCGGCGATCTGTTCGCGGTCCCAGCGCGAGCGATCCTGGTGTTCGAGCAGCACGATATCGCCGGCCTCGTCGATGCGGGTTGCCCGGCGCGCGTCATGCAGCAGCATCAGCCCCAACAGGCCGCGGGTTTCAGCATCCGGGGCGAGCCGCACCAGCAAACGGCCCAGTCGCAGCGCCTCGCTGCACAGACGGGGACGGGTCAGTGTTTCACCGGCCGACGCGGCATAGCCTTCGTTGAACACCAGGTAGACGACGTGTAACACGGCCTCGAGCCGCTGCGGCAGATCGCGGGCCTCGGGCAATTCGAAGGGAATGCCGGCGTCGCGGATCTTGTGCTTGGCGCGCACGATGCGCTGGGCCATGGTCGGCACGGCGGTTAGAAAAGCGCGCGCCACCTCTTCGGTGGTCAGGCCGCAAACCTCGCGCAGGGTCAGGGCAACCTGGGCCTCGCGGGCCAGCGCGGGATGGCAGCAGGTAAAGATCAGGCGCAGAAGATCGTCCTCGACCACCGGATCGTCCTCCGGCCCCGGCCCGACGGCCTGCGAACCATCGGCAGCGAGTTCACGGGCAATCTCGGCCCAGCGCGAGTTGCGCCGCATGCGATCGATGCCCTTGTGGCGCGCGGTCGATACCAGCCAGGCACGCGGCTTGTCCGGCACACCCGCCTGCGGCCACTGCTCGGCCGCCAGCGCGAAGGCCTCCTGCATGGCTTCCTCGGCCTGCTCGAAATCACCCAGCAGGCGAATCAGGGTGGCGAATACGCGCCGGGACTCGGACCGGTAGATCGACTCGATCCGAGCCTCGACCGAGGCTGACCCGATCGGGTTCATGCAGCCACAATCAGGTAGGCGTTCAACGCCATGAGGCCGCTACTTGTCGACCAGCACGGAAAAACCACCCCAGGCCATGCGGCCACAGTCGAAGGGCATGTCTTTTGGCCCCATGGCCTGAATGCGAGGGTCTTCCATGACCTTGCGGTTGACCTCGTCGCGATGCTCGCGCGAGCGGTACACGATCCAGGCAAAGACCACCGTCTCGCCTTCGTGACAGCCGGCCATTTTCGGGAACGGCACCAATTCGTCACTTTCGAGATCATCGCCGACACACTCGATGTATTCGAGCGCGCCGTGCTCCTTCCAGATTTCGCCGGCTTGCGCGGCAATCTCGCGATAATCGTCGATGCGATCTTCAGCGATCGGTAGAACGAAACCGTCTACGTATTTCATGATTTTCTCTCCTCGAGATGTTGTTGTAGCTGGTCCAGTGTTCCGCCCCAACCCTGGCGGCAGTCGTCATGGCCATTGCCGAAACGCTCGATCTCGGCCAGCGTGGCATCGGCGGGAATCCATTCGATGCCCAGCCGGGAGCTTTCGCCGTGCGCCTGGAATCGGATGACGGTATAGACCAGCAGCGGCCAGTCCGGCTCCCAGGGATGCCGGGTCGGTCCGCCGCCGTTCTCATCGGAGAACAGCGCCAGGAAATCCAGCCGGCTTTGGGGCTCGATGCGCTCGATATCCCAGCGCCCCCACATCACGCCACCGTCGGGCAGGTCGAGGCCGTAGTGAAAGTGCCCACCAACTCGCAGATCGAGATCGGCATGACGGCACGGAAAACCCTTCGGCCCCCACCATTGCAGCAGCCGGTCGCGCTCGGTCCAGGCGCGCCAGACATCGGCAACCGGCGCGTCGAATTCACGCTCGAGGCGAAAAGTCACATGTTCGGCGAGGTTGCGTTGCCGGGCAGTACTCATGCGCCCCCCTGCTCGTCGAGTTGCAGCTCACGCACCGGCCGGACCTCGATCGAGCCGACCCGGGCCGGCGGAATGCCTTCGGCGATGCGGATCGCTTCGTTGAGATCGCGCGCTTCGACCATATAGAAGCCGGTCAACTGCTCGGTAGTTTCGGCAAACGGCCCGTCGGTCACCAGGGTCTTTCCCTCGCGAACCCGGACGGTGGTGGCGGTTGCGACCGGCTCAAGCGCCTGCCCGGCGATGAGTCGGCCATCATCGATCAGCGAGGTCGCGTAGGCATGGCACTCCGGATCGCGCGGGCTTTCGGGCAGGTCATGCAGGTGGTCTTCACGCGCATAGACCAGGCAGAGATATTTCACGATGCACTCCTTTTCGGCTGTACTTACTCCATGGTCGATTGGATCGGCCGGGATTCGACATGCTCGCGAACACGGCTTGCGCCGCCCCATCCAGCAACTTACATCCCGATTGGAAAAATTCCTACACCTGACAGCGTCGGTTGAGGCTAGAGGCCGGTCGGGCACCTGCGGGAACATGGCAGTCCAGGCACCACAGCAAGAGGAGCCCCGACCATGAGGACACAGACGGGATTGACCCTGATCGAACTGCTGATCGCAGTATCCCTGATGGCGGTCATCCTGACCACCGCCGTACCGGCCCTTGGGAATTTCCTTGAACAGCAGCGACTGACCGCCGCCGCCAATCAGCTCGTCGGTCACCTCAACTATGCCCGCTACGAGGCGGTCTTTCGAAACCAACCGGTGGCCGCCTGCCCAAGCTCGGACGGACTGAGCTGCAGCGGCGGCAATCGCTGGGACAACGGCTGGATCGTCTATCTCGATCCCGAGAGAAAGGGACAGCCGGACGGGCCCAAAGACATACTGCGTGTGGTCGAGCCGCAGACTTCCCTGCTGATGCACTCGGCAGGACGCCACCGCGTCCGTTTCCAGGGCCACGGCGGTGCCTACGGCACCAACCTGACCATCCGCGTATGCGCCCCCGACCAGCCGGACATGGCACGCGCCGTAATCGTATCCAACCCCGGCCGCGTCCGCGCAACGCGCGATGTTGATCCGGCTGAATGCTCTCCCTCCTGAATGGAGCAGCGTGCGGCTTGCCGGGAACCGCAGCCTCGGTTAAGGTTTTCGGCTGGCGAACCACAGTAGGAGGGCCTTATGGCCAGGGAATGGACTCGGACCCTGACGGGCATTTGCATGGCAGCGATCATCGGGCTGGTGACATCAGCGGCTTTGGCACTGGAAACGGACCCCGAAGGCTGGATCGCTTTTGACGGCAGCGAGGGCCAGATCGGGCTCGATGGCAGCGTCAACGGCGAACCGGTCCGGATCATCATCGACTCCACCGTCAACACCAGCGTGATTTCCACGGCGTTCGCGGAACGAGCCGGTATCCGGAAAGATCACAAGGTCGAGTTCGAGATGGGTGGAAGTCTCGCGAATAAACGGGTCTATGCATCGCGCCGATTCGAAGTCGAAATCGACGGGTCCTCGCTGAACTTCAGTGGTCTGCCCATCGTCCCCGGTGACGGCTTCGACATGATTCTCGGCCACCCGGTTTTCGAAGGCGCCGTGGTGCAGATCGACTACCCCAATCAGCGATTCCGCTTCCTGTCTCCGGAGGCGGTGAAGTTCGAAGGCAATACGGAAGTGCGCCGGGGTCCGCTGGGCGAACTGATGGTCGAGACCGCGATTGAAGGCAACCGTGCCTGGCTGACGCTGGATACCGGTCTTCCAGGCGCCACGCTATTGACCGAAGACTTCGTAATCAGCAACGGGCTGGAAGACAAGCGGATCGAGCCGGCGCAAGGAACGGACTCCGAACAAACGGAAGCAGACGCCCTTCAAATGCTGAAACTGGACAGGGTCGAACTCGGACCCTATCGCTTCGAGCAATTCCTTGCCCGTTACGGCGGTGACGAAAAGCGGACCATGGACGTCGGTCGCGGCGAGACCGGCAGCCGAATACGCAAGGATCGCTCGCATCACGACGGCCTGCTGGGCTACGAAGTCCTGAAAAACTTTCTGATCACAACCGACTTCAGCAACGGCAAGCTGCACCTGCACGTGCCCTGATCGCAGGGCAGCAACCTATTGGCCACGACCCGGCGACCTGGCCGGCACGCAGGCGCCTGGGCAGCGCCTAGTGCCACGCGTGGTGGTCGGTTTGGACCACCACGCAGCCAAGCGCCACACATCATTCCCGCTTGCAACGGATTGGTCCAGGGCGTAAGATTAAAACGGTTGTTTTAATCGGACGTTTCAATTGTCGGAATCCACTCGCGACCGCATTCTCGACGCCGCCGAGCGCCAGTTCGCCGAACAGGGATTTCACCTGACCACGCTGCGGCAGATTACCCAGGCGGCCGAGGCCAACCTGGCCGCGGTGAACTATTACTTCGGCTCCAAGCAGGAACTCATCCGGGCGATCTTCCGGCGCCGGCTCGATGCCTTGAACGCCGCCCGGCTGGAACGCCTCGAAACCGTACTCGCCGACAGCGACCCCCCCGATCTGGAAGCCGTTCTCGATGCCTTTGTCGAGCCGGCACTGGAATTCACCCGCGGCGGCGATGCCGAGGGCCAACGCTTCATGCAGCTTCTGCTGCGCGCCTTCGCCGATCGCGATACCGCGCTGCAAGAGGCCATGCGCCATGAATACGCGCACGTGATGCGCCGCTTCGCCGACGCCGTTGGCGACGCCCTGCCAGGCGCCGAACCGGCACGACTGCGCCAGCAACTCGACTTCATTGTCGGCGCCCTCACGCTGACCATGGCCGAATCAGCCCTGAAGGACACCCGCATCATTGCCGCCGAGCTGGTGCAATTCGCCGCCGCCGGCCTGCGCGGCAGTCTCGAATCCCGAATCCACGATGGTGCCCGACGCACCCTGGAGGCCACATCATGACCTGGTTGTTGATCCTCGCACTCCTCATCGGCCTGCTCGCCCTGGCCTGGTTTCGCACTCCGTCCTGGCTGGCCGCATTGCTGGCCATCGCCTCCCTGGCGGGCACCATCTGGTACGTGGCCGCCTGGCCGGTAATCACGCTCTACGCAATTGCTGCCGTCGCCCTGACGGTGGTCGCCATCCGCCCCTTGCGCCGGATGCTGGTCTCGGACCGCCTGTTCGGCTGGTTCAAATCGGTACTGCCGGCAATCTCGGATACCGAACGCGAAGCGCTCGACGCCGGCACGGTCTGGTGGGACGCCGAACTGTTTTCCGGCCGTCCACGCTGGAAGCGTCTGTTCGCTATCGACAAGCCGACACTGTCGGCCGAAGAACAAGCCTTTCTCGACGGCCCCGTGGAGGAGCTCTGCGGCATGCTGGACGAGTGGCAGATTACCCACGAGCTCAAGGATCTGCCGGAGGAGGCCTGGCAATTCATTCGCGACCAGCGCTTTTTGAGCATGATCATCCCGAAGGAATACGGTGGCCTGGGATTCTCGTCCCAGGGCAATGCCGCCGTGGTCACCAAGCTTGCCACTCGCAGCCTGTCAGCCGCCGTTTCCGTAATGGTGCCCAATTCGCTCGGCCCCGGCGAACTGCTGATGCATTTCGGCACCGACGGGCAGAAGAATCACTACCTGCCGCGCCTGGCGAAGGGCGAGGACATCCCCTGCTTTGCCCTCACCTCCCCGCTGGCCGGCTCGGATGCCGCCGCCATGCCCGACGAGGGCATCGTTTGCAGGGACACCTTCGAGGGCGAAGAAGTCCTCGGTCTGCGCGTCAGCTGGGACAAGCGCTACATCACCCTGGCACCGATCGCCACGGTGCTCGGGCTGGCCTTCAAGGCGAGGGATCCCGAAGGCCTGCTCGGCGGCCCGGAAAACCTGGGCATCACCTGCGCCCTCATCCCGACCGACACACCGGGCGTGGAGATCGGCGATCGCCATCTGCCTGGCGGCAGCATCTTCCTCAATGGTCCGACCCGCGGCAAGGACGTGTTCATTCCGATGGACTGGGTCATCGGCGGCCAGGAACGTGTCGGCCAGGGCTGGCGCATGCTGATGCATTGCCTGGCGGCCGGCCGCGCCATTTCCCTGCCGGCCCAGAGCGTGGCCAACGGCAAGCTCACCAGCATGACGACCGGTGCCTATGCCCGCGTGCGCTATCAGTTCAAGCAGCCGATCGGCCAGTTCGAGGGCATCGAGGAACCGCTGGCGCGCATCGGCGGCGAGACCTACCGCATGGAAGCCGCCCACAAGCTCACGCTCAGCGCGCTCGACCATGGCGAGAAACCGGTCGTTCTGTCGGCCATTCTCAAGGCCTACCTGACCGAGGCCAACCGGCGCGTGCTCAACGACGCCATGGACGTGCACGGCGGCAAGGCCGTGGTCGAAGGACCCAACAATTACTTGTCGATCCCGTGGCAGTCCATTCCCGTCGCGATCACGGTCGAGGGCGCCAATATCCTGACCCGCTCGATGATCGTCTTTGGCCAAGGTGCCATTCGCTGCCACCCCTACCTGCTTAAGGAAATGCAGGCGGCCCAGGATGACGATGCCAGGGCCTTCGACAAGGCGTTGTTCGGTCACATCGGCTTTCTGATCTCCAACCTGGTGCGGGCGCCGCTGCTGGCGCTGACCGGCGGGCGCCTGAGCCTGAGCCCGGTCTCTGGACCGACCGCGCGCGACTACCGCCGCATCAATCGCCTGAGTTCGGCCTTCACCCTGATCGCCGACCTGTGCCTGCTCATCCTGGGCGGCAAGTTCAAGTTCAAGGAAACGCTTTCCGGCCGCCTGGCCGACGCCCTGGCACATCTTTACATGGCGTCGGCCAGCCTGCGCCGCTTCGAAGACGACGGTCGGCCCGCGGAAGACCTGCCGCTGGTGCAGTGGGCCGTCAGCGACAGTCTCAATCAGGTAGAGAATGCACTGCTGGCCGTGCTGCGCAACTTCCCGCTGCCATTGATGGGAGGGATTTTGCGGCTCAAGCTCTTCCCCTGGGGCCGCCGCCATCATCCGGTCGACGACCGGACCGGCCAGCGAATCGCCCAGTTGATGCAGGAAGACAGCCCCGGCCGCGAGCGCCTGATCAATGGCGCCTACCAGTCGAAGGCTGATGATGGCCTGGGACTGCTGCTGCAGGCCTTCGATGCCGTTCTCAAGGCCGCACCGGCCGAGATGGCGGTGCGCAACGCGCTCAAGGTCGTGCCGAGCCCGATCAACGTCGACGAAGTCGTCGGCAAGGCCGTAGCCACCGGCGTGATCACCGAGGAACAAGGCACCGACCTGAAGCGGGCACAGGAGCTGACGGCGAAAGTCATTGCCGTTGACGAGTTCACGCCGGAGGAGATCGGCGGCCGACAGGCAATGCAACCACCTGTCGCCAAGGCCAGTTGAGCAACTTCAAAAAGACCTTTTAAACGCAAAGACGCGAAGCAGCGAAGAACGCAAAGAAATCATTCAATTAATAACTTCGCGATCTTTGCTGCTTCGCTGCTTTGCGTTTCAAAGATTTTCAAACAGGACCTGATAGAAGGGACATGAAATGAACGACCACAAGCTCAAGGTAAGACGTGCTGCGGTGCTGGGTGCCGGGGTAATGGGTGCGCAGATTGCCGCGCATCTGACCGCCGCCGGTATTCCGGTCGATCTCTACGACCTGCCCTCCGACGAGGGTGACCGCAACCAGCTGGCCGAGAAGGGGCGGCAGGGCCTGCTCAAGCTCAAGCCTGCGCCGCTGGCGAGCAAGGACCTGGTTGATTTCATCCGGCCGCTGAACTTCGCCGATGACCTGGAAAAACTGGCCGATTGCGATTTCATCATCGAGGCCGTGGCCGAGCGCATGGACATCAAGCGCGACCTCTACGGCAAGCTCGCCCCGCACATCCATGATGGTGCGATCTTCGCCTCCAACACCTCGGGACTTTCGATCACCGAGCTGTCGAAGGAACTACCCGAAAACCTGCGTGGCCGCTTCTGCGGCGTGCACTTCTTCAACCCGCCGCGCTACATGCACCTGGTGGAACTGATTCCACACGCCGGCACCGACGACAAGGTCATGGACCTGCTGGAGGACTTCCTCACGCGCAACCTCGGCAAGGGCGTGGTGCGCGCCCGCGACACGGCAAATTTCATCGGCAACCGAGTCGGCATGTTCACCATGCTGTCGGTGATGCATCATGCCGATCGCCTGAGCCTGGGCTTCGATACGATCGACGCCCTGACCGGCCCGGCCATCGGCCGGCCCAAGAGCGCCACCTTCCGCCTGGCCGACGTGGTCGGGCTGGACACCATGGGCAATGTCATCAATACCATGAAGTCGCAGCTGGAAGAGGACCCCTGGCACGCCTGGTTCCGGCAGCCGGAATGGCTGCAGAAGCTGATCGAGGGCGGCGCGCTGGGCCAGAAGGCCGGCGCGGGCGTGTTTCGCAAGGAAGGCAAAGCCATCCGGGTATTCGATCCCGCAACCGGCGACTACCGAGACAGCGACTACAGCCTGCCGGACGAAGTGCAAAAGGTACTGGCCATCAAGGACCCGGGCGAGAAACTTGCGGAAATGGCGAAGTGCGCGAATGTCCACACCGAATTCCTGTGGTCGATCCACCGCGACCTGTTCCACTACTGCGCGTATCACCTGGCCGAGATCGCCGACAGCGCGCGCGAAGTCGACCTGGCCATTCGCTGGGGCTACGGCTGGAAGGTGGGCCCGTTCGAGATCTGGCAGTCGGCCGGTTGGAAGGAGATGGCCGACCTGGTCGAGAAGGACATCGCCGGCGGCAAGACCGGCGTCGATGCCGGCCTGCCGGAGTGGGTCAATCAAATCGAGGCTGCACACACCGTGGAAGGTTCCTGGGCGGCCGACCAGGCTCGGTATCTGCCGCGTCCGGACCTGCCCGTCTTCCAGCGACAGTACCAGCCGGTGCGCCTGCTGGGCGAGAAAACCGAATCGGGTACCACGGTGCACGAGAGCGACTCGATCCGGCTCTGGACCCTGCACGACGACGTACTGATCGCCAGCCTGAAAAGCAAGATGGCGGTGATCGACAACGGCGTCGTCGACGGGCTGAATGAAGCCATTGACCGCGCCGAATCGGGCTTCGAAGGCCTGGTGATCTGGCAGCCCAAGGGGCCCTTCTCGGCTGGCGCCAACCTCAAGGCCGCCGCCGAAGCGATTCAGAAGGGTGACTACGACAGCGTGCGCGAACTGGTCGCCGGCTTCCAGTCCGCAAACCTGCGCCTGCGGTATTCGTCCGTGCCGACAGTCGCCGCGGTGCGCGGCCTGGCCCTGGGCGGCGGTCTGGAGCTGGCCATGCACGCGGCGACCCGCGTGGCGCACCTGGAAAGCTACATGGGCCTGGTCGAGGCCGGTGTCGGCCTGCTGCCGGCCGGCGGCGGACTCGGCACATTGGCGATGCAAATTATCGACGACACGAAAGCCGGCGATACCTATCCCTTGCTGGAGAAGCGCTACAAGCAGGTCGCCATGGGCCAGGTCGCGGGATCGGCCATGGAGGCGA
The DNA here is from genome assembly GCF_011008905.1 of Wenzhouxiangella sp. XN201. NCBI lineage: Bacteria > Pseudomonadati > Pseudomonadota > Gammaproteobacteria > Chromatiales > Wenzhouxiangellaceae > Wenzhouxiangella > Wenzhouxiangella sp. XN201. Next base: position 81,618 of record NZ_JAAIVI010000022.1, read on the forward strand.
AGGAAATGGGTTACCTGCGCGAGCACGACCGCATCGTGCTGCACGAACACGAACTGCTGCATGCCGCACACCACGAGGTTCGCGCCATGGCCGCCGCTGGCTATCGGCCGCCGCTGGCCGGACGCAAGTTCCCGGCTGCCGGCGACGTCGGTATCGCCACGCTCAAGATGCTGCTGGTCAATATGCTCGAAGGACGTTTCATCTCCGAGCACGACTTCGAGATCGGCAGCCGCATTGCGACCGTCCTGTGCGGTGGCGAAATCGACCGCGGCTCAAACGTCGACGAGGCCTGGATCCACCGCCTCGAGCGCAAGCACTTCCTGGAACTGGCCGCGATGGACAAGACCCAGGAACGCGTGGCCCATATGCTCAAGACCGGCAAGCCGCTGCGCAATTGATACAGACAAACAAACAAGAGGAACCACGGAAAGCACTGAATACACGGAAACATCCATTAAAAATTTCCGTGACTTCCGTGTCTTCCGTGGTTCCAGTTAAGTGAATGAGGCAAAGGAATTTCAATCATGAGTGACGCATACGTAGTAGCCGCCGTTCGAACGCCCGTCGCAAGGGCGTTCAAGGGTGCATTCAGGAATTACCGCCCGGACGACATGCTGGCCCACGTGATCCGCGAATCGCTGGCCGAAGTCCCCGAGCTCGATCCCGCCCGCGTCGAGGACGTGATCGTGGGCTGCGCCATGCCCGAGGCCGAACAGGGCATGAATGTCGCCCGCATCGGTGCCCTGCTCGCCGGCTTGCCCGACAGCGTGCCCGGCGTAACCGTCAATCGCTTCTGCTCATCGGGCCTGCAGACCGTGGCCATGGCCGCCGATCGCATCCGCCTGGGCGAGGCCGACGTGATGATCGCCGGCGGCACCGAGACCATGACCATGGTGCCGATGATGGGCCACAAGGTCGCGATGAACCCCAAGGTGTTCGAAGACGACAATGTCGCGATTGCCTATGGCATGGGCATTACCGCCGAGAAGGTGGCGAAGAAGTGGAACGTCTCGCGCGAAGACCAGGACGAGTTCGGCTACCAGTCACACCAGAAGGCGATCGCCGCAATCGACGGCGGCGAGTTCACCGAAATCCGTCCGGTCACGGTCACCAACCGCGTGCCCGGTGCGGATGGCAGCGTGCGCGAGATCGAGACGGTCGTCGATACCGATGAAGGTCCGCGCCGCGACACCACGCCCGAGGCGTTAGGTAAACTCAGGACTGTCTTTGACGCAAAAGGCACGGTCACCGCCGGCACCAGCTCGCAGATGTCCGACGGTGCCGGGGCGCTGATCCTGGTTTCGGAGCGAGTCGTCAAGGAACTCAAGCTCAAACCACTGGCCGTCTTCCGAGGCTTTTCGGTTGCCGGCGTCCCGCCGGAAGTGATGGGTATCGGCCCGATCGAGGCCATTCCGAAGGTGCTCAAGCAGACCGGCATCGGCAAGGACGAGCTGGACTGGATCGAACTCAACGAAGCTTTCGCCGCCCAGGCCCTGGCGGTGATCCGCAATACCGAACTCGATATCGAGAAGGTCAACCCGCTCGGTGGCGCCATCGCCCTGGGTCATCCGCTGGGGGCAACCGGCGCCATACTTGCCGCCAAGGCGATCCACGGCCTGCAGCGCCGCCAGCAGCGCTACGCCATGGTCACCATGTGCATCGGCACCGGCATGGGTGCGGCCGGAATTTTCGAACGCGCCTGACCGGCAACAGCATGAAAAAGGGCGCGACGCCGATGACCCGCGTCGCGCCCTCTTCGGTTTCCATCTGCAGACCGATCAGTCGTCTGCTGGTTTCAGTTGATGGTGCAGGTAGGCGTAGATCAGCCCCGACAGGAAGGCCTGCTGCTTCAGGTTGGCCGCGCCACCGTGGCCGCCCTCGATGTTTTCGTAATACAGCACGTCATGACCCTGGTCGAGCATCCGCGCCACCATCTTGCGGGCATGGGCGGGGTGCACGCGATCGTCGCGCGTCGAAGTCGTGAAAAAGGCCCTGGGATACTCGGCCTCGGCCGAGACGTTCTGATACGGCGAATACCTGCCGATGTATTCCCACTGCTCGGGTTCATCCGGGTTGCCGTACTCGCCCATCCAGCTGGCGCCGGCCAATAGCTTGTGGTAACGCTTCATGTCGAGTAACGGCACCTGGCAAACGACAGCGTTGTAAAGTTCCGGACGCTGCACCATCACCGCACCGACCAGCAGGCCACCGTTCGAGCCGCCCTGAATACCCAGATGCTCGGGTGAGGTGATCTTGCGCTCGATCAGATCCTCGGAGACGGCGATCAGGTCGTCGAAAGCGCGCTGGCGGTTCTCCTTCAGTGCGGCCTGGTGCCACCTGGGTCCGAACTCGCCACCGCCGCGAATATTGGCGAGCACGTACACACCGCCGCGCTCGAGCCAGGCCGAGCCGGTGACGCCCGAATAGTTCGGCGTGCGCGAAACTTCGAATCCGCCGTAAGCCGACAACAGGGTCGGATTGCTGCCGTCGGCCTCGAAGCCACGCGGCTCGACGACGAAGTACGGAATCATCGTGCCGTCGGCCGATTCGGCCTCGTACTGCGCCACGTTCATGCCTTCGGCATCGAACCAGGCGGGTTCGGCCCGGACCTCACGGCGCGAATCAGACACGGCATCAGCCTCGAACAGGGTCGAGGGCGTGAGGAAACCGGTGTAGTCATAGAAGAAACGATCGGAATCATCATCGGCGGTCACCACCGTGATTGTTCCCATGGGCGGCACATCGAGCTCCTGCTGCTGCCAGCTCCCTTCCTCCCGGACAAAGCTCACGAGCTTGCCGTTGACCTTGTCGAGCAGGTTGATCAGCACGGCATTCTCGGTGGTGGTCACGCCATTGATCGACTGGTGCTCGTCGGGCTGGATCAGCACTTCCAGGCTGGGCGAATCGCCGACAAAACTTTCGACCGGGCCCGCCACCAGGGCGCCCTGCCCGAAGCTCGTCTCGCCCACGGTCCACTCGGACTTGAGGTCAACCAGCAGCTGGCCGTCAATGACTCCGGTCAGCTCGGCATCGGCGGGAAGGTTTAGCCGCTTCGTTTCACCGCCTTCGAACAGGTGGTACTCGCGCGTGAAGATACCCGGCGCCCGGATGATCAGGTCGTAGTAATCGTCGCCGTCATGCATGCGCATGGCAAACACACCGACATCGCCGCGCTCGCCCTCGAACACCGTTTCGGCCTCGGACAAATCGCTGCCACGATGCCAGATACGCACGCTGCGCGGATAGCCGGAATCGGTGACCTGCTCGTCAGTGAAAGCCGGGCCGACGAAGACGCTGTCGCGGTCGCGCCAGGTGATCGAACTCTTCGATTCCTCGAGCCGGAAGCCGTCTTCGACAAACTCGCCGGTCTCGAGATCGAATTCGCGCCGAACGGCGGCATCGGCCCCGCCGACCGACAGTCCGATAAAACAGCGATCATAGTCCGGGTAGCGGCAGTCCGAACCCGCCCAGACCCAGTTTTTGTCCTCGCGTTCAGCCAACTCGTCAACGTCGAGAATCACGTGCCAGTCGGGTGAATCGCCACGATAACTGTCGAGCGAGGTCCTGCGCCAGATGCCGCGCACGTGATCCTCGTCGCGCCAGAAGTTGTAGATCTCGCCGCCCCTGAGCGCGGGATAGGCGATGCGATCGTCCGAGGTCAGGATTTCAAGCGCACGCTCGTGAACCGGCTCGAACAGCGGATGCGACTTCAGGTGTTCGAGGGAACGTTCATTCTGCCCGCGCGCCCAGGCCAGGGCGTTCTCGCCCTCGACATCCTCCAGCCACAGCCAGGGGTCATTCCCGGCCATGGTCACTGTCGGAGCGAGCAGCCCCGCCGTCAGCAGTGCAGTCCACAATATCCTCATCAATCATATCCAAAGTTGGTTCGGAATCGCGCATCATGCCAGTAAGTCTGACAGACCGCCTGTGCCGAAAGTGACAGCACGATAGCAAGATCAGTCAAAACGAAGATGCTTGACCGAGCGTCCCTCGTCGCGAATTTCCTTGAGTGCATCGATGCCGATGGCAATCTGCGCATCGACGTAGTGCTGCGTGACAACGCGGTCGGAGGCATCAGTCTTGACGCCATCGGGGACCATTGGCTGATCAGAGACCAGCAGCAGCGCGCCAGTCGGAATCGAGTTGGCGAAGCCGGTGACGAAGATGGTGGCCGTTTCCATGTCGATGGCCATGCAGCGCGTCCGGCGCAGGTACTTCTTGAAGGCCCGGTCATGTTCCCAGACCCGCCTGTTGGTGGTGTAGACGGTGCCGGTCCAGTAGTCCAGGCCGTGGTCCCGGATGGTCGAGGAAACGGCTCGTTGCAGGGTAAAAGCTGGCAGCGACGGCACCTCCGGCGGGAAGTAGTCAGTCGATGTGCCCTCGCCGCGAATGGCGGCAATCGGCAGGATCAGGTCGCCGAGCTGATTCTTTTTCTTCAGCCCCCCGCACTTGCCCAGAAACAGGCAGGCCCGGGGATCGATGGCGCCGAGCAGATCCATGACGGTGGCGGCATTGGCGCTACCCATGCCGAAATTGATGATTGTGATGTTGTCGGCCGTGGCATTTCGCATCGGCCGGTCCTTGCCCCGAATCTCGGCGCCCATGGCCGCTGCGAACTTGTCGACGTAGTTGTCGAAATTGGTCAGCAGGATGTACTGGCCGAAATCGGCCAGCTCGGTCCCCGTGTACCGGGGCAGCCAATTTTCGACGATATTCCGCTTGGTATCCATTCAATAGGCCTCAGCCGCCCGGAAACCCGCCACCGGGCAGTCCACCGCCGGGCAATCGTTTCATCATCTTGGCCATGGCGCCCTTGCTGCCGACCTTCTTCATCATTTTCTGCATTTGCTTGTGCTGCTTGAGCAAGCGGTTGACGTCCTGGATCTGCAGCCCGGAACCGGCCGCGATGCGGCGCTTGCGCGATCCCTTGATGATGTCCGGGTAGCGTCGTTCCTTCGGCGTCATCGAATTGATGATGGCGACCAGGCGCCTGGTCTGGCGATCATCGACCTGTGACTTGACGGCCTCGGGGAGATTGCCCATGCCAGGCAGCTTGTCCATCAGCGCGCCCATGCCGCCAAGCTTGTCCATCTGCAGCAGCTGGTCGCGAAAATCGTCCAGACCGAAGCGTTTGCTGGCCTTGCCGACCTTGCCAGCCAGTTTCCGGGCCTGCTTCTGATCGACCTTGCGCTCGACCTCCTCGACCAGGCTGAGCACGTCGCCCATCCCCAGGATGCGCGAGGCCAGGCGGTCGGGATGGAAGGGCTCGAGACCATCGATCTTCTCGCCCGTACCCAGGAACTTGATCGGCGCACCGGTGATATGACGCACCGACAAGGCCGCGCCGCCGCGGGCGTCGCCGTCGGCCTTGGTCAAAACGACGCCGCTCAGCGGCAGCGCCTCGTGGAAGGCCTTTGCCGTGTTGGCCGCGTCCTGGCCGGTCATGGCATCGACCACGAACAGCACCTCGGCGGGATCGACCGCGGCGTGCACGCGGCGAATCTCGTCCATCATGGCCTCGTCAACTGCCAGGCGGCCGGCGGTGTCGAGGATCAGCACGTCGGCGAACTGCCTGCGCGCCTGGCCGACGGCGTCTTCCGCGATGCGCACCGGATCGGCCGCCTCGTCGGATCGGAAGAAGCCGGCCTCGACCTGCCCGGCCAGGGTCTCGAGCTGATCGATAGCGGCCGGGCGGTAGACATCACAGCTGGCCAGCATGACTTTTTTCTTGTGACGCTCCTGGATCAGCTTCGCCAGCTTGCCGGCAGTCGTGGTCTTGCCGGCACCCTGCAGGCCGGCCAGCAGGATCACGACCGGGGCCTGGCGATCCAGGGCCAGCGGCGCCTGCTCGTCGCCGAGGACGTGTTTGAGTTCCTCGTGGACGATCTTGATCAGGGCCTGGCCAGGCTTGAGCGCCTTGCTGACTTCCTGTCCGACGGCGCGCTCGTTGACCCGGGCGATGAAATCCTTGACCACCGGCAGCGCAACATCGGCCTCGAGCAGCGCGACGCGGACTTCGCGCAGGGACTCGCGGATATTGTCCTCGGTCAGGCGGCCGCGGCTGCGCAGCCGTTCCAACGATCCGGACAGTCGATTGCTAAGCTGGTCGAACATGTGATGACTTCACGATTTGGTGGCTGGAATCATTATACTGGGCCCGAGTCCCATCCAGTCAGTGATCCTTGGATATACAGATTCTGATTTACCTTTTGCCGATCGTCATTTACCTGGGCGCCACGGGCCTCCTGGTGTTGGGGGAAGTTCGCGACCGGCAGGCTTTCCGGACTTTCGGACTGATCCTGATTGGCCTGGGCGTCGTATTGCACGCCTTCGCGGTCGTACACGGCATCGACCTGCCTGCGGGATGGGACGCCAATTTCATTAACCTGTTGTCGCTAACCTCCCTGCTGATCATAGGCACGCTGCTGGTCACGGCGGTGGCGACCGGCACGGTCGAGGCCTGCCTCATCGCCGCCCCTGGGGCCGCGCTGTGCCTGCTGCTGCAGTGGCTGGTGCCGGCCGAACCGCTGATTCTCGGCAGCCTGTCGACCACGACCCGCCTGCACATCGTCAGTTCCCTGCTCGCCTACAGCCTGCTGAGTATCGCGGCGATCAATGCCCTGATGCTGGCCGCCCAGGACTATGCCCTGCGACACCCCCTCGCCTATCGCCGGCTTGAATTCCTGCCGCCACTGGTGGTGATCGAATCCATCATGTTCCGGCTGATTGCCGCCGGCTGGCTGCTCCTGACCCTGGGCCTGATCAGCGGACTGGTGTTCGTGGACAACCTGTTCGCCCAACACCTGGTGCACAAGTCCGCCTTGTCGATACTGTCGTGGATGCTGTTTGGACTGCTGCTGTTTGGCCGCATCCGCCTGGGCTGGCGCGGCCGTAAAGCCGTACGCTGGACCCTGATCGCGATGAGCCTGCTCCTGCTGGCCTACTTCGGCAGCAAACTCGTGCTGGAAGTGTTCCTGGATCGCAGCTGGCAGGCTCCAGCCAGCGGGTGATGCCATGACCGACGCCCCCCTGCCCGTACTGTTCTCCCTGCTGGGCGTGCTGATCGTGCTCTCGGCCTTCTTTTCCGGATCCGAAACCGGCCTGGTGGCGCTCAACCGCTATCGCCTGCGCCACCACGCCAAGAACGGCCTGCACGGGGCCAGGCTGGCGCAGCGCCTGCTGGCCAAGCCCGACCGCATGTTCGGCATCATTCTGCTGGGTAACAACCTGGTCAACATCATGGCCGCCTCGGTGGCCACGGTCATCGCCATTCAGGCGCTGGGCGAATCAGGCATCTGGGTATCGACCCTGGCAATGACCGTCGTCATTCTCATATTTGCCGAGGTGGCCCCGAAGACGCTGGCTGCACTCAACCCCGAGCGGGTCGCCTATCCGGCCAGCTACGTCCTCACGCCGCTGCTGAAAGTGCTCTATCCGGTGGTATGGCTGATCAACCTGGCTGCCGCGGCACTGCTGCGACCCTTCGGCGTACACAAGCTCACCAACGCCCAGGACTCGATCAGCCGCGAGGAACTCCGAACCCTGGTCAAGGAAGGCGGGCGCCACATCTCACTCGATCATCGCCAGATGCTGATCAACATTCTCGACCTGGAACACGGCACCGTCGACGATGTGATGGTTCCACGCCAGGACATCGTGGGCATCGATCTGGAAGTCGAATGGGACGAGATTCTGCAGAGCCTGGAAACCAGCATCTATACTCGAATGCCGGTGTGGCGCGGCGATCTCGACGAGATGATCGGCCTGTTGCATATCCGCTCGGTTCTGCCCGGCCTGACCCAGGGGCGACTGGATCGCACAACGCTGGAGCGTGCCATACGCTCACCCTATTTCGTGCCCGAAGGGACGCCGCTGACCCAGCAACTACTGGAATTTCAGACCCGCGAGCGACGGCTGGGCCTGGTCGTCGACGAGTACGGCGACATCCAGGGTCTGATTACCCTGGACGACATCCTCGAGGAAATCGTGGGTGAATTCACCACCGAAGGCAGTACCCGGCAGCGCCTGGTCAGAAAGCTCGACAACGGCGACTGGATCGTTGACGGCGCTGCCTCCTTGCGCATGCTCAATCGGCGCTATGACTGGCAACTGCCCACCAGTGGCGCCAAGACCCTCAATGGACTGGTGCTCGAGCATCTTGAATCCCTCCCCGACGGCCGTACCTGCCTGAGAATCGGCAAGCACATCCTCACCATCGTCGATATGGTCGACAAGCGGATCCGGAAAGTACAAGTTCGGCAAGTAAGTTAGTCGCGGGTGGCCGCCACCAACTGCGCGACCACCAGCGGCCAGTCGACCAGGCGGCGGTGGCCGATGATATCCAGACGCGGCAGGAGGCGTCCCTCGAGGATGTAATAGCCGCCGTTTGCATGCGCTGCCACGCCGTCCATGTGGCAGATGTTGCGATCGAGGCGGCAGGCAAGACCGGCACGGCGATAGGGAAACTCGTCGAATATGCTCAACAGACTGGTACCCAGGGCTGCCGCGCTGCCGCCCAGGCGCGACAAATTTTCGACTGCTCTCTGACTGATCCGCCGACTCGGCGCGTCCTCGTGGGTAAACAGGCGGGCATCCATGGCCGCTGGTTGCCAATCGAGCAGTCGAAGATCGCGCATCCAGCCCGATAGCTGTCCTTCCATATGACCGAAATTGAATGCGCCGGTCAGCTGAGCAAGATCAAGCCGTTCGAATTCGACCTGGGCGGCCAGTGCCGGCAAACTTCCGAAGGGGCGTTCGATGACCAGGTCGCGCAGCCGGATGCCACCGGAGAACGCCTGCACGTCGATACCACCGGTAAAGGCAATGCGCTCGGCATCGAACTCGATCCCCGGGAACCGTCCGGACAGGCTGCCGCCGAACTCCGGCAGGCCGAGCATTCGGGTCAGTTCGGTCAGCTCCAGCGGATCGATTCGGGCATCGAGCATGATCGCCGGCCGCGGTGACTCACCGGTCCGGAGCGCCATGGACTCGATGACCACCCCGCCGTCGAGCAAGGGCAGCACCAGCGGCTCACTCAACTGCCAGTCGCCGGCCTGCGCTGCGGCCTGCAGCGTCGACGGCCCGAACGCCAGCCGGAACAATTCCAGGCCCTGCCATTCGATCTCCGCTTGCTGGCGGTCGGGCCGGGACTCGACCCGGCCATTTACGCCGTTGATGGCAAACCGCCCTCGGTCGTCCTCGAGCTCGAGCGATTCGAAGTCCAGCGCGTATAGGGGCGGCTGACCGCGCTGCCAGTCCAGTGATGCAGCAACTCGACCCTGCGTCTCCAGGCCGGCGACTCCATAGAGCCCGGCCAGTCCCTCGCCCCAGCGCACGAAGGCGGCCGGAAAGTTCAGGTTCACCGAATCGATGACCAGGCGCTCCAGCCGCCGGTCCTGCGCTGCCGGCGCCAGTTCGAAACCGCCTTCGGCAGTCAATGCCCCGCTGTCGTCGAGCTTGAACCGTGTGACGACCAGTGCGCCATCCGCCTGCAATCGGCCGGACATGTAGACATTCACGGCCTGATCCGGCTCGGGGACATACAGGGCTCCGGCCAGCAATTCGCCCGCCTGCTGCGCCAGCTCGAAGGAAAACGAGGCCGGGCTGTCAGAACCCGGTGGCATGTATTCGCCACCAAGCGTCAGCGCCAGTCCGGCGCCGGCAAAACGGCCGTCCGGACTGTCAAATCCGCCTCCGGTCAAGGTCAGCGCCAGTTCGAGTGCGCGGCCGTTCCACTCGATCGTGCCGTCGACCTGGCCCTCGATCGCGCCACTCCAGAACGCCTCGACCAGCGCTTCGGGCAGCGTGGCCAGATCGAGTCCATCGAGTTCGACCCGGGCGGTCGCGGCCTGCCCCGCATCCGCCCAGGGGACCACCAGGCGCGCCTGACCGTCGAACAGATCAATGCCGATACCCTGCCGCCCGGACGGTGCAAACAGACGGCCCGCCAGCGCCGTTTCCTGTCCCTCTGGGCGCCATTCGAACCGGCCCTGTCCGCACCAGGGTCGAGCCTGCCGCAAACCGCCCTGCTCACAGGTCACCATCAAGCTGCCCTGAAGGCCCGGCAGATCCATGCCCTGCAATTCGAGCTGCCAGCTCCCGTCGCCGTTCGATTGCGGCTCGAAGACCAGGCGGACGACATCCCAGGCCAGCGGACCCGACTGCCCCGGGCCACTCTCGAGCACAAGCCGTTCCTCGGCCGCGGTGTTCAGGCAGAGCAGCGCCAACAGCCCGATCAGGGCGGTTTTTCCCGCCGGATGGCTCGGGTATGATGACTGCCATGCCGTCTCAGTCATCGCGTTATTCGCTCGATTCCCTGCGGGTTCTGGTGGTCGACGACCACCGCATCAACCGGGAATTTCTCAGTACCGGCCTGGGCCGTATCGTCGCCCAGGTCACCCTGGCCGAGGACGGCCACCAGGCAATCGAACGCTGCCGCAACGAGGACTTCGATGTCATTCTCATGGACCTGCACATGCCGCGATTGGACGGACTGGCCACCGCCAACAGGATACGCGAACTCGACAATCATTCTGCCCACGCTCAGATGGTGGCCCTGACCGCCGACGCCCGGCCGGAAGAAAGGCTGCGTCTGCTCGATGCCGGCTTCGACGATTATCTCAACAAGCCGATCACCATTCCCGACCTGGTCGAAGCCATCGAGGACCTGTTCAACCCGCACGGCAGGAAGGATCCGAGAGAACGACAGCCGGCAGCGCCGACGCAACTCTTCGACCGCGCACGGGCCATGGCGGCCGCCAACGACGATGCCGACCTCGCCGCCCGTCTGCAGGACATGCTCTCGCGCGAGCTCGATGAAAAACTGCCGTTGCTCGATCGGCTGATCGGCAACGGCGAGTATGAACAGGCAGCCGAACTGCTGCATCAGTGGGCCGGTGCCGGCGGATACGCGGGTGCCATGCGCATGACCCAGGCCTGCCAGATGCTGCGTCAGCGCCTGCTTTCAGAACTGGACAGCTCGCCGGGCACGACTTACCTCAACTTCCTGCGCATCGCACACGCCACGCGCCAGACCCTGCGCCACCTTTAAGGAGCCCTTAGGGGCGCCTAATCCACGGCCATCAGGCGCTGGCAATCAAACGCCGCATTTCGGCGACGGCCGGACCCAGACCGCTGAACACGGCCCGCGACACGATGGCGTGACCGATATTGAACTCAGCAATACCCTCGATCGCCGCCACAGCCCGGATATTGTGGTAATTCAGCCCATGACCGGCGTTGACGACGAGGCCCAGCTTGCGCCCGAGGGCCACCGCCTGGCGCAACCTGGACAGTTCCTCGGCGGCCCGGCCTCCGCGCGCTTCGGCATAGGCGCCGGTATGCAATTCGATCACCGGCGCTCCGACTTCCACGGCCCGTTCGATCTGTGCCGGGTCCGGGTCGATGAACAAGCTGGCGCGGATGCCGGCCTCCGCCAGCGCGCGGCAGGCATCACTGATGCGCTCACCCCCGGCGACGACATCCAGGCCGCCTTCGGTGGTCAGCTCTTCACGCCGCTCGGGAACCAGACAGACGTCCGCGGGCCCGACATCGATCGCAATTGCAAGCATCTCGTCGGTTACGGCCGACTCGAGATTCATGCGGGTGCCGATGGTTTCGGACAGCAGGCGCACATCGGCATCCTGGATATGACGTCGGTCCTCACGCAGGTGGATGGTTATGGAATCGGCGCCAGCCTGCTCGGCCAACAGGGCTGCGTGAACCACCGAGGGTTCGTGCCCCCGGCGCGCCTGGCGCAATGTGGCGACATGATCGATATTGACGCCCAGCAAGGCTGCACTCATGAATTGCTTCCTGCTTTGATGTGCGCTCGGGTACCGGCCAGCAAGCGCCGCGATGCCAGCTCGCGACCACCAAGCTGCTGATCGATCAGCGTACGCATGATCTCGCGCATTTCACGCGCTTCATCGCGGTTCTCCGTAAAGCCGCACGCCAGGGCGCGGATTGACGCACCGTGCCAGCCGCCCGAACCGGGCGGATCCGCGGCCACGAAACCGACTTCCGACTCGAGATGATACCTGCCGCCGGAATCGATGGGTTCACCACTGAGCGCATCGGCGTCCAGATCGGGCGCCACGCCCATGCCGGTCAGCAGGGCCAGTTCAAAGCGGCGCAGGAGCATGGACTGCGCCATTAACTGCTCGTTCAGACCCGCCAGAAGCACGCTGTAGGCGTCGAACACTTCCGGATGGGGGTCGTCCCGGCCCAGCAGACGTAGCAGAAGTTCATTGGCATACAGACCGCAATACAGCGCCCGTCCGCTCAGCGCATGGCGTGCACCGGCCGGCTCCAGCGCGGTCAGGGTACCCATCTCGCCGCGCCGCGACCAGCCGGCCTGCAGGGGAATGAAGGGCTCGGCCAGGCCGCGCCAGCCCGAACGGGCCGATCGCGCGGCACGCGCCACCAGCCCCACACGCCCGTACTCGCGGGCGAAAAACTCGATCAGGAGGCTGGACTCGCGCCAGGGACGACGATGCACGATCCAGCCCGCTTGCGGCTCGATTCGCGACACCGGGGTCAAAGATCCCGGCTGTAGCCAAGCTCGTCGAGAGCGCCCTCGTCATCCATCCAGTCCGCGCGGGTCGTGACATGCAGTTCGAGATGCACACGCTCGCCGAACAGTTCAGCCATCTGGTGCCGGGCACGGCTGCCCACACGCTTGAGCACCTGTCCCTGGCGGCCGATGACCATGCCCTTGTGGCGATCACTGGCAACCAGGATCAGGGCGTCGATCTCCAGTCGCCTGGCGGTTCGCTCGAAGCGCTCGATGACGACCGTCACACCGTATGGAATTTCCTGGTGGAGTTGCAGCATGAGCTGTTCGCGAACCAGTTCGGCAGCGAGAAAGCGCTCGGAACGATCGGTGAACAGCTCGGCCTCGAATAGCGGTTCACGTTCGGGCAGATGCCGGAAGACTTCCTCGAGCAGGTCGTCGAGCCCGTCCCCCTTGGTCGCTGACAGGTAAACCGTCGCGTCGAAATCGACCTCGGCCGTCAGTTCGGCGGTTCGCGCCAGCAGTTCGGCCCGATCCGATAACAGATCGATCTTGTTGAAAGCAAGGATTCGCGGCACGTCGAGCTGCCCCATCAGGTCGAGCACCAGGCGATCCTCGTCGGTGATGCGGCGGGCGTCAATCAACATCACCGCCACATCCACGCCGTGGCGGGTGTCGGCGGCAATCCGGTTGAGCCGGCGATTGAGTGCATGGTTACGGCGACGATGGATACCCGGCGTATCGACGAACACCGCTTGGCCTTCCGGGCGGGTGACGATACCGGTAATGCGGTGGCGGGTGGTCTGGGGTTTGTGGGTCACGATTGCCAGGTGTTCGCCGACCAGGGCATTGAGCAGAGTCGACTTGCCGGCGTTGGGCCGCCCCAGCAGCGCCACGTATCCGCTGTGATGTGCCGTCATGATTTCGCGCCTCAGTCCTGCTGTCCGGATGCGGCCGAAACGGTCCGCGTAGCGAATACCTGCTGCAGTTGCTCGTGCATCAGGCGCGCGGCGGCCTGCTCGGCCTTGCGCCGGCTGGCCGCCTCGGCCCGGACCGGTTCGACCAGGTCTCCTGCCCGGCACTCGACCTCGAATTGCTTGGCATGGTCGGCACCGGACTCGGCAATCACCTCGTACTCAGGCAGTTCGTGGCCGCGCCCCTGCAGTAACTCCTGCAGGCGCGTCTTGGGATCCTTGAGGCTGTCGGCATCCGGCAGCTCGCGCAAGCGCTTGTCGAATAGCTGGTGTATAACCCGCCGGGTCGCTTCCAGGCCTCCGTCAAGATAAATCGCACCAATCAAGGCTTCGACCGCGTCAGCCAGAATGGACCCGCGCAGAAAACCGCCGCTCTTGAGTTCGCCGGCACCGAGGCGCAGGTGACTGCCGAGATCGAGTTCGCGCGCGATCTGGGCGAGCGTCACGTCCCGCACCAGGCGCGAGCGGAGCCGGCTGAGATCGCCTTCGGGAGCATGCGGCCACTCGTGAAACAGTCGTTCGGAAATCACCATGCTGAGCAGGCTGTCGCCGAGAAATTCGAGTCGCTCGTAGTGCCCGGGGCCATGGCTGCGATGCGTCAGCGCGCGCTCGAGCAGCCCGACATCACTGAACCGGTAATCGATACCGGGAAGCTGTCCGCCTTCAGTTCCGGAGCTGCTCGACACGATTGAACCGGACGATCACGTCGATGTTGGCCATCAGATGCCGTTCGACCTGGTACTCGACCACCAGGCTGACGCCGTCGCCCTGGACCACACGGACGTGCTCCGGCTGAACGTGATCGACGTAGGACACATCCAGTCGCCGTAGCAGGTCGCGGCGGATGGTATTGGGCGGCTTTTCGGCTGCGCCGGGCTCGGACGCAATGGCCTTGACCTCGCTGACTACCGACATGTGATTGAGGTAGATCGGCACCAGCTTGATACCGATGAACGTAAAGAACAGAACGAGAATGAGAATGAAGATGAAGCCAAGCAGGCTTAATCCGCGCTGGTGAGTCATCGATGTCATCGTTGCAGGTCCCTCTGGTTTCACCTTCCCCCTGTCATTGGATTTTATCACCGATTCTGGAGAAATCGACACAGCCGCGGGAACAATCCCAGTGCATCCAGATGCGCACCGCCTTGCCGACCAGGTTTTCTTCCGGCACAAAGCCCCAGGCGCGACTATCGAGCGACTGATCGCGGTTGTCACCCATGACGAAATACTGGCCTTCGGGCACGGTCACCGATTCCACGCGTCCATTCGGTCGCTCGGGATAGACGACAATGCGGTGCGACTCATCGTCAAAGTATTCCAGCAGCTCAACCGGATTGCGGCCGGGTACGTTGCGGTTCAGTCCCTTGCCGACCCACGAACCGACCACTTCCTGTTCGACTTTCTCGCCGTTGACGAAAAGCTGCTTGTCGCGGTAGCTGATCGTGTCGCCGGGCAGACCGACAACGCGCTTGATGTAATTGACCCGTTCGTCCTCCGGAAAGCGGAACACGATGATATCGCCACGTTCCGGATCGTCGATCGGGATCACCTTCGAATTGAGGACCGGAAGGCGCAGTCCGTAGGCGTACTTGTTGACGACGATGAAATCCCCGATCCACAGCGTCGGAATCATCGAGCCCGAAGGAATCTTGAAGGGCTCGAACAGGAAGGATCGGAAGACCAGCACCAGCAACAGGACCGGAAACAGCGATCCAAGCGTCTCCGTGGTCTTGCGAACGCCGCCTCCCTGCTCCGGACCGCGCTTGCGAAAAACCAGTCGCTCGATCAGCCAGAACACGAAAGTGACTAGCGTCAGTAAGGTCAGGATCAGGGCAAAATCCATATGCATGCTGCTATTTCTCCTGGTCGTTGCGCAGAACGGCCAGAAAGGCTTCCTGCGGAATCTCGATCTTACCGACCTGCTTCATGCGCCGCTTGCCGGCCTTCTGCTTTTCCAGCAGCTTGCGCTTGCGGCTCACGTCGCCACCGTAGCACTTGGCCGTTACATTCTTGCGATAAGCCTTGACGGTTGACCGGGCAATGATATGCGAACCAATGGCGGCCTGAATGGCAACGTCGAACATCTGGCGCGGAATCAGCTCGCGCATGCGTTCGGCCAGTTCGCGACCGCGCCGTTCGGAATAGTCGCGATGCACGATCGTCGACAGGGCATCGACACGCTCGCCGTTGATCAATAGATCAAGGCGCACGAAAGGACCCGCCTCGAACTTGAGGAAATCATACTCGAACGAGGCATAGCCGCGGCTGACCGATTTGAGCCGGTCGAAAAAATCCATCACCACTTCGGACATCGGAAGGGCGTAGGTCAGCCGGACCTGCCCGCCGATAAAGCGCATGTCCCGCTGGACCCCACGCTTCTCCTCGCACAGGCCGATCACGCCGCCAACATAATCCTGCGGCACGAGAATGTTGGCCAGAATGACCGGCTCGCGCACCTCGGCAATCTTGTTGGCCGGCGGCAGGCCGGACGGGTTGTCGAGCGAGATGATCTCGCCGTCGGTCATGGCCAGCTCGTAGATGACCGTGGGTGCAGTGGTGATCAGGTCGAGATCGTATTCGCGCTCGAGCCGTTCCTGCACGATCTCCATGTGCAGCATGCCCAGGAAACCGCAGCGGAAGCCGAAACCCAGGGCCATCGAGGTCTCGGGTTCGAACTGCAGCGCCGAGTCATTGAGCTGCAGCTTGTCGAGAGCCTCGCGCAGGTCGGTGTAGTCGCTGGCATCGATCGGGAAGATGCCGGCGAACACGCGCGGCTTGAGCGGCTTGAAGCCCGGAAGCGGTTTGTCGGCCGGCGTCTTCGCACTGGTAATGGTGTCGCCCACCGGCGCGCCGTGAACTTCCTTGATGCCCGCCGAGACAAAACCGACCTGGCCGCAGCCGAGGGTATCGCGCGGCGTGCGCTTGGGCGCGAAAAACCCGATCTGGTCGGCCTGGTGTTCCTCGCCCAGGGACATCACGCGGATCTTCTCGCCCTTCTTCAGCCGGCCTTCCTTGATTCGGACCAGGGAATTGACGCCCAGGTAGTTATCGAACCAGGAGTCGATGATCAATGCCTTCAGAGGCGCATCCGAATGATCTTCCGGAGGCGGGATGCGGGCAATCAGGGCTTCGAGCACCTCGTGCACGCCTTCACCCGACTTGGCACTGACCAGCAGGGCATCACTGGCGTCGATTCCGATGATGTCCTCGATCTGATGCCTGACTCGCTCCGGGTCGGCCGCCGGCAGGTCGATCTTGTTGATCACCGGGATGACCTCGAGGCCCTGCTCTACGGCGGTGTAGCAGTTGGCCACACTCTGCGCTTCCACGCCCTGGGCGGCATCGACAACCAGTAGTGCGCCCTCGCAGGCAGCCAGCGAGCGTGACACCTCGTAGGAGAAATCGACATGGCCGGGCGTGTCAATGAAATTGAGCTGGTAGGTCTGGCCGTCGTCGGCACGGTAATCAAGCGTCACACTCTGGGCCTTGATGGTGATACCGCGCTCGCGCTCGAGGTCCATGGAATCGAGCACCTGTTCGGCCATCTCGCGCTCGGTCAGGCCCTCACAGGCCTGGATAAAGCGATCGGCCAGGGTCGACTTGCCGTGGTCCACGTGGGCGATGATCGAGAAATTGCGGATGCGGCGGGTATCGGTCATGGACAACTGGCTGTGAGTGAATCAGATCGCCCCCGCTTGAACGGGGGCGATTTCGGGAAAGACCTAGTGTACCCCGTCACTCGTCCTCGCCCGACTCGGGCCGATACGCCAGGAAGGCCGAGGCACCGTTGGCCTGCTGCACCAGCAGCGCCACGGTCTGCCCGGGCTCGATGGCAGAGACGATCTGCTCGAAGTCATCCATGTCGCCAACCGGCTGATTGTTGATCATCAGGATCAGTTGCCCCTGTCGAATGCCGGCCCGGTAGGCGTTGTCGCTTTCTACCTCGCTGATGAGCACCCCGCCGTCCGGGTCGCCGTAGCGCCGACGCAATTCGGAATTGAGCGGTTCGACCACCAGCCCGAGCGCATTCGACGGCTCGGCGGCGGAGTCACCGTCCCTGCCCCGTTCAATCGCCGAGGCGTCCTGCTCCCCCAGCGTGACTTCGAGGGTACGCCGCTCACCCCAGCGCCAGACAGTCAGTTCGACTTCAGTGCCGGGTCGCTCCATGCCGACCAGCGGCGGCAGCTCGGAATGACGATCGATGGGCATGCCTTCGAATTCGAGGATGACATCGCCGACCTCGATGCCGGCCTCGTCGGCCGGCGAGCCCGGCTCGACCTGATTGATCAGGGCGCCGGCCGGACGTTCGAGTTCCAGCGCGTCGGCCTGCTCACGGCTGACCGCCTGAAGGGTCACGCCCAGAAAGCCACGCGAGACCCGGCCGTGCTCGAGCAGCTGCTCGACCGAGTTGCGTGCGACTTCGCTGGGAATCGAGAACGACAGGCCGATATTGCCGCCATGCGAACTGAGAATCCAAGAATTGATACCAACGACCTTGCCGTCGGTATTGATCAGCGGTCCACCCGAATTGCCGCGGTTGATGGCCACATCGGTCTGAATGAAGGGCACATATTGCTGCTGACTGCCCTGGCTGCGGCCCTTGGCGCTGACGATGCCGGCCGTGACCGACTGCTCGAACTGGAACGGCGAACCGATTGCAATGACCCATTCGCCCGGCTTCAGCGATTCAGTGCCGCCGAACTCCAGGGTCGGCAGGTCATCGGCCGGAATGCGCAGCACGGCGATGTCGGTTTCAGCGTCCGAACCGACCAGTTCGGCCTCGAACTCGCGCCGATCCGCCAGGCGCACGATGATCTCGTCGGCGCCGTCAATGACATGATGGTTGGTGATCACCAGACCCTCGGCGTCGATAATGAAGCCCGATCCACCGCCCTGACGATCAGGCCGCCCGCGAGGGCCGCCGCCGAACGGCTCTTCAAAAAAACGACGGAAGAACTCCGGCATATCTTCGGGCATTTCCTGCCGGCGCGAGTCCGAGGTCTCGTCCGGGCGTGTCCCGAATCGCGTGGTTTCGATGTTGACCACGGCTGGCACCGATGCCTCGACCAGGTCAGTGAAATCCGGCGCTGCCACCACAGGCGTGACCGCCAGGAGCATGATCGCAATCGCTGAAACTTTGAGTGTCTTGAACATGAATCGCAATCCTTTGCTTGATCAACTGTTGCTAGAAGTGGTGTCGTCAGTGGTGCATGACAAGCGTTCAATTCTGGGGTTCACGGAAATCGGCACGAATCGATGGATCAGCGGCACACTGAGGGCAAAGGCCGCCAGCCCGCCGGCCAACGCGGCCAGATCCTGGCCCGCGAAACCGGCGCTCAATCCGTGCGCCAGTGAAGCACCCGACAGGAAAGCCAGCAGCGGAATCCCGTAGTGGACAGCCGCTGCTGCGGCCAGCCTGGACGCCATCACGCCGACTCGAACTCTCTCTCCCACGCGCGCATCCGCATTGGAGGGAAGGTCAATGCGGGTGAAACTGCGCATGACAAGCGCGCTGAGCAATCCGGCCCCACAGCCTTGACCGCGGGCGCAGCGACTGCAGGTCGACGGCATCGAAAATCCGAGCGTCAGTCGATCAGCGCCGGTATCGATCACGCGCGCGACCTGCCAGATCATCACCGTGATCGATCGGTCACTGGCGCGTGCGCTGGCGCCCGGAGCGGCGCAGTTGCCGTCCCACGAACTCGACCGTTGCCGAAGGAACTTCACCGACAACGGTGAATAGCCGTCCGCCGGTGCGTACCGTGTAGACGTGGACCGGACCCATGCTATCGACCCGACCTGCCATCGCGCCGGACTCGGCCGATTCGACGTAGATCGAGAAACTCGACAAACCATCGCTGTAGAGCAGGTGCTCGAATTCGGCACCAGCCTCGCCCTGACCCCTGCCCGTGTTGATCAGGCGATAGCCGCGCGGCACCCTCGGTGCAGACGAGACATTTCGGGCAGCCGCGCTAAACGAGCGCAACGCCTCGCTGGCCACAGGTGCCTCCATCTGCTCACCGCTCAGCTCCGGTTCAAGTTCCGAGTCGGAAATTGAGGCGCCCAGATCCAGGGAGGTAAAGGAGACCTGCTGAAGCTGGCGGCCATCGTGATCGATCAGCGCATAGCGAAGCAGCATGCCGGTCTTCTCTTCCAGCCAAAGGCGCGCACCGTAGCGATAGGCATCACGTGGCTGAATATGAATGATCTGCGCCGACATGTCGGCCACGCGTTCCTGGCCACCCAGCGACATCAGGTAGGTGGAGTCCGGCCCCAAGAGGCGATTGACCGGCAGCGCCGGCAGCAGCCGACCGCTGAGCTGGCTTTCGAGCATCAGGGGTTCGCCGCCCGGAAAGATGCAGCGGACATTGTCGCCCCGGCGCAGAATCTCGCGCGGCGCACCATCGATCGAGATGATGCGCTCGCGCACCCCTTCCTCGTCGGAGCGATGAATGATCTTGAGGGTATCGACTTCACCTTCGCGCACGTGAACCAGGGTGCCGCGGTAGTCGAGCGTTTCAACGGCCCTCGACATGCGGTCGAGCCAGTGGTGAACGCTTTCTTCAGCCAGCACCGGTAGTCCGGCAGCCAGCAGGGCCATCCCCAGGGTGACCTCGACCAGCCGGCGTGGAGTCAGGCCCCGCATGCAATCAGCGGTCCGAGGATTGGAGAGTTTCGTTCTCGACTTCATCCGGCCGCTCATCCATGTGGGTGACGATCGGCACGTAGGAAATAAAGCCTGAATTGCCGACCGCCTGGTGATGGCGCAGCACGTAGCTTCCGATTCGCTGCCGCTGGGCGCGTCGGTCCTCGTCGTAGCTGACCGGAACGGCCGATCGCGTGAAGGGTTCATCGAGCGCCGTGGACTGGCTGACGAATCCGGGTTGTTCCGCGTCGGTGGTGCCGCCGGGGCCGCGTTCCATCATGCTGGAATTGATGCCGACAATGGCCATCACGGCCACGCTGGCGGCAATTGCGCCGCCGGCCAGCGGTCGAATCCAACGCGTCAGCAGTGGCGCCTGCGGAGATGGATCCCCGTCCAGTGCCGCAGCGACCCGGGAGACCAGGTCGGATGTTGCGAGTTCTTCCTGATGCAGGCAGGCACGCACCATGTGCATCCGGTTCCAGGCCGCCTTCATGTCCGTGTCTTCGGCCAGGCGCCGGAGCATGAACTTGCGGCCCTTGCGGTCAAGTTCGTCGTCGATCAGACACGACAGGTTTTCCCGGCTCGATTCATTCATTTGAGTCACTTTCCTATGTATTGTCCAGCAGCGGCCGTAGCCGTGCATCGATGGCCTCGCGGGCCCTGAAGATTCGGGACCGGACTGTACCGATCGGACAGTCCATGGTCTTGGCGATATCTTCGTAGCTCATGCCGTCAAGCTCTCTGAGCGTGATCGCCACCCGCAGGTCGTCGGGCAGATCGGCGATGGCCTGATTGATGGTCTGCTCGATTTCGGCACGCAGCGCATTGTGTTCCGGCGAATCCTGTTCCTTCAGACGCGTGTCGACCTGAAATTGTTCCGCATCCTGCGCATCAACGTCGGACTGTGGCGGTCGTCGACTCTGTGCGACCAGGTGGTTCTTGGCCGTATTGATCGCGATCCGGTAGAGCCAGGTGTAAAAGGCACTGTCACCGCGAAAGCGCCCGATCGCCCGATAGGCCTTGATGAAGGCTTCCTGGGCGACGTCCAGCGCTTCGGCGTGATCGGAGACATAGCGCGAAATCAGGCTGACGATCTTGTGCTGATACTTGCCGACCAGCAGGTCGAAGGCCCGTTTGTCGCCACTCTGTACACGCTCCACCAGTTCTTGATCGACTTCCCGCTCGCCCATCGGGGCAATTCCTGTCCTTGCAAAGGCGACCGGGCACACATGGAGACTAGACCGTGGCCCGGTCGGATAGTTTCATCGAAACGAATGCGAATCTCCCGTGACGGGGAGAATATCACGCCGCCGCTCTGACCTGCCCGGCGCGGAATGCCATAATACCCGGTTTGGCAAACTCGAAACTCCAGGAGAACGCGGTCATGAGCGAACACAAGCAACTTCTCGAACGACTGGGACTGAAGGACATCAATCCCGGCGCCTGCTTCGGACCCGGCCGGTGGAGCGAAGTTCGCGAGGATAGTCTGGTCGAGTCCATCAATCCGACCGATGGCTCGGTCATCGCGCGCGTCAGCGGCGCCAGCGAGGCCGATTACGAGAAGGTGATCGAGACCGCCCGCGAAGCCGCCGACGCCTGGCGCATGGTGCCGGCACCCGAGCGCGGCAATGCCGTGCGCCTGGTCAACGATGCCCTGCGCGATTACAAGGACGCGCTCGGCTCGCTGGTGTCGCTGGAAATGGGCAAGATCAAGCCCGAAGGCGACGGCGAAGTCCAGGAAATGATCGATATCGGCGACTTCGCACTCGGCCAGTCGCGCATGCTCTACGGCAAGACCACCCACTCCGAGCGTCCGGGCCACCGACTGTACGAACAGTGGCATCCGCTGGGCGTGGTCGGCGTGGTCACGGCGTTCAATTTTCCCGTCGCGGTGTATGCCTGGAACGCCTTCATTTCGGCGATCTGCGGCAATGCCACCGTCTGGAAGCCGTCACCCAAGGGCGTGCTGTGCTGCGCCGCGGTACAGAACATCATCAACGAAGCCCTCGCGGACACCGATTATCCGCCGGTGTTCACCTCCTTCATGGAACCGGGCAACGAACTGGCCGGCCGTTTCATCGACGACAAGCGCGTCAACCTGCTGTCCTTCACGGGCTCGAGCCAGGTCGGCCGCATGGTCGGTGAGCGCGTGGCCGCGCGTATGGGCAAGAGCCTGCTGGAGCTGGGCGGTAACAACGCCATCATCCTCGACGAGACCGCCGATCTCGACCTGGCCGTGCCGGCGATCGTGTTCGGCGCGGTCGGCACAGCCGGCCAGCGCTGCACCACCACGCGCCGGCTGATCGTGCACGAATCGATCGAGGAGAAGGTTACCGAGGCGCTGGTCAGGGCCTACAAGCAGGTCCGCATCGGCGACCCGCTCGACAGCAAAACCCTGATGGGCCCGCTGACCGACGAAAACGCCGTCAAGCGTTTCGAGGATGCAGTGGAGCGGGCGAAAAATGCCGGCGGCGAAATTCTCGCCGGTGGCAACCGCATCGAGCGCGAAGGATTCTTCGTCGAGCCGACCCTGATCAAGGCCGAGAACGAGTGGGACATCGTGCAAGAGGAAACCTTTGCACCGATCCTCTACGTCATTTCCTACAAGACCCTCGAAGAAGCGATGGAGAAGCACAATAACGTGCGCCAGGGCCTGTCTTCGTCGATCTTTACCACCGACATTCGCAATGCCGAGTTCTTCCTCTCGCACAAGGGTTCGGATACCGGTATTGCCAACGTCAACGTGGGCACTTCCGGCGCGGAAATCGGCGGTGCCTTCGGCGGCGAGAAGGAAACCGGCGGCGGTCGCGAATCCGGCTCGGATGCCTGGAAGGCCTACATGCGTCGCCAGACCAATACCATCAACTGGTCGCGTGAGATGCCGCTGGCCCAGGGCATTAAGTTCGAACTGTAGTGTACCCATGGCTCCGCCAGGGCCTGTTCCTCCTCCCGCCGGAGACGGCACACGAGGTGGCCCTCAACACGCTCTCGGCCGGACGGTTCATCGGGCTGCCGCGGCTGCTGGGCGGCTGCGGCGAATCGAAGCCGGTTGAACTGATGGGCCTCACGTTCCCCAACCCGGTCGGCCTGGCCGCCGGGCTGGACAAGAACGGCGATCATATCGATGCCCTCGGCCAGCTCGGCTTCGGCTTCATCGAGGTCGGCACGGTCACGCCGAAACCACAGCCGGGCAACCCCAAGCCGCGCATGTTCCGGCTGCCGGAGCACGAAGCCCTGATCAACCGGCTCGGCTTCAACAACAAGGGCGTCGATCACCTGGTCGAGCGGCTGAAACACGCCCGCTATGACGGCATCATCGGCGCCAATATCGGCAAGCAGAAAGACACCCCGGTCGACCAGGCCGCCGGCGACTACCTGACTTGCCTGGACAAGGTCTACCCGTACTGCGACTACGTCACCGTCAACATCTCTTCGCCCAACACCGCTAACCTTCGCGAACTGCAGGACACCGGCCACCTGCGCGAACTGCTGGCCGAACTCACCGCCCGGCGCGATCGCCTGGCGACCGAGCATGATGGTCACCGCCCGGTCCTGATCAAGATCGCGCCGGACTGGGAAGACCCCGCGCTGAACGCCTCGCTCGAGGTCATCGGCGAATCCGGGATCGACGGCGTGATTGCAACCAACACCACCCTGGCGCGCACCGGCGTCAACGGCCATCGCCATGCCAATGAGGTCGGCGGGCTCAGCGGCGCGCCGCTCAGATCCCTGGCCGACGAGGTTCTCAAGCGCGCACGCCGTGTCCTCGGCAGCGACTTTCCGATCATCGGACTGGGCGGGATCACACGCGGCGAGGACGCCGCCGCCAAGCAGCGTGCCGGGGCCGACCTGGTGCAGCTCTACACAGGCTTCATTTACCGTGGCCCGGCACTGATCGCCGAATGCATCCGGGCCTGGCACCTCGATGCCCCACAGCAGCGCGCCTGAGATCCGGTCGAATGTCGACCTCAGCGGCCTGAGCAGCTTCAGGCTGCCGGCCCGCGCCGCCGAGCTGGTCGTGCTCGACACCCCCGAGCAACTCGAGGCCCTGCCCGCTTCCGACGCGCCCGAACTGGTACTCGGCGGCGGCACCAACACCCTTTTCATCGGCGATTTTCCCGGCCGCATCATCCTCAATCGCATGCGCGGCCTGCGTTTTCGCCGCGACGGCGACTCGGTGCTGGTCACCGCCGCGGCCGGCGAGAACTGGCATGCACTGGTCCGTCGCTGCCTCGATCGGGGCCTGTACGGCATCGAGAACCTGGTCATGATCCCCGGCTCGGTCGGCGCGGCACCCATGCAAAACATCGGCGCCTACGGCGTCGAATTGTCCGACCTGTTCGAACGGTTGACCGCCCGCGATCGCCTGCATGATCGCTGGGTCACGCTGGAGCGCGATGCATGTCATTTCGGCTATCGCGACAGCCGCTTCAAGTCCTTCGACCGTGATCGCTTCCTGATTACCGAAGTGACGCTCAGGCTGTCGCAAACGTTCCGGCCGAATACCGGCTACGCCAGCCTGGCCGGAGAGTTGGAGCGCCTCAAGATCAAGCAGCCCTCAGTGCGCCAGCTGGCCGCCGCCGTGATGCGGCTCAGGCGCCATCGCTTGCCCGACCCGGCCCGGCTGCCCAACGCCGGCAGCTTCTTCAAGAACCCGGTTGTCGCCCGAACGCAGGCCGACGAACTGCTGGCCGAGCACCCCGAACTACCGCACTGGCCGATGCCCGAAGGCCGCGTCAAGCTGGCCGCCGGCTGGCTGATCGAAACGCTGGGCTGGCGGGGACAATCCGTTGGCGATATCGGCGTCTACCGCAATCACGCTCTGGTACTGGTCAACCACGGCCGGGGCAGCGGCGACGAGTTGCTCGCACTGATCGATGCCGTGCGCCGATCCGTACACGAGCATTTCGGTATTTCGCTCGAAGCCGAACCCCAGTTGGTCGGAATACCCACCTCATCCGACTTGAATACCGGCCCGGCGTCCATCCCTGACCCACTCGAACAGCGGGAGTGACCGTCATGCACTGCATCCGCCCTCATGAAGCCCTCACCCTTCTTGGTCTGATGCTCTTCGCCACCTTTATTCAGGCCGGAACGGTCGCCTCCGGATGTGATGAGCTTGACGCCTTTCCAGCCAGTCCGGCGATCGACTTTGCCACACAGATTCAGCCCATTCTTGACGGCTGTACCGGCTGTCACGGCGCGTCCGGACCCGCCGGCCTCGACCTGCGCGAGGGCGAGGCCTGGAGCAATCTCGTGGGCGTACCCGCGACGACCAATCCGGAGCGCCTGCGTGTGGCGCCCTTCGACCCGCAAGACAGCGTGCTGTTCAACGCCGTCAATTGCGACAACCCCGGCGGCCCCTCGTTTCGGATGCCGGGCACCACGGCCGAGCAACGCGCCCTGATCCGCGACTGGATCGCCCAGGGCGCGCTGGAGGAACCACCAGCGCCGGAGGCTCAAGCGGTGCCGTTTATGCCTGCACCGATAGCGATACTGCTGGCCTTGCTGCTCGCGCTGATGGCTGCTCGCCGGTTCAATCGTCCGCCAGGGGCGTGATGTCCGTAATCCAGGGTTCGAACCGGCGCCCCCAGTGCAGTTCGACCCGGTAACTCGGCGGTTCACCGAAGCGGCGACGTTCCGATGCGGTGGCCGCCTCCAAGACCGCGTGAAAGCGGCGCGGAACATACACCCGGTGCGGTAGCAGCCGGCCGATCCGACTGTTGATTTTCGGCTCGTCTTTACCCGTCCTGAAAATCGTTCGGAGACTCAGCTGGGCTTCGACAACAGCGTATCGGTTGCGGTCGGGATAACGATTGCGCAAGGATTCGGGATCGAGACCGGCGTCGATCACGACCAGGCGGGACCCGCTTTTCTCCATTTCCGCCACCGACTGCCTCAGTCGATCACGATGTGCCTCGTTGCCCTCTCCTGCCCGAATTTTCGACTCGACTTCCTCGCGCCGGGCTTCCAGCAGGCGCTGGAAGGCTGGCCCATCGAATTCCAGTACGGCATGAACCCTGCGCTGTGCCTGTCGCCAGCGGTCGTGACGGTCCCGACCAAAGTCATCGGGATCAACACCCAGGGTCCGAAGCTTGTCTTCGTCGAGCCAATCGAAATCCTGGTGCGGCAACTGGATGCTCAGGGCGATACCGCTGTTCTCCTGACGGAAACCACGGACATAGGGCAGCGCCAGTTCCCGCTCGGTCAGCTCGAGCACGGCCTCGGGTTCACCGGTGCGATTCCAGGCGGCGCCGGCCAGCACGAAGGCATTGACCACCACGACCAGGGCAATCGCGAAAATGGGCAGGCGAAACTTCATGTCGATGCTTCCCTGCGCGAGTGCCGCAATCGACCCAGGCCGAACAGCACCCCGATCGCGATCAGCCCGACCACCAGGAAGAACAACCACTTGGGCAGCCAGTCCCACCACCAGTCGAACACCTTGGTGTAGAGAAACAGCACGAAGAAGGTCGCACCCAGATGAAACAGCTTGCCGTCGGCGCGCCGGATACCGAGCCAGATGACGCCGGCGCTGCCGACGAAACCCAGCACCTGGTAGCTGCCCTCGACGATCGCCGGAGCGAGAGGCAGATAGCTGCCCTCGCCCCAGAAAGACATGATCAGCACACTGATGAACGCCATCAGCAGTCCGAATACGCGATAGACCGGAGCGAATTCAGATCGCGGCAGGCGCTGCAGCCAGCCCGGTACGGTGATCAGCAGGCCGGCAATCAGGAAATCCTCCGGCCGTTGGCCGAACGACAGCCAGTACATGCCGCCCCAGGCCCCCAGGGTGGCGGAAACATAGCCGGCCAGGCAGGCCAGCGCAGCGACCAGCACCAGCTTCAGCCCCCAGGCATAGGCCAGGAGCAATGCGAACAGGCTCCACACCAGGAAGGCCGTGCGGTCGGGAGCGATATTGAATATCTGGCCGAGCATGCTCAGATTGAGCACGAAACAGGCGAGCGCGACCAGCGCCAGCAGGGAGGTCAGGTAGTGGGTGCGCTCGCGCCGGGCCATCCAGTCGGCTGACAGGATTGCCAGGATCGGGGCGGTGATCAGCAGGCCAACCTGGAGTGGTGTGATCAAAAAGCCCCAGATCTGGTAGAAGAAAAAGAACACCGCCGCGGACAGCGCCAGCGCACCGATCAGCGAAGCAATCCGCATGCCCAGGGAGAGCTGCCGACCGGATCCGTCGGTATCGATGTCGAAGCGCTCGGCCATCTCCGCCAGCAGCCGATCGTGGTGTAGGTCGATGGATTGACGAATCTCGGTGTCCAGCGCGACCGCGCCTTCGGCCTCGAGCTGGCACAGTTCGTCGCGAAAGGCCTGGATGCGATCGGCGCGCGACTGGGCTTCCTGCCGATGGGCAGCAGCCTGATCCTGCGGTGGTCCGTTGCCTTGGCTCAAGCGCGAATCCCTGGGTACCTCAGATCAATTATGCACGCAGCGCAATCACTTCTGAACATCGCCTCAGTCGAGCTCGACGACCACCGCCCCACCGGAAGCCCAGCGCGGATCGTGAGCCGCTTCCAGTTCGCCGCTGTCGTGATGCCACATGACACCGTGCATATTGCCCCAGGTGCGGTCGCGCACCGTCACCTCGTGCCCCTTCTCCTCGAGCGCGGCAATCGTCGCATCGTCGAGCGCGCCGCGCTCGATCGAGATTTCGTCGGGCAGGTACTGGTGGTGGAAACGCGGCAGGGAGACCCAGCTTTCCGGCCCGTTGCCGTCGATGAAATCGAGGATACCCAGAAGTACCATCGTGATGATGCGCGATCCACCCGGCGTCCCGATCACGGCCGTGCGATTCTCGCCGCGGACGATGGTCGGACTCATCGACGAAAGCATGCGCTTGCCCGGCTCGATGGCGTTGGCGGAAAAGCCGATCAGGCCGTAGGCGTTGGGTTCGCCCGGCTTGGCCGAGAAATCGTCCATCTCGTTGTTGACCAGCACGCCGGTGCCCGGCGGCGCGAAAGCGGCCCCGAACGGAAGGTTGACCGTCAGCGTTGCCGAGACGATATTGCCCTGGTCATCCATCAAGGAGAAATGCGTGGTGTCCGTGCTCTCTGTGCCAAGCCGGCTCGGGTCGGCGGCCAGCATGGACGACGGCGTGGCGCGGTCGAGCCGCAGCGTCGTTCGAAGTCCGGCGGCGTAGTCCTCGCTGAGCAGCATCCTGGTCGGAATATCGACAAAATCCGGGTCGCCGAGATAGAGCGCGCGATCGCGATAGGCCCGGCGCATGGCCTCTGCCAGCAGGTGTACCCGATCGGCGGACGACATGCCGGCCAGGTCGAAGGGCTCGACGATCTCGAGCATCTGGGCGATGGCGATGCCACCCGACGAGGGTGGAGACGCGGTGATCAGCTCGTAGCCGCGATAATCGGTGCGGATCGGTTCGCGTTCGGCCACTTCATAACCGGCGAAATCGGCCAGCGTCCAGATCCCCCCAGCCGCCTGCACACCCTCGACCAGTTTCCTCGCCACTTCCCCGCTGTAAAATCCGTCACGCCCCTGCTCGGCAAGCGCGCGCAAGGTTACGGCCAGATCCGGATTGCGAATGGTTGCGCCGATCTCTGGCACCTCGCCACCGGGCAGGAAGATGGCAGCCGTCTCCGGCCAGCGCATCATCACGTGGGCGCGATAGTTGATCAGGGCCTGGTACTTGGCGTCGACCGGAAAACCGTTTTCGGCCAGGCGAATGGCCGGCGCCAGCAGCTCGGACAGCGGCAGCGTGCCGTATTTCTCGGCGATATGCACCCAGGCGGCGGGCGCTCCGGGAATACCACCGGCAAGGGCACCGTTTACCGCGCGGTCGCGGTCCACTTCGCCCGCCTCGTCCAGGTACATGTCCTCCGTGGCGGCTGCCGGTGCGGTCTCGCGACCGTCGACCATGACGGAGACATCTTCCGAAGCCCGATGCAGCAACCAGAAACCGCCGCCACCCGCGCCCGAAGACTCCGGTTCGACTACGGCCAGCGCAGCCGAGACCGCCACTGCCGCATCGAAGGCATTGCCGCCCTTATCCAGAATCTCGGCACCAGCCTCGGTGGCCAGTTCATGCGAACTGGAAATCGCGGCCCTCTCGGGCCCCTGCTCGGCGATTGCGGCGACGGCTAGCGTTGCCAGCAGGCCAATCAGGATGGCATTAACTGTTCTAATCATGGGCTCCTTCTCGATTGCTTGAAGCGGACCACTGTTGTGCATTCTTCGAATGCTCTTCTTCCGTGTATTCAGTGATTTCCGTGGTTGACGGTTCTTTGACCAGCGCCGATCAAGCGTAGCGCTCGCGCAGGGCTTCAGACACCCGCGGGTGGACAAAACGGCTGACATCGCCATGCAGACGGGCGATCTCCTTGACCAGCGAAGAAGAAATGAAGCTGTACTGTTCGGCCGGCGTCAGAAAGACGGTCTCGACATCCTCGATCAAATGCCGGTTCATCGACGCGAGCTGGAATTCGTACTCGAAATCCGACACCGCACGAAGGCCGCGGAGAATCACCCCGATGTTGTGCTCCACGACGAAATGCGCCAGCAGGTTGTTGAAACCGACCACCTCGACATTGTCCAGGCCTTCTTCCTCGATGACCTGTCGGGCCAGACCGATGCGGTCGCCCAGTCCGAAGGACGGCCGCTTGTGCGGGCTCTCGGCGATGGCGACTATAATTTGGCGATAAAGGCGCGCTGCCCGCGCAATCAGGTCGGTATGACCGTTGGTCATGGGGTCGAAAGTGCCAGGATAGACGGCGAGACCGTAGTCGGGCTGAGGCATCGATGGCTTCTCGAACGGGATGAGGTCGCATTATAACGGAGGTCCGGCCGGGGCCCTCAACGACTGGCAAGAAGCGTCAAGCGAACCTCTCCCAGGGTCTTGCTGCGTAACAACTCGAAACGCGTACCGGGCTCGATCTCCGGATCACGGGCGCCCTGCTCGACGTAGACGCGGGCATTCGCCGCCAGGTGATCGCCCTGCGCCAGCGATTCGAGCGCCTTTTCCTGCAGGCCCTCGGCAAAGGGGGGATCGATAAACACCAAGTCGAACTGCCGCCGGTCATCGGCCAGCCAACGCATGGCGTCCCCCTGTACAACTTCCATTCGATCTCCGCCCGGCCAGCCCGCGGCAATTTCGCGCAAGGTCTCGGCCAGGTGCCGATCACGTTCGACGAATACCGCCAGGGCAGCCCCCCGAGAGAGGGCCTCCAGGCCGAGCGCGCCAGTGCCGGCAAACAGGTCCAGGCAGCGCGCGCCTGCCAGGTCGAACTGCAGCCAGTTGAACAGCGTCTCGCGCACGCGGTCGCCCGTCGGGCGCAAGCCGGAACGGTCCGGCACGACAAGCTTCCGTCCACGCCATTGACCGCCAATGATCCTGATCTTGCCTGTCATGGGGGTGATAGCATACTCGGTCGTCGAACGGGCCTGCAGACATTGGGCCCCTGAACCCTGAACCCTGAACCCTGAACCCTGATTCCCGATGTTCTCCATCTTCAAACGCAAGAAATCCGGCCAGGGGGTCGAGAGCACCCAGGTCCGGCCAGTCGAAAAAGCCGGCGTCGATCCACTGGAACAGCGGCTGCAGCGCACGCGTTCGAACCTGTCGGGACTGTTCGGCCTGATCGGTTCGGCCGATCGGGTCGACGAAGCCCTGATCGAGGAGATCGAAACCACCCTGCTGACGGCTGACCTGGGCGTGGCGGCCACCTCGCGCATCATCGATCGCCTGCGCGATGGCCTGCGCGATGGCGTCATTGACCATCCCTCGCAGGTGCTGCCGGCCGTGCAGGCTGAACTGTACGACCTGATCGAGCCGTGTGAGGGTTTCCTGTCCATCGATCCGGACAAGAAACCCTTCGTGATCCTGATGGTCGGCGTCAACGGTGTCGGCAAGACCACCACCATCGGCAAGCTGGCCCGTCGCTATCTCGACGAGGGCAAGCGCGTGATGCTGGCCGCCGGCGACACCTTCCGCGCGGCCGCCGTCGAACAGCTGCAGGCCTGGGGCGAGCGCAACGATGTGCCGGTGGTCGCCCAGGCTTCCGGCGCCGACACCGCTGCCGTCATCTACGACGCCTTGCATTCGGCCAAATCGCGGGGCGTCGACATCCTGATCGCTGATACGGCCGGACGCCTGCACACCCAGGCCAACCTGATGGCCGAGTTGTCGAAGATCATCCGAGTGATGAAAAAGATCGACCCCGAGGCTCCGCACGAGACCATGCTGGTGGTCGATGCCGGCACCGGCCAGAACGCACTGACCCAGGCACGCCAGTTCAACGAAGCGGCAAAGCTGACCGGCATTACCGTGACCAAGCTCGATGGGACCGCCCGCGGCGGCGTGCTGTTCGCCATTGCCGAGGAAATGCAGATCCCGATCCGATTCATCGGCGTGGGCGAGACTGCTGCCGACCTGCGCCCCTTCGATGCCGGCACGTTCGTGCACGCGATCTTGCCGGTCCAGGAAGTGTGAAGTGTTAAGTGTGAAGCTTGAAGGGGCACATAGGTTCGTGCTTCACACTTCACACTGAACACTTCACACTGGACACGATGCCTTCTTCATCGACCAAGACCAGCTTTTCGGGTCGCCTGCTGTCATGGTGGTCCACCCACGGCCGCCATGATCTTCCGTGGCAGGCCGACCGCACGCCCTACCGCGTGTGGATCGCCGAGATCATGCTGCAGCAGACGCAAGTGGCCACGGTCATCCCCTACTTCAAGCGTTTCATGGCTGCGTTTCCGAGCCTGGAGACACTAGCCGATGCCGACATCGACGAGGTTCTGGCGCACTGGTCGGGGCTGGGCTACTACGCCCGCGCCCGCAATCTCCACGCGGCAGCGCGACACTGCATGAGCGAACACGGTGGCCAGGTGCCGCAGGATCCCTCGGCCCTTGAGGCACTGCCCGGTATCGGCCAATCCACCGCCAACGCCATTGTCGCCCAGGCCTTCGATCACCGCGCGGCGATTCTCGACGGCAATGCCAAGCGCGTTCTGGCACGCCATGCCGGCATCGAAGGCTGGCCGGGCCGCAGCAAGGTGCTGCGACAACTCTGGGCCGAGGCCGAGGCCCGCACACCCTCCGACCGTGCCGCCGACTACACCCAGGCCATCATGGATCTTGGCGCAACGGTGTGCACGCCGCGAGCGCCCGACTGCCGACATTGCCCGGTTGCGAAGGATTGCGTCGCCCGACTTGCCGACACAGCCGGGAGCCTGCCAACGCCCGCTCCGAGGAAGCGTCGTCCGATTCGCGCCGCGACGATGTTCATCATCGAAAACAAGCACGGACAGATCCTGCTGCAGAGGAGACCGCCGACCGGCATCTGGGGCGGTCTGTGGTCACTGCCCGATTCGACGGAACTGGCCGAACGTCCCGCCGGCAAGGCCGTTGAAGCACCGGCACCGATACGCCATCAGTTCACGCACTTCACCCTCGATATTCAATTCGACCGGATTCGTGTCGCAGACGCCAGCACAGTGGCCGATCAGGAAAACCTGCAGTGGGTCGAACCGGTCAAAGCCCTGCAACTCGGCCTTCCAAATCCAATTCGAAAGGCCCTCGAACAACTTCAATTGACAAGGAACATCTGATGAGCGAGCGAACGGTGCACTGCCAGTACCTTGACCAGGAGGCCGAAGGCCTGCCACGCCCGCCCCTGCCCGGCGAGCTCGGCAAGCGAATCTACGAAAACATCTCGAAGCCGGCCTGGCAAAAGTGGCTGGCACACCAGACCATGCTGATCAACGAGAAACGATTGAGCCCCATCGACCCCGAACACCGGCGCTATCTCGAAGCCCAGGCCGAAGCATTCCTGTTCGGGGGTGAGGTGGATCGGGCCGAAGGCTACGTACCGCCGGAAGATTGATCCTGCGACTCGACGCTGACGCCGTCCTGCCTGTCCGGAACGGGCTCACCTTCGGATTCAAGTTCGGCCTGGACCGCTTGGTAATCGAGCCGATGAATGGACTGAATCTGGCAAGGCTGACCGCCGACAACCACCTTGTCGAAATCGCTGAGCACGTTGCGGCGGCTGGTGATCAGGCGCAGAGTGACACCGCTGTTGAGCTCGAGATCACAGGCGCCGATCAGCTTGACCAGGTAGTGGCGTGAACCACCCAGCTCCAGCACCACGGAATGGAACCCGACCGCCTGCCAGTTGCGGATATTGGTGAAACGAACCCAGGATTCCGCCGCACCGGCGTGGCGTTCATAAACGGCCATTTCATCGGCGCGATTGCCCTCGCGCACCTCGCCAGGGCCTGCGCAGGCGGCCAGGAATCCCGTCAACACAAGCAGCATGAGCTTCTTGAACATGGTTCGATCCTCCTTGTTATGCCGTGGGGTTTTGACGCCGCTGCCCGAAAAAAGTGCCATTCGGCGCAGCCGGTGGTTGACTTCAAGGCATGAAAACGGTTTAATGTGCGGCTTCCCGGCGCTGGCCGGAACACCCGTACAATCAAGGGCCAGGTAGCTCAGTTGGTAGAGCAGGGGATTGAAAATCCCCGTGTCGGCGGTTCGATTCCGTCCCTGGCCACCATCCTCCAGCTTTACCCCACACGACCTCGATCAACGCGTTCCCCCGAACCGCCGATCCGGCTTCGCCGGGCGGTTAGA
>NZ_JAAIVI010000022.1:115413-230039 GCF_011008905.1 Wenzhouxiangella sp. XN201
AACGCGTTCCCCCGAACCGCCGATCCGGCTTCGCCGGGCGGTTAGATGGCTGACACGAGGTCAGCGACCTTCGGTTCCGTCCCTGGCCACCATCCCCGCCAATTTCCAAGCATCCGCCTTCGGTCGAGGCCTTCCACCGAACCGCCTATCGCGCTGCGCGCGGCGGTTAGATAGCCGGGTGTGATCAACCGCCCTCGCGGCGCCGTAACTGCCCCTGTGCGATCAGCTGGTCCGGGTCTTCCTTGACCTGCTGCATGAATTCATCGCCACTCGACACGACGAGACCTTCTCCTGGCTCGAGTTGGACCCAACGGTCCCGGCCGGCGCCCTTGGCCTGGTAGACGGCAACGTCGGCCAGCTGGACAACCTGCTCCCAGTCGACCGCATCGTTGGGCTTGCCAAAGGGGTAGCAGGCAATGCCAATCGAACAGGTCAGCCCCAGATCCTGGCCTGCGTCGTCGATGGTGAATCGGTTGGCACGAACACCTTCAATCATGCGCTGGGCAATCTGGTGCGCCTGCCCACACTCGGTCTGACAGGCCACGACGAGAAACTCCTCCCCGCCCC
The DNA here is from genome assembly GCF_011008905.1 of Wenzhouxiangella sp. XN201. Taxonomy (NCBI): domain Bacteria; kingdom Pseudomonadati; phylum Pseudomonadota; class Gammaproteobacteria; order Chromatiales; family Wenzhouxiangellaceae; genus Wenzhouxiangella; species Wenzhouxiangella sp. XN201. The sequence goes on from NZ_JAAIVI010000022.1 coordinate 115,981, forward strand.
AGCGAATCATGTAGTCGCTATCACGCAACTGCCGGCCCAAGGTGCGACTGAACTCGAGCAGGATGCGGTCACCGGCATCATGACCGTGGACATCGTTGATCTGCTTGAAGTTATCGAGATCGACCATCAGAAACGCAACATCGCCGTTGACAGGATCATCGTCGTGATGCGCCCGCCGGCTGCGCGCAATGTCGTCACCGATCCGGTCGAACAGGTAGCGCCGATTGGGAAGCCCGGTAAGCTGGTCGCTGCGTGCCATGTGGCGCAGGCGGTCATTGGCCTCGCTCAATTCCGCGGTACGGCTCCCGACCAGGTGCTGCAAACGTCGACGTGTGGCCTCGATCTGCCGCAAGCGCAGGTGAATAACGCCCCAGACCAGAAGGGCGAGCGTCGCGCCACACAACAAGATGAACCAGGTCCTGGCCCAGAACGGAGCGTCAACCGAAAACTCGAAGCGATCCGGGTGCTCGCTCCAGACTCCATCTGGATTACGGGCCATGACCTCGAACCGGTATTCGCCGTGCCCCAGATTGGCGTAGGTGACCTGCCGGTTATCGGTCGGTTCGGACCACCGCTCGCCGGCGCCGAGCAGACGATAGCGGAATCGCACCGCGTCTTCATCCTGAAAGCTCAATCCAGCGTAGTTGATCGTCAGGCTGCCGGGTCGATGCGGCAGCCGTTGCCCACTCTCCACCGGCTGTCGGTCCAGTTCGACCGACTCGATCACCACCGGCGGCGCGACCGAATTGCTGTATTCACCGTCCGGGTCGTAGCGCATCAACCCGTCGGCCGAAGCAAACCACAGCATGCCGTCACCGGTCTGAAACGCGCCGGTTGCGCCGCCCTCGAGGTGCAACAGGCCGTCGCGCTCGGAGTAATTGACGAAGTTGTCGTCCTCCATTCGGGACAGCCCGCGGTTGGTATAGGCCCACAATCGGCCACGATCATCCTCCAGCACTTGCCAGACCGAGTCGTCGACCAGGCCATCGCGGCTCGTGTACTGCTCGATGCGGCCATCGGGCCAGACGCGGAAGATACCGTCCCCATTGCTGCCTACCCACATCGAGCCGTTCGGGGAAGGAGCGATATCCCAGAGCATCTCATCGGTCAGGCCCTCGGCGGCCTGATAGGAAGCCACGGTCCCGTCCGGCTCGCGGATCAGCAAGCCGTGGCGGAGCGTCGCAAACCACAGGCGACCGGCCGAGTCCTCGCGGATACGAAGGGCAAAGGCCTGCGCCAGTTTTCCGTCAGAGGGAGTTTGAAGCTCGCCATTCTCGCGCCAGCGCACCCCGCGAGTGCTGCCGATCCAGAGTCGGTCGCCGCCGTCGATCAGCAGCGAGTGAATCTCCTCGGCCGGCAGGCCATCCCCGGCATCGATCAGCTCGGTAACACCTTTTTCATCGTGCAAGTGCGCCACACCCTGCCCGGTCGCAATCCATGCGCTTTCCCGGCCTGTAAAGGCAATACTGAAGATCCGGTTGTCGGGCAGGCCATCGGAACGCAGGATGGGTCGCGATTCGTCGAAACGCCAGCGCCCGTCGCGTTTCGTGACGATCTGCAGACCCTCACGCGTGCCCAGCCAGAGCCGGCCCTGATCATCCTCGTTGATGGTTCGCACGAACGAGGCCAGCAGGCCGTTCTTGGTCGAGAACCCCTCGAAAGGTCCAGGCAGCACCTTGATCAGACCCTGGTCGCTACCAATCCACATCAGACCTTCGCGGTCCTGCTCCAGCGACAAGGTACGATTATTGGACAAACCTTCCCGGGTGGTCAGCAGCTCGGGCCCTTCGCTGCCTCCACGAATCAGTCCTTCAGGCGTTGCCGCCCAAAGGGTGCCGTCGGAATCGAAGGTGATGTCATCGATTCGGGTCCCGGACGGAATCGGTAACGCCCGCTCCTCGATCCCACCGGTGACCGGATCCAGGCGAAACAGGGTGCCGTTACTGCCGATCCACAGTTCGCCATCGTGGATTTCCAGGTCGTACACGGTCGAGCCATTAGCCGGAAGGGGCTGCCTTTCCAGCTCGGCCGCCGCCAGCAAGAACAGGCCCGCCTGGCCCCCAACCCAGAGACGCCCGTTATCATCCAGCGCAAGGGCGTGCACGACTGCCGACCCCGCCAGTCCGGCCCAGCCCTCGACCGGCTTGAACTGGTCATCTTCAAAAACAAACAAACCCTCGTCGGCAGCCACCCAAAGCATGCCGCCATCGATCTGAAGATCGTTGACCATCAGTTCATCTACATTATCCGGGTTGAAGCAATCGAACCGCCCTGCCTTGCGCCGACAGAGGCCGCGCGCAGTGCCGACCCAGACGGTTCCGCGGGTATCGGATTCGACCACGTTGATGTAGCTGGTAGAGAGCCCGGCGTCGGTTCGGAAAACTTCGAAACGGTTGCCGTTATAACGTGCCAGGCCGCCGTAGGTCCCGACCCACAGGTAGCCGAGTTCGTCCTGGTGCACACTGCTGATCTGGATCTGTGGAATGCCGTCACGCGTGTCGTAGAGGCGCAGGTTCAGCTGCCCGGCACCCGCGAGTGTCGGCATCAGGGCCAGGATTAACAGGAACGCAAGCGAACCGCCACTGAGCTTGCGGCAGTCTCGTTCCGACTTGCGCCCCCCTTTGGGCGACGACCCGACCTCACGGTCAAGCCGTTCATAGCAACTCGGCATTAGCTGGTTTTCATTCCCCTTTCAGTAATACCGGTATCATCCGGGATAAGCCGCACGCAAACAAGTCGCCTGGCGGCAGCAATGAGAGTCTGGTCACGAAGCGGGAGTGCAAGCCTGATGCAATCGACCACGTCTGCCGAGTGCGGTATGCCGGCAACGATCGGGCGGGCGGTGACGAACGCAGCGGCCCGTCTGGGTGAACGCCTCGAGGCCGAACTACTGCTGGCCCACGCGCTCGAACGCGACCGCGCCTGGCTGTACGCCCATGCCGGTGACCCGATCGAGGCCGAGCGGTGGCGCGCCTGCCTCGAGTTGGTCCGGCAACGTCAATGCGGTCGCCCGGTCGCCTACCTGCTTGGTCAGCGCGAGTTCTACGGCCGCGAGTTCGAGGTCGGCGACGGCGTCCTGATCCCGCGCCCGGAAACCGAGCTGCTGATCGATATCGCGCTGCAGTTGCCCCTGCCCGAGCAGGCACGCGTCGTCGATGTCGGCACCGGCTCGGGCTGCATCGCCCTGACGCTCGCCCTGGAACGTCCGGGCTGGCAGGTGATGGCCACCGATATTTCGGCCGAGGCCCTGGCGATTGCACACCGGAACCGCAAATGGCTGGGTGCCGACGCAGTCGAACTGCTGCGGGGCAATCTGCTCGAGCCGCTGGTCAATATTCACCCGGACCTGGTGATCTCCAACCCCCCTTACGTGGCCGAGGGCGATCCGCACCTTGCGCGAGGCGATGTCCGTTTCGAGCCGCAAACGGCGCTGGTCGCCGGGTCCGATGGGCTCGATGTCATCCGCGAACTCGTGCAACAGTCGGCGCGGGCACTGGCCGCTGGTGGATGTCTGCTGATCGAACATGGTCATGATCAGGCCGGCGAGGTCCGGCATTTGCTGCAGGCGGCGGATTTCCATGCGATCGCCTCGCACCGTGACCTGGCCGGAATCGAACGCGTTACGCTGGGCCGAAGGACTTGAGTTGCTCACAGGCACGCCATAGGGAAAACGCGTATATCGCCTCGACCAGCGGCCGGTTAAGCTGCCGACTTGAACCTTCATATCGAGGTGAAAACCGATGAGTTCACGCCTGCTTCTGCGCCTGGCCGTGGCATGCCTCTTCCTGGCGGCCATCGTCGCCTTCGTGGCGCTGGACCTGCAGCAGTACCTGAACCTCGAGACCTTGCGCGAGCGGCGCGACGCCCTGCTGACCTGGACGCAGGACAACCTGCTGCTGGCCCTGGCCGTCTACATGGCCATCTATATCGTCATGGCCGCCCTGTCGGTACCCGGCGCGGCCGTCCTGACCCTGGCCGGCGGCGCCTTGTTCGGAGTCGTCACCGGCACGATTGCGGTGTCATTCGCCAGCACTATCGGTGCAACCCTGGTTTTTCTTGCCGCGCGTTTTCTCTTCCGGGAAGCCATCCAGAGACGCTTCCGCAAGCGCCTGGAGAAGATCAATGCCGGCGTCGAAAAGGACGGCGCCTTCTACCTGCTGGCCCTCAGGCTGGTGCCCGTATTCCCATTCTGGGTCATCAACCTGGTCATGGCGCTCACGCCGATCCGCACCTGGACCTACTACTGGGTCAGCCAGCTCGGCATGCTTCCGGCCACGGTCGTCTACGTGAATGCAGGCACCCAGCTCGCCCAGGTCGACTCGGTCGGCGACGTGCTCTCACCCGGACTGATCGGTGCCTTCGTGCTGCTGGGATTGCTGCCACTGATCCTGCGCTGGCTGCTGCGATTGCTCAAGACGCGCAAGGTCTACGCCGGCTTTAGCAAACCCGGGCATTTCGACTATAACCTGATCGTCATCGGCGCAGGTTCGGCCGGCCTCGTCTCGGCCTACATTGGCGCCACGGTCAAGGCGAAAGTCGCGCTGATCGAGAAACACCGCATGGGCGGCGACTGCCTGAATACCGGTTGCGTGCCGTCCAAGGCCCTGATCCGCATGGCGCGCGCGATGGCCGAGGCGCGCGACAGTAAGCGCTACGGAATACGTCGCATGGAAGCCGAACTCGACTTCGGTGAAGTGATGGCGCGGGTGCGCGAAGCGATCCGGAAGATCGCACCGCACGACTCCCCGGAGCGCTACGAGGCGATGGGCGTGGATGTCATCAAGGCCGAGGCGAAGCTGGTCTCGCCCTGGGAAGTCGAGGTCGAAGGGCGGCGCATCAGCGCGCGCGCGATTGTGCTGGCCACCGGCGCCGAACCCCTGGTGCCGCCAATCGAGGGGCTCGACAAGGTCGATTATCTGACCAGCGATACGCTGTGGGATCTCGAACAACTGCCCGAGCGCCTGGTGGTGCTCGGCGGCGGGCCGATCGGCGCCGAGTTGACCCAGGCCTTTGCCCGTCTGGGTTCGAAGGTGACCGTGGTCGAGATGGCAGAGCACCTCCTGCCGCGCGAAGACGCCGAAGCCGGCCAGTTGCTGGCCGAACACCTTGAGCGCGACGGCGTGCTGGTCGCGACTTCCCACAAGGCCCTGCGGGTCGAATCCAACGCCGAAGGCCGGCGACTGGTGTGCGAACACGACGGCGAGGAGACTGCATTCGAGTTCTCCCACCTGCTGGTCGCCCTCGGACGCAGGACCCGGACCGCGGGCTACGGCCTGGAGGAACTGGGCGTGCGGATCGACGACGCGGGCCGGCTCGACGTCGACGGCTTCCAGCGCAGCAACTTCCCCAATATCTACGTCTGTGGCGATGCCGCCGGACCCTATCAGTTCACGCATGTAGCCTCCCACCAGGCCTGGTCGGCGGCAGTCAATGCCCTGATCAGTCCGCTATGGTCGTTCCGCACGGACTACCGCGTCATTCCCTGGGTGACCTTCACCGATCCGGAAGTCGCCCGGGTCGGCCTGAGCGAGGACGAAGCACGCGAGCGGGAGATCGATGTCGAAGTGACCACCTACAGCCTGGACGATCTCGATCGCGCGATTGCCGACAGTGCCGACTACGGCCACGTCAAGGTGCTGACCGAGCCCGGCAAGGATCGCATCCTCGGTGCGACCATCGTCGGCGCCCATGCCGGCGAGATGCTGCCCGAATTCGTGCTCGCCATGAAGCATGGCCTGGGCCTGAACAAGCTGCTCGGCACGATTCATGTCTACCCCACCTTCAGCGAGGCCAACAAGTTTGCCGCCGGGGAGTGGAAGAGGGCCCACCAGCCCGAAACCGCCCTGCGCTGGGCCGAGCGCTTCTTCACCTGGCGGCGAGGGCACTGATCCCCTTTTCATCGCGAAAGGGTTACACTTGGACAAGTGATGGGCCGGTGGCCGTCGATTTGGCGGTGCCGGCCCTTTGTGCATGCGAACAAGCTTCAGGAACTGTCATGACAGCCAGACCCCACATCGTCCTATCCTCGATCGATTTGCACCGGTTGGAGAACTTGCTCGACGACCTGCCCCCGGGTGCCTTTCCCGGGCGCGACGAGCTGGAGACCGAACTGGCCCGCGGCGAGCTGACCGAACCGGCCGATATGCCCGCCGACGTCGTCAGCATGAACTCGACCGTGCGATTTTTGGCGGACGGACACCGCTATACCAAGACCCTCGTCTATCCCGCCAACCTGAAGGACTCGGGCGAGCAAATCTCGGTGATGGCGCCAGTCGGCAGCGCATTGCTGGGCATGCGAGAGGGCGACAGCATCGACTGGCCGCGTCCCGGTGGCGGCACGATGCAGGTCGAAGTCGAAGAAATCGTCTTCCAGCCCGAGCGTGAGGGCGAGCTGCATCGCTGAAGCGGTGACCAAGCCCATACTGAGCATTATCGTGCCCATCGCGCCGGGTGAGCAGCCGGATCCCGGACTCCTGCCTGTCCTCGGCACTTCCTCGCCAGCTTCAGAGCTGATCGTCTCACTGGCCGGAAACGACTCGGCAGATGCATTGCCCCCAGCCGCGCAACTCGTTCGCAGTTCGGCCGGGCGCGGCCGACAACTTAATTGCGGAGCCGCGCAGGCCAAAGGCCAGTGGCTGTGGTTCGTGCATGCCGACTGCCGTCTCGAGCCGGGCGCCGTCGAGCGCGTCCTGGATTTTGCAGAAAAGCACCATCAGGCCATCGGCTATGCCCGGCTTCGCTTTCTCGACGACGGTCCGGGCCTGGCGCGACTCAACGCCCTCGGTGCCAACCTGCGCTCGCGCCTGCTTGGCCTGCCCTACGGCGACCAGGGGCTGTGCATTCCCGCCGAACGATTTGGTCAACTGGATGGCTTCCGTGAAGACCTCGAGCGCGGGGAAGACCTCGACTTCATAGTGCGCGCCCGGCGCGCCGGCCTGAAGACACAGCCCATGGAGATGACCATACGGACAAGCGCCCGCCGCTATCGCAAGAACGGCTGGCTGACCACGACGATCAGGCACCAGGTCGCAGCCTGGCACCTGATCCGCAATGCCCGCCGGAACGAGGGGTCGAATCGGACATGAGCGCCATTGCCATTTTCGTCAAGACGCCCGGACGATCTCCGGTCAAGACCCGGCTGGCCAGAACAATCGGCCCCGGGCGTGCCGAATCGCTCTACCGCCGCTGCGCGGCAGCGGTGGCCGAGGTTGCCGGAATCGCCGCCGAGCACGTCTACTGGGCACTGGCCGAACAGCCCGGGGATGTCGCTTCAGAATGGCCGGGATTGGCCCATCTCGAGCAGGGCCAGGGCAGCCTTGGCGAACGCATGCACCGCGTGTTTTCCGAGCTGGTAACCAGGCACGGCAGCGGTTTTCTGCTCGGTGCCGACACCCCACAGCTCGATCCGGCTGAACTGGTCCGGGCGGCCGCTTGGCTGGACACTGATCGACCGCGCCACGTGATCGGACCAGCCCGGGATGGCGGTTTCTGGTCCATAGGCGGCAATCACGTAACGGCCATGCAGCAATGGACACGCGTTCCTTACAGCCGTGTTGATACGCTGTTCGAGTTCAGGCGATCATTGGGTAACGAATCCGAGTGGCTGGAGCTGACGAACCTGACCGACCTGGATACGCAAGAAGACATGGAACGAGTCGCCACAGAGTTACGGAGCCTGAATCAGCCCCTGCCCTCGCAAATAGCGCTGGCTCAAGCGCTCGAAGCCCGGGTGGGCGATGGTCCGTTGCCTGATCCCCTGAACCCTGAACCCTGAACTCTGGTGCAATCCGAACCCCTCATCCGCCTCACCATCTTCCTGGCCACCCTGGCGGTATTGCTGATTGCCCAGCGCTTATGGCCGGCGCGCGGCGATGGACGCTGGAGCATGCGCCAGCTCACCAACGCGGCCCTGGTTGCCATCGACACCCTGGTGCTGCGCCTGGCCTTTCCGGTACTGGCCGTCACCTTTGCCGTGCAGGTCCATGGCGGCGGGCTGTACGGCTGGCTGGACTGGCCGGCCTGGCTGGAGATCGTCACGGCGATACTGCTTCTTGACGTTGCCATCTACTGGCAACACCGACTGCTTCACACCATTCCGGTCCTGTGGCGCATGCATCGCGTGCATCACGCCGACACCGGCTTCGACGTAACCACCGGCGTGCGTTTTCATCCCCTCGAGATCGTCCTGTCGATGGGTATCAAGCTGGCGCTGGTCTGGCTGCTGGCCCCGCACCCACTCGCCGTGCTCATCTTCGAAATCCTGCTTTCGGCCGGCTCACTGTTCACCCACTCCGACTTCCGCTTTCCGCCGGCGCTCGACCGGCGTCTGCGCTGGCTGATCGTCACCCCCTCCATGCACCGCATTCACCACTCGACCTGGCGCCCCGAGACCGACAGCAACTACGGTTTTCACCTGTCGACCTGGGACAGGATCTTCGACAGCTACACACCGGCACCTCGCGAAGACGAACGCAGGATGCTGATCGGGCTGGAGCGATTCCGCTCGCCGCGGGAGCAATCCTTGATTTCGCTTCTGATCAATCCCTTCCGTCGCGACACCGCCGCGGACCGAAAACCGGAGAACGACGATGCGTGAAAGCTGGCCCCTGCTCGAACGAAGCGACTTCCCGGCCATCGCCCGCGACCGGCTCGATACCCTGCAAATGAACCTGGGCTATCTGTGCAACCTCAGCTGCATTCACTGCCACGTCAATGCCGGGCCGAAACGCACCGAGCTGATGGACCGCGCGACCATGGAGACGGCACTGAACGTGGCCGATCGATTCGAAGCGACCACCCTGGACCTGACCGGCGGCTCGCCGGAGATGAACCCCGATTTCCGCTGGCTGGTCGAGCGGGCGAGAGCCAGGGGACTGCATGTAATGGACCGGCTCAATCCCACCATCATGAATGAACTCGGCTATGAGTGGGTCGGCAAGTTCCTGGCGCAGCATGAGGTTGAAGTGGTCGCCTCCCTGCCCTGCTACTCGAAGGACAACGTCGACGCCCAGCGCGGCAACGGCGTATTCGAATCGTCCATCAGCGCCTTGCAACAGCTCAACGCGCTTGGTTACGGCAAGTCCGGATCAGGGCGGATACTCAACCTGGTCTACAACCCGCTCGGCGCCAGCCTGCCACCACCGCAGGGCGCGCTCGAGGCCGACTACAAGCGCCTGCTGGCTGAAGAGTTCAATATCCACTTCAATCACCTGTTCACGCTCACCAACATGCCGATCAAGCGCTTCGGCGCCATCCTGCTCAGCAAGGGTGAATTCGGCAACTACATGACGCTGCTCAAGAATGCCTACCAGCCCGAGAACCTCAAGGCCGTGATGTGCCGTAGCCTGCTCAGCGTTGACTACCGTGGTTACGTCTACGACTGTGACTTCAACCAGATGCTGGGACTGCCGCTGGAAGGCAAGCGGCAGCCTACGCGCCTGCAGGATCTTCTGGAGGTCGACTCGCTGCCAAGGAAAATCGGCGTGGCCGATCACTGCTATGGCTGCACGGCCGGTCAGGGTTCAAGCTGCGGTGGCGCCCTGGCGAGCTAGGGCGTTCGCCCTGTAGTAGTTGATCAGCACAAAGATTGCCATGGCCAGCGCCAGCATCAGTTCGGCCGGCTCCTGGTCGCGGAAGACGATGAACTCGCCGATAACCAGCCGCTGCCCGAGCAGACTCGGCTGAACCCACTGGGCCAGCTCGATCAGGCCGTAGACCAGCAGCAGGACGGCGAAGTAGCTGGCCAGGTACCAGTCGGCGATGACGAAGCGCCGGAGCGACTGCTCTGCCGGCGGCCAGATCGCATTCAACAACCAGGCAAAGCTGCCGTAGGCCCCCACGCACAGGTAAGCCACGTGCAGGTAGATCATCAGGGGTTCGAGGTTGTGAACGGTCAGCTCGTTCTGGAGATTGACAGCCGCCACGCGCTCGGGCGTTGCGATCCCGAAAAGCCGTTGCCCCCAGCTGATTTCGTCCATCGCCACGACCAGCAAGCCGATGCCGAGCAGCCAGTAAAGTCCGCAATGAAGTTTCAGGCCCGTCGCGACCAGGCGACGACCGGCCAGGATCGCGACGATCCCGGCACCGAAAAAGAGTAGGAACTGGAGGTTTTCGACCAGGCCGTCCTCGCGTACCAGCGACTTGTAGTGCAACGGTGCTTCGAGCTTGAGTAGCACCATGGCAACAAGCAGTCCCAGTGGCAGCAGGAACAGGACCCAGCTTGCGCGTTGGTCATGCATCACAGTCTGCCGCAGGCGTCCCGGAAATCCGGCCGGCGGCCGGACTCCGGTTGATCCACGTCGACGGATCAGTCGCGACGGTCCCGGCCGGCCGGCACATCGGCGTCGAAGGCACCCGGCTCGTCCTGGCGAGTATGGTCATCATCGCCCGGGACTTTATCCAGGGCTGCCATGCGCTTGAGGAAGGGCGTGGCGACCAGGAAGCCGACGGTCACGACACCGCAGAAAATCACAACGTTGCGATACAGCTCGGGGAACTCGGAGACACGATCACCGCTGAACGAACCGGCCAGCAGGCCGGCCAGCAGGTTACCCAGCGCGGCACCGAAGAACCACATACCCATCATCTGGCTGTAGTACTGGCGTGGGGCCAGCTTGGAGGTCGCCGAAAGGCCGATCGGGCTGACGCACAACTCACCGGTGGTGTGGAACAGATAGGTCAGCAGCAACCAGGTGGGCAGCACTTGGTCGCCGTCCTGGATCAGCGAACCGGCTATCCACATGAAACCGAAGCCGATGCCAAGCTGAGCGAAACCAAGCGCGAACTTCATTGGAGTTGACGGGTCGAGATTACGTCGGCCCAGATTGATCCAGAGCGCCGAGAAAAACGGTGCGAAGATCAGGATGTAGACCGGGTTAAGTGACTGGAAGGCCTCGGCGGGAATCACGATGCCCAGCATCTCGCGCGCCGTGTAGCGCTCGGCAAAGAGGTTGAGTGAAGAACCAGCCTGCTCGAAGCCCGCCCAGAACAGGGCCGCGCCGATAAACAGCGCCACCAGCACTACGGTGCGTCGCCGCTCCAGGCCGGTCAGCTCCTTGTCGAGCAGAACGCGGCCGAAGAACAGAACGGCGACCGCGACAATCACATAGACGCTGTATTCGGCCAGCATCTGCGCGTTGATCTCCACCACGCCACCAAGCGCCAGGAAGGCAATCAGGAACAGCAGTGCAGTGCCGGCATAGATCGCCCAGGACATGTACTTCGTCTGCGCCTGCTTGTGGGCGGGTGTGGGGTGCGGCTTCTTGCCAAACTCACCCAGGTGCTTCTGGGTGAGTCGATAGACAACCAGGCCGGCAATCATGCCTACTGCGGCCGCGGCGAAACCCCAGTGCCAGCCGACGTTGACGCGCAAAAGCCCGCAGATAAACGGCCCCAGTGCGGCGCCGACATTGATGCCCATGTAGTAGATCACGTAGCCGGCATCACGGCGCGCACCGCCCTCCGGATAAAGCTCGCCCACGCAACTGGAGATGTTGGGCTTGAGCAGGCCGGTACCGACAACGATCAGGACCAGGCCAATATAGAAGCCGAATAACTCCGGCACCAGGCCGAAGCCGGGTAGCGACAGTACGATATGGCCAGCGGCGATGATGATGCCCCCGTACCAGATGGCATTCTGCTGGCCGAAGATGCGGTCGGCCAGCCAGCCGCCCGGCAGCGCGGCGAGGTAAACGCCAGCGGTGTAGAGGCCATAGATCGCCGACGCGGTCGGATCGTCCATGCCCAGGCCACCTTCCAGCACCGCGGCAGTCATGAACAGCACCAGCAGTGCCCGCATGCCGTAGTAGCTGAAACGCTCCCACAGCTCGGTAAAGAACAGTGTGCCTAGACCGGCCGGATGACCGAAGAAGCGACGCTGACCCGGGATCGCCGGGCTCCCCTCGTTATTCTGGGACATCAAATAAATCCTCTTTTATGGTTCTCGTCGACCCGGGGAGTTGACCAGAAATCCCCGGGGGAATCAAGGCACGTCCCGAACGGCCGCTCACAGCAAGGGCAGCATTACATGCTGCGCCGGTATTCACCACCGACTTCGTAGAGGGCGTGCGATATCTGGCCGAGCGAGCAGCACTTGACCGCCTCCATCAGGGCTTCGAAGGTATTGCCGCGTTCGCGCGCGACCGTCTGCAGCTGCTCGACGGCCTCTTTCGCACGCGTCTCGTTTCGCTGGCGAAACGCCTGCACGTTGGCCACCTGCTGCTGCTTCTCGTTCTCGGTGGAACGGGCCAATTCGATCGCCCCGCCTTCCTGTTCACTGCCTTCCGGCGGCAGGAAGGTATTCACCCCGACCAGCGGCAGCGAACCGTCGTGCTTCTTGTGCTCGTAGTAGAGCGACTCTTCCTGGATCTTGCCGCGCTGGTACATGGTGTCCATTGCGCCGAGTACGCCGCCACGCTCGGAGATGCGCTCGAATTCGGCATAGACGGCGTCTTCGACCAGGTCGGTGAGCTGGTCGACGATATAGCTGCCCTGGAACGGGTTTTCGTTGTAATTGAGACCCAGTTCCTTGTTGATGATCATCTGGATGGCCACAGCACGCCGCACCGATTCCTCGGTCGGCGTGGTGATCGCCTCGTCGTAGGCATTGGTGTGCAGGCTGTTGCAATTGTCGAAGATCGCGTAGAGCGCCTGCAGGGTAGTCCGGATATCGTTGAACTGGATTTCCTGGGCGTGCAGCGAGCGGCCCGAGGTCTGGATGTGGTACTTGAGCATCTGCGAGCGCTTGCTGGCGCCGTAGCGCTCGCGCATGGCACGCGCCCAGATGCGTCGCGCCACCCGGCCGATGACCGAGTACTCGGGATCCATGCCGTTGGAGAAGAAGAAACTGAGGTTCGGGGCGAACTCGTCGATGTCCATGCCCCGTGCCAGGTAATACTCGACGATGGTAAAGCCGTTCGACAAGGTGAAAGCCAGCTGGCTGATCGGATTCGCCCCGGCCTCGGCGATGTGATAGCCCGAGATCGATACCGAGTAGAAATTCCTGACACCCTTGTCGATGAAGTATTGCTGGATGTCACCCATCATGTGCAGGGCGAACTCGGTTGAGAAGATGCAGGTGTTCTGGGCCTGGTCCTCCTTGAGGATATCGGCCTGTACCGTGCCCCTGACGACCTTGAGTGTATCGGCCTTGATCTTCTCGTAGGTGTCGGCGTCGACCAGCTGATCCCCCGTGACACCCAGCATGCCCAGACCCAGCCCGTCGTTGCTTGCGGGCAAATCGCCGGTGTATTCCGGCACGTCGTCCCCGAGCAGTTCGGCGCGCTTTTTCTGCGCGGCCTCCCACTGGCCGGATTCCTTCAAGTGCTTTTCGACCTGCTGGTCGATGGCCGTGTTCATGAACATCGCCATGAGCATCGGCGCCGGACCGTTGATGGTCATCGACACGGAGGTGGTCGGATCGGCCAGGTCGAAGCCCGAATAGAGCTTCTTCATGTCGTCGAGGGTGGCAATGGAGACACCCGAATTGCCGACCTTGCCGTAGATGTCAGGCCGCTCGGCCGGATCCTCGCCGTAGAGGGTGACCGAATCGAAGGCGGTCGACAGGCGCTTGGCTGGCTGTCCTTCCGAGACGTAATGAAAACGGCGATTGGTCCGCTCCGGCGTGCCCTCGCCGGCAAACATGCGGATCGGGTCCTCGTTGGTACGCCGGTAGGGGTAGACGCCGCCGGTATAGGGATAGTGCCCGGGCAAGTGCTCCTTCATCAGGAACACCAGCAGGTCGCCCCAGTCGGAGGTCTGCGGCGGCGCGATCTTGGGAATCTGCAGCTTCGACAACGACTCCCGGTAGTTGGAGCCGGTAATCGTCTTGCCGCGAACCTCGTAGCTGAATTCATCGGCTTCGACCGCGGCCTTCAGGTCGGGCCACTGGCGAAGGAGATCGAGGGCTTGTTGGGGGAGGGCTTTGAGGGCTTCGGCGTAGCGTTGGCGAAGCGTTGTGATCGTGGCGTCCTCGCCCGGTTCTTCGGATTCGGGACTCGGGACTCGGGACTCGGGACTCGCGGAGTCCGGGACCAGAGGAGCCGGAAGATTTCCGGGCGTGAATTCGCGCAGCACTTCGTAATAATGCTGGGCACGGCGGGCTTCTTCAGCAAATTCGAGAATCTTTTCGTTGAGCGTCTTGCCCTGCTCGGCAATCTCCGCCAGGTAGCGCACCCGATTGCCAGGGATCAGCACCGAGGCCGACGGCTCGTGATCGTCCAACTCCACATCCGGATCAAAATCACAACGCTCGCTGCCCCACCCCGAGTCCCGGCCTTTTTCCGAGTCCCGATCTCCACTCTTGTCGGAATCCGATCCCCCATCAGATACCCCATTCTCCCGCAGAAGCCGGCACAAATTCACAAACATCCACGTCAGCGCCGGATCATTGAACTGGCTGGCGATGGTCGGGTAGACCGGCACGTCCTCGTCAGCCAGGTCGAAGGCCAGGCGGTTTCGCTTCCACTGTTTGCGAACATCACGCAACGCGTCCTGCGAGCCCTGACGGTCGAACTTGTTGAGTACCACCAGCTCGGCGAAGTCGAGCATGTCGATCTTTTCTAGCTGGCTGGCCGCGCCGAAATCGGAGGTCATCACGTAGACCGGGAAATCGACCAGATCGACCACCTCGGAATCCGACTGGCCGATGCCCGCGGTTTCCAGGATCACCAGGTCAAAGCCGCTGCTGCGCAGAAGCGCCAGGGTATCGGCCACCACTTCGGACGTGGCCAGGTGCTGCCTCCGCGTCGCCATCGAGCGCATGAACACGCGCTCGGAGCGAAGTGAATTCATGCGGATGCGATCACCCAGCAACGCCCCGCCGGTGCGCCGGCGCGTCGGATCGACCGCCAGTACCGCAATGCGCATGTCGGGGAAGTACTGCAGGAAGCGGTTGAGCAACTCGTCGGTCACGGAGGACTTGCCCGCCCCGCCTGTACCCGTCAGCCCTATGATCGGGACTCGGGACTCGGGACTCGGGACTCGCACCTTCTTACGTAATTGCGCCAGCTCATGTTCTGTAATGGTTCCGTTCTCGATGGCAGAAAGCTTCCGCGCGACTAGCTGCGTGTCGATCCGGCCTTCCGAGTCCCGAGTCCCGAGTCCCGAGTCCCGTTCACCAGCACCTGCCGAAGTCGATCCCGCCTGTCGCTCTTCCCGAGCCTGTCGGGTCCGCTCCACCAGATCCCCAATCATCTCCTTGAGCCCCATCTTCATCCCGTGCTCGGGGTGGTAGATGCGAGTGACTCCATAGTCCTCGAGTTCGCGGATTTCATCGAGCGTGATCGTGCCGCCGCCTCCGCCGAAGACCTTGATGTGACTGGCGCCGAGCTCGTCGAGCATGTCGACCATGTACTTGAAATACTCGATGTGCCCGCCCTGGTAGGAACTGACCGCAATGGCATCAGCATCCTCGCAGATGGCCGCGCGCACGATGTCGGCCACCGAGCGGTTGTGTCCCAGGTGGATGACTTCGCAGCCCTCGGCCTGGATCAGTCGGCGCATCAGGTTGATGGCGGCATCGTGTCCGTCGAACAGGCTGGCGGCCGTCACCATCCGCAGCGGCAGATCATTCTTGGCGCCGGGCGCCCGCGACAGGGTTTCTGCAGTCTGGCTCATGAGCGTCGGTTTCGTGAGGAATTGTTAACGTGCCATTGTATCCCGGCAGGCCTTCTAGCCCCAAACTGACCGTATCCGGCCCCGGGTACTTCGAAACCTTTGCGAAGCGGGCACCAGTTGAGTAATAATCGGCGGCTATGGCAAGCGTATCCACTCTGGCAACGAACGGGCCGGTCGACAAACCGGAACCACGGGAAATGGCAAGGCACGCCGAGCAGGCCTCGGGCTTTCTGAAGCTGATGGCCAATCCGCATCGGCTGATGATCCTGTGCCATTTACTCGACAACGAGCTTTCGGTCAGCGGACTCAACTCGCACCTGCCGCTGAGCCAGTCGGCACTGTCGCAGCACCTGGCCGTATTGCGCAATGCCGGCCTGGTCCAGACTCGCCGCGAGCAACAGACGGTCTTCTATTCCCTGGCCAGTGACCAGGTCTCTGCGATCATGTCCGTGCTGTATCAGGAGTTTTGCCAGCCCTGACCCGTCCGGCGAGGGCAATGACCAGGGCAATGGCGAAGGGCAGCAGGCGCTCGATCGCATTGCCCGGCGCCTGCCCCGGATAGATACTGATCAGCACCGTCAGCGAAAACCCGGTCAGCATTGCCGCCAGTCGGTAGCGCGAACGCACCCCGCCTGAAAACAGCAGCACGATCAGCAGTGGACCAAAGGCATTGCCGAGCGCCTGCCAGGCAAACAGCACGCGATCGAAAATCGAATCCGGGAACCACAACGCCAGCACCACAGCTGCGACCCCCAGCAGCAGGATTACCACTCGATCGAGCATGAGCGAACCGTTGCCGCGCCTGAGATCGTGGCTGACCGCGGAACCGGCCACCAGCAGCTGGCTGTCCGAGGTCGACATGATGGCGGCCAGTACGCCGCCGGTCACGAGCCCACCCAGAACGGCCGGCAGCAGATCCACCGCCAGCTCCAGCAATACAGACTCACCATCGGGCAATTCGGGCATCAACACCCGACCGCACCAACCCAGCACCACCATGCCGACATAAATCACTGCCGCCCAGGACAGAGCGATGCTGCGGGCGAATCGGATTTCGCAGCTCGACCGCAGGGCCATGAACCGGTTGACCACGTGAGGCTGCCCGGGGTAGCCGAGGCCGATCCCGAACAGTCCGGCAATGAAGACCATCGACAGCAGCAGGCCGGGCTGATCGACGACCCGCATCAATGAAGGATCCTCGAGCGCCCGCAGTCCGGACTGAAGTTCCGCGGGGCCACCGACCGCCACCAGCGCCACAACCGGCAGGACGGCCGCGACGAACAGCATCATCAGGCCCTGCAGTGCGTCGGTGACGCTCGCCGCCCAGAACCCGCCAAGAAAGACGTAGGCGATCACGATTGCCGCCCCGGCAAGGATGGCGACGGCAGTGTCGACCGTCAGGGCCGTAGCGATGGCGGTGCCGGCCGCCTGGAACTGCGATGCGACGTAGAAGGTGAAGCAGAACAGGATGATGGCGGCCCCGAAAGCGCGAATTCGCTGTTCATTGGCCGCGTCCGAGCCGCGGCCGAGAAACTCCACCAGGGTCAGCGCCCCGTTCTCGTGACTGGCCGGCTGCAGCTTCGGCGCGATGAAGACCCAGTTGATGAAAAATCCCGACCAGATGGCCGGGATCAGCCAGAGCGCCTGCAGGCCCCAGGCGTAGGCCGCGCCGCTGACGCCCAGCAGGGTCCAGGCCGACGACGAACTGGCCGAAGCGCTCAAAGAGGCCACGATCGGACCCATGCGGCGTCCGGCCAGGTGAAAGTCGGACGTGTCGCCGACGCGTCGCTGCGCCCAGATTCCGATCAATATCAGCACGACGAGATAGGCGACGAGCGTGACTGCGACCATGCGGCAACTCCGGAATTGCGGGGCCGCTCAGTGTAGCGGATGCCGGGCACGGCGCGCGGGCAGCGCGCCGATTCACCCCCGGGCGGTCAGAGCTTCCAGGTCAGGCGCGCGTACATGTCGCGGTCCTGCTGCAGCTCCGATGCGCCCAGGCGCCGCTCGATCTCCTCGCGGTAGCGCAGGCGAAAGTCCAGCCGCAGCTTTGTGTTGAAGTGATGCTGGTAGCGGATCTCGTAGAGATGATTGTTGTTACTGAAGTCATTGGATGTCAGCCAGCCGGCTTCGACCCGACCGTAGACCACGCCGAGATTGTGACCGGGGCGGATGTCGAACAGGTTGGCGCTGACCTGATAGCCGTCACCGGCCACGTCGTCGATGGTGCCGAGCTGCATCGTGCTTTGCTGCGGCGTGTTGAAGGCGCGACCGAACTCGCCGGCCAGCACGAAGCGCATGCCGGCACTGCCCACCGGCCACTCCGCGGCCGCCTTGGCGGTGGCTGTCAGGTAATCGTCCCGGCGCGCATCGCCGACTCCATGAGTGGCCAGCGCGTCGGGAATCCAGTGGAGCGTGAGCATGCGCATCGACACCGGCCCCCAGCGCTCGGTGGAACGCAGGCCGAGGTAGGCGCCAACGCGCGAGCCGCTGTCGGAAAAATCGATCGGGGCGCGCGCCGTGTTGCCCGTGCCGCGCCGGTGGTTGAGCTGGGCAATCACATGGCTCTCCCAGCCCGCGCCGAGCTGGCTGATCCAGTGCACACCGTCGGTCCAGCCGATGCCGACATTGGAGGCGTCATTGCGGTCCAGGCTCTTATCCGGCACGACCGGCAGCTTGAATCCCGTCTGGAAGCGACCCACGCGCAGCTGGTGACGCTGCGCATCGTCGGCCCATTGCAGGAAAAACTCGTCGAGATGCACCTCGCCCGGCCGCGTGCCCGTACCCGAGGCCCGGTAGCGATCGAACTCCAGCGAATAGTCGTTGCCGTCAGTGGTGACCCAGGTGGCCACTCGCCCCCGAAACAACCAGTTGTCGGAAAGCTCGCGCTGTGCGAACAACCTGAAGCGGCCACGCAGGCTCTCGGCACTGCTCTCATTGCCGTCGCGTCCGTCGCGCTCGCTGGCATAGAAACCGCCACGCAGGTCACCACCGAACTCCCAGCCGCGGTTTGGAGCCTCCTGGCCCTGCGCCGGTCCGGCCAGTGCGATGAGGGCCAGGCAGATGCCGGTCAAGCCGGTGACAAGAACAAGTTTCTTCATGATGACGTTTCCCGCTGTGTATTTCAGATCAGGCCGCAGCCACTGCGCGCAGATTTTGTGGCAGGAATATGACAGCAATATGAAATCGTCACAAATCCGAATTCAAAACGTCATTCGAGGTTATTCGCCTGTCCGGCCGGAAGTCTATTCGAGTCGCAAGTACGAAGCTTTGATCGGGGTCAAGAACGAAATCAGAGATCTGCCGGCTCCGCTGCCGGCCGCTCCCGGGCAGGTAACTCACCGTCGCTGACCAGGCGCTCGATGCGGGAAAAGACCTCGTAGCGACCGAACGGCTTTTTCATGAAATCGTCGGCGCCGATCTTCTTCAGATAGAACTCCTCCACGGCCTGGGGATTGCCGCTGATCATGATCACCGGAACCGACTCGGTCGCCGGATCGCGCCGGAACTGGCGCAGGGCCGAGAACCCGCTCATCCCGGGCAGGACGATGTCGAGAAAGATCAGGTCGGGCGGATCGGTCCGGGCCTTTTCCAGGGCAGCTTCGGCGCTGTCGGCGCTGTCGGTCTCATAGCCGTTCTGGCCGAGCATGTGGCCGAGAGCGGCAACGATCGTTTGCGAATCGTCCACGATCAGTACCCGAAGACCCTTGCGCGCGTTCTTCCGCCGGGTACTCCGACGGTCGTCCGGCTGTCGCATGCCGAGCAATCGACGAAAGCGATCGAGCTGGCTCATGTTTTTCTCCCTCTGAACGTTGCAACCCGCGAAGGCATTACCGGAAACCCTCTAGCCAATTATGGCCTGGGCGCGCTCAGTCGAGTGCCGACACCAGCATGGCCTTGACATTGATGCCGGGCAGACCGTCCGGCAACACCTCATCGATGTGGATGAGCGGGTTGCCGTCGGCATCGCGCAGCTCCGCCAGATCGACACGCTCACCCGGCCGATAGCCCGCCGAACCCTGAACGAGCTTGCGCACGACCGGATAGAAGCCGTGCATGATATTCGTTTCCTCGACCACCGCCAGCTCATCACTCGACAGGCGCACCAGGGTGCCCGGTGCTACCCAGCCAAGGAAGTGAATGAAGGTTTCGACCATCTTGCGATCGAACTTGTGCGAACGCCCACGCCAAAGAACGCCCAGGGCGTCGTGGTGTGAGCGTGCCGGCCGGTAGCTTCGTTGCGAGGTCACGGCATCGTAAACGTCGACCACCGAGACCAGGCGCGAGATCTGGTTGATGTCACCAATCGACTTGCCGTAGGGGTAACCCTTGCCGTCGGTACGCTCATGATGTTCCAACGCGGCCAGTGCCACCACCGGATCCAGTTCGTCACGCGTCGACAGCATCTCGTATCCCTTGAGCGTATGCGTTTTGACGTGGCGATATTCCTCCTCGGTCAACAGGTCGGGCTTGTTGAGAATGGACGCATCGGTATCGACATTGCCGACATCGTGCAGCAGCGCCGCCAGGCCGGCCTTCTCGATCATGTCTGGCGGCCACTCCAGTGCATGCGCCAGACCCAGCGCAAGAATGGCCGAGTTGATCGAGTGTTGCGCTGTGTAGTCGTCACGATCCTTGATGCGGGTCAGCCATACCATTGCCGCGAGATTCTGCTGCAGGAAACCGGCCAGTTCGGCCACGACCTTCTCGGCCGTCTTGATTTCCAGTGTGCCGCGCTGGGAAAAGCCACGAATCATCTGTCGCGCCTGGCTGTCGATCAGATTGTAGGCGCGCAATGCGACCCCGACGCTGTCTTTGTCGATGCGCTCACCGCGTAGGGCATTGGCCGGGTGCTCCAGGCTGGACGAGAGCTGCGGCGCTTCATCCTCGGCAGGCTGGGTCCCGGCCGGACGTCTGAGCGGTTTCGAAACCGGCGTGTCACTGCGTTCGTGATCGATCACCACCCACTCACAGTGATCTTCGAACCACTCGCGGGTTTTCTCGTTGTCGATGAGCACGCCCTGCAGGGGAAATGGCGTATCGATCCAGGGAATATCGAGGCGCACCACGAAATTGCCCACCTCCAGATCGGAAGGGTGGACGATCATTTCGCGGCTCCAGATCGAGTCGGATGATGCCTTGTCGCGGGCCATTGACAATTACACGGACAACTTCAGCCCATTATGCCAGCATTCACCGATCGCTCACCAACCGGTGACAGGAATTCACCGCAATCTCCGTGAGCACCGTCATGATTCGGTCACAAAACTGCTACAATTCGCGCCAATCACTTGCCGGCCACGCCCAATCGGGTTAGAAAATTTCATGAATCCAAGCGGTTACATTTCACGAGTTTTCGGTCAGTCGCCGGTTCGTCCTCTGCAAGAGCACATCGAAAAGGCTGCGGCCTGCGCCCAGCAACTCCCGGAATTCGTCCGCGCCGCCCAGGCCGGCGACTGGACGGGCGCCGGAGAAGTCCGCAAGAGCATTGTCCGGCTCGAACACGAAGCAGACGATCTCAAGCGTGATCTGCGCCTCAACCTGCCGCGCACTCTGTTCATGCCGGTGGCGCGCACCGATGTGCTCGAGATGCTCTCGGTACAGGATCGTATTGCCAACAAGGCACGCGACATCTCCGGCCTCATGCTGGGGCGGCGCATGACCTTTCCACAAGCCCTGCAGGATACGTACCTGGCCTTTGCCGATCGCTGTCTCGACGCCGTACTCCAGGCACACAAGACGGTCAACGAACTCGACGAACTGTTCGAAACCGGATTTCGCGGGAGCGAGATCGAACTGGTCATGGGCATGATCAAGGAACTCGATCGGGTCGAGAACGACAGCGATAGCCTTCAGGTCGAGCTGCGAGCACGCCTGTTCGAAATTGAACGGGATCTGCCGCCGATCGACGTGATGTTTCTCTACAAGATCATCGACTGGACCGGTGATCTCGGCGACCTTGCCCAACGGGTCGGGAGCCGACTGCACCTGATGATCGCACGCTAGAAACCACCAGAACCCCGGGGACCTAGGCTTCATGGAACAGGCGATTTTCTACATCATCCTGGCGGCACTGTTTGGCCTGTTCATGGCCTGGGGCATCGGCGCCAACGATGTGGCCAACGCCATGGCGCCCTCGGTGGGCTCACGCGCCATCACGATCAAGCAAGCCATTCTTATAGCCGCAATATTCGAGTTCGGGGGCGCTGTGCTGGCTGGCGGCGGTGTCACCAGCACTATCCGCAAGGGTATCGTGGATGCATCTCTGCTACAGGGCCAGCCCGAGCTGCTGGTCTTCGGCATGCTCGCGGCCCTGCTGGCCGCCGGGACCTGGCTACTGATCGCCTCGGCACGCGGCTGGCCGGTCTCGACCACCCATACCATCATCGGTGCCGTGGTCGGTTTTGCGGCAATCGGAATCGGCTTCTCGACCGTTCACTGGGACCAGGTCGGCCAGATCGTGATGAGCTGGGTGATCAGCCCGCTGATGGCCGGCTTCATCGCCTGGCTGTTGTTCACCAGCGTGCAGCGCCTGGTGCTCGACCGGAAGGATCCGTTGCGCGCTGCCCGCCGCTGGGTGCCGGGCTATATTTTCCTGGCCGGGTTCTTCATGACCCTGGTGACCGTGTTCAAGGGCCTCAAACACATTGGCATCGATCTCGATCCGATCCATGCCTACAGCCTGGCCGTTGCCCTGGGCGTCATCATTGCGGGCGTCGGCACAGTTTTCATCATGCGCATTCCCGATACCGACCTGCAGGACACCGACTTTCACTACTACACGGTCGAGCGCATATTCGGTGTATTGATGGTCGTCACGGCCTGCTCAATGGCCTTCGCACACGGCTCCAACGATGTCGCCAACGCCATCGGTCCAGTGGCGGCCGTGGTCAGCGTGGCCAGCAGCGGCAGCGTGAATCAGGAAGCCATCGTCCCGGTCTGGATCCTGATCCTGGGCGGCGGCGGCATCGTTGTCGGCCTGGCTACCTACGGACACCGCGTGATCGCGACAGTCGGCAGCAATATCACCACGCTGACGCCCTCGCGCGGCTTCGCGGCCGGACTGGCGGCCGCGGCCACCATCGTCATGGCCTCCGGCACGGGACTGCCGATTTCGACCACACACACGGTCGTCGGCGCCATCCTGGGTGTCGGCCTGGCCCGCGGCATCGCCGCGATCAACCTGCGCACCGTCGGTTCGATCTTCATGTCCTGGATCATCACCATCCCGGCCGGCGCCCTGCTGTCGGTAATGTTCTTCCTGATTATCCGCGCCATCGCGGGCTGAACCGGTTGGCGTTTTTCCTTGCAAGTTCGAGCGAACGACTTTATATTAGATTTATCTAATCTTAAAGCCGCCACGACGGCAGGGAGTCCCCATGAATATCGATCGACTCGTCTTTGCTTTTGCAGGCTTCATGATCCTGCTCAGCCTCGTGCTGTCTCAGGTTCACAGCGTCTACTGGCTGTTCCTGACGGCGTTCGTGGGCCTGAACATGTTCCAGGCTGCCTTTACCGGCTTCTGCCCCCTGGCCAGGATTCTCAAGGCCATTGGCAAACAACCCGGAAAAGCGTTCAACTAATGCGCCGGCTGACCCTGGGGCTATTCGCCGCACTAAGCACCTCAGTCTTCGCAGTCGAGGACCGGATGCCAGATTGGGTGAGTGAGGCCCGGACCGCCGCCGGGGAACTCGGGAGCCAGCTGCAGCAGGCACTGCAGGCCGCCATCGCCGAAGGCGGCCCGGTAGCGGGCATCGAGGTCTGCAGGCACCAGGCACCGCAGATCGCCGAGACCATATCCGATGAACAACTGCAGGTCGGCCGCACCTCGCTAAAAGTGCGCAACCCCGACAATGCACCCGACCGGTGGGAAACCCGCGCCATGGAAGATTTCGAACGACGCCTTGCCGCCGGCAAGGCACCCGGCGAGATCGAATCCTTCGCCATCCGCAACGACGGCGAGCGCCGCTACGGACACTGGATGAAAGCCATTCCAACCCAGCCCCTGTGCACCGCGTGCCACGGCAGCGACATCAGTCCGGCAGTCGCAGACGCTATCGAAGCGGCCTACCCCGACGACCAGGCTCGCGGGTATTCGGTCGGCGAACTGCGCGGCGCGTTCAGCGTCGAAGTCGCCCTCGACTAATTGCCACTTGAACAGGCTGCCGGAAGCATCCCCGGCAGCCGAAGTTCCAGACTGAAGGCAATCCGCCGCCAAAACACCAATTCCGGAACTATTGCTCGAACCGATCCGAGAACAGAGCGCCGGAGACCGGTTCGACGACACTCAGCCCGAGCCCGGCCTGCCGGACCCTTTCCCCGTCGCTGCCCTCGACCAGGAGCGAGTAGTCTCCGGGCGGTGTCTGGCCAGCGTTGACACTGAGCGTGAAGCTCTGGCTTCCGTCGGCCGGCGGGGTCACGCTCACCGCTGAGGGCTGGCAATCAATCGAAGTCGCGCTTTCAAAGCACAGCAGCGACACGGCTTGGCTGTAGCCGTTGACCGATTCCACGCTACAGCTGACCTGTGCCGTGCCGCCTTCCTGGACTTCGACAGTACTCCCGCCCTCGCAGCCAAGCAGAAAGTCGGGCTGAGCAGCCAGCACGAACAGCGCCGTCGTCTCGACATTGCCTGCTGCGGTGACAGTGCAGACTGCCCCCTGACCGGCGCAGGCCCCCTCCCAGCCGATGAACTCACCACCCGATCCCGATGCGAGCGTGGCGGTGAGCACTACCTCCGCATCCAGGCTGAACAAGGCACTGCAGCTGTCGTTGGTACCCTCTCCGCACCAGATGCCGGTGGGGCTGGACTGGACCCGCCCGAGTGCGGCATCGTCGACGAGCACGCTGACCCGGGCGTTTTCTGAGAGCTCGTAAGCACCGCGATCACATTGCGCCGTTGCATCCTCGTCACCGTCGGCCGGTCTGACGGCGCCCCGCTGATCAATCAGCAAGGGCTCACCACCGGGCCGATCCAGGCAAGCAGGATCGCCAGCGTCCACGATCCAGTTAAACGAGGCCGGCGCGTGGGTCGGCGTGGAGCCACCATTGTCGGCCAAGGCGCCGAGCTGGACATGCGTGGCGTCATCGCTACCCCCGCTGTTGAACGCACACTCCGAATCGCCCGCCATCGCGTTATAGCCCGCCGAATCGACGGATCCGTAGCAGTTGGCGGCCTGTGGTACACAGATGGGCGGCAGCGAAGGATTGGGCCTAGAACAGGCCTCCTTTCCCGTGTTGGAGCTGACGATGCTGTTGTAGAGCGTGGCCGTGGCGTTGGCATTAACGTACAGACCGCCCCCATTTCCTGAGTTATTGTCACCTGGCCCTGCCTCATTGAAAGCAATCGTGCTGTTGTTGACCGCCAGCGATGTCGCTGCCTCGACTGAGATGCCGCCGCCCGAGGTTTCCGCGATATTTCCCGAGACCGTGCTGTTGCTCACCTGGGCAAGAAAAACACCGTAGAGGTAGGCACCACCACCCAGTAGCGCAGCGTTGCCATGCAGCGCCGAACGCTGGATGGCGACAGCAGGCAAACTGCCCCCACCCGAGTTCCAGGCCAGGATGCCGCCACCCGCTGCGTTGGCCTGATTGTCATGAACATTGCTATCGATGACCGACAGAGTGGCGAAACTCTCAGGCATAAAAGTCAACCCTCCCCCATCAGAGGCCTCGTTATCGAAGATTCTCACCTGCTCCAGCGTCAAGTGGCCATTGCCATCGTCGCTGGCGCTGTGGAGGGCACCGCCGCTTCCGTCCGTCATACCATCGGTCAGGGTCACGTTACTCAGGACAAGCTCGCCGGACTGGTGCAAAATCAGCCCGCCGTCGGTGCCATTCCCATCCGTGTCCGTTGGCACGAGGCCCTGGCCTTGCAAATGCATGTTCTCTATGCGAACAAAACTGGCCGGATTGCCGATTCTGATCAGCCGGTCGGTCTCGACAGTTGGAAAGCTGCCGACAACAAAAGGTAAGTTGCCATCTTCATCGGGTATTCCGACGAGGTGCATGCGCCGTTTGATCTTGAGGCTGCCATGGAGCGACTCATCTTCCCCACTCGTGCGAGCGAGCGTGTAGGAAAACGGCGAGTAGGGGACTTTTACGGTAAACGTACGCCCGGTAGCCGCAGCCAGGGCATTGGCCTCCATCACCGCGGCACGCAGCGAGCAGTCATCGTTGCCGGACGAGCTTTCGCAAATGCCGTCACCCGGCGAGCCATCCCAGCCGTCAATGCTGCGGTTGACCGTAAGATTGACGATCCGCGAACTTGCCACTGCGGTATCGTTACTGGAAATGTAATCTCGGTCAGTCACGCTGTAGACCGCGACATCAACGCCCATTGCCACTTGGTCCTCGGGAATGCCGAATGCCAATTGGCACTCGCTCGGAGATGCGTGGCTCACCCAAACCGCCCCCTCAACCAGGCCGGGCATCGTTTCGGTCAACGAACAATGCTCACCCGTTACTGAATGAAACAACATCGGTTCGCTGATCTCCACCGATACCATCGTAAGAAGTGGCTCGCTACTGGTTCCAAGGTTCTCAACTTCGAGAAACACGTTGAATTCATCACCAGCTTCCGGCAACTCGGAAGCAGCCACCGAAACCGACATATCCGGCGCTTCCAAAATCTCTACCGGAATGGATACATCATTATCCCCGGGATTGAGGTCCCCATCGCAGTCCGCACAATCGGCAACAGCATTCAGGCCCACCACGCCAGCGAATCCAGAATCAGCGCGTGCGGTGATGGTACAACTGCGCGTGTGCGGCTGCGGATCCTCCGGAATATTGAACCACCTGAAGAAATGCTCACCACCCTGTGATGCATCGACGACAGCCCCCGCGTCGCAAACGTAGCCAACCAGGGAGATCCGATCACCATGAATGATACGGAGATCCAGCGGTGTCCCGTTGTACTGAGAATCGTAGCTCACCTCGATGGTGAATTGTTGCAATGGATCGAGCTCCGTCGCACTGACACTCATTTGAACACTCACATCGGGGCGGAGTTTGCCCAGTACGGCATTGTCAAAAAAGAATTTCGCGCTCTCGCTGGATGACCCGGTTGTCGAATGCAAAGCGGTTGCAACCCGGGTGACGCCGGCCGGAACAATTCCTACGCCGGAGGCAGATCCCCAGCCAAAGGGCTCGAACAAGAACGCGCTGGCGAAAGAGTCACCGATTTGCGGCGGCGAATCGGCTTCGGGACAGGGGTTGCCGGTGACGTCGAGCAGCAGCATGCGAGCTGACGAACTACCCGGATTACCCAAATTGCCATGAATATCGAGCGACATTTCATAGGCCCGGTTGGGTTCCACATCCACACACTGCCACGCACTGGAAACCCGGCGCTCGCCCGAGGAGGCAATCGGCGTGACTGATGCCTGCAAGCAACCTGTGGGGTTGGGCGAGTTGCAGAAATAGTCCGGATCGAACGAGGAACTCCCCCAGAGCGGCGCATCGAGCAACGTCCAGTCGGAGAACGCCTCGAAATCGCCGTTGGCAATGAGGTTGGAGTGAATCGGTTGCGCAGCCGCACTGGTCACCAAAGGCGGCACACCTCCAAGTAACGCCAGGGCACTGGCAATAAAGAAAGGGAATCGTTTCGCATATTGCATGATCGATCTCTCAGTGTGTAAAAGCTCCATTGATGTGTCGTACAACGGGAATAACTGCAGACGCATCCTCAAGGCATGCGGTCCATCTTGTACTCGACACTGCAGCCGTAGAAGCAAAGCGGTTCACCAGCGCGGCCGCTGCAAGAGCGCTCAAGATGAATAGGATTGACGTACTTTTCGTGTTGCGCTTTTTCGCACTCGTGGCATGTCCTTCGCTAGTCATGGAGTGGTGTCAAGGCAGTGGATACGGGCTTCAAAGGTGCCGGCCACGTTTGCATTGTTTGAATACACGCAACTGTAGGCAGCCAAGCCCATCGGATCACCCCAGTTAGTCGGCTCGAACGATTCCAACCCAAGACTGGAACCAGCTTCTGGACTGAAGACGCAGGCGCCACTGACCGGAATATCTTCAACCTCTTCGCAGGCTGCAGTAGCGTTAGCCCTCGAACCCAAGAAGTTGATGGTCCGTTGATCGACTTTGACGTATAGGCTGCCCCGCGTCGTTGCGTTCCAGAAGCTCTTATCGGTATCGGCGCCAGTGATGGTGCCGTCGACGATGTGATTGGTGTAAATGCTGTTGTCGGCAATGTCGACGGCCTGCACCCCGCCATCCTCCAGCTCCTGCGAGCCCACCGCTTCCTCGATCACGGTCTCGGCTCGCGAGGCCAGCGGAGCAGCGGTTACTTTCTGGCGCGGGGACAGCAACTGCCCGTCAACCGTGATCTGCAACCAGCGACCCAGGTCCCAGGCCTGCGCCCCGAAGTCGAGCTCGACCTGGAACAGCCCCTGCAGCACGGGCACACCGTTGGTCGCGACAGGCGAACCCACGGGGTTTCCATTGGATTCGGCGTCGAACAGTTCGAACACCATATCCACGCTGCCGTCGAAGGCCTGCCCGCCGGCATCCAGCCGGCCCTGGTAGCTGATGGTGGTGTTGGCCATGGCCGTGCCCGTATACATCACCACAACGGCGGCGAGGATGATCAATGTGATAGTGCGCTGCATTTCAGTCTCCTTGCTCGGCTTCGAAGCGATCGCCAAACAGGCGATCGGCCAGGTCTTCCAGGCTCAAGGCCCAGAAGCCACCGGTCAGCTTCCATTGCCCGCCTTGCAGAACGCGGGCAGCGGTGGCATCGGCCTGGCCGATGGTGCCGGACAGATCGAAATCTCCGCCGGTGGATTGCACGGCTCCACCGCCATCAATGCTGTACCAGTCGATCGAAAAGGTTTCGGTTTCACCGGCCTGGATCGGCGCGGCAATGCAGACCAGCAGCATCAGAGTTGGCAGGCTCATTTGAATGACTGTGCTTCCGTTCATGCGCCAGGTCCCCATCGTTGATTCATTCGATGGCGGCTTGTAAGCAGTTTCCGTGCCAAGGTTGAACCGCTGGAAAAACGGGCCCATACCGGCGATCCTGATCAGGCAGATGTGTCATGCACGGGACACCATTCCCTCGAGCGGGACAAACCAGGTGCGAAAACTCCGGGCCTGGAGTATGCTTTCGATCGGGACAGTCAGATAATTGAGGGCATGCAGCAAGCAGTCTTGTGCATGAATCTGGAGTCGGGGACCCGTCGCTTCGTCATCGAGGGAGACGAATGCACCATCGGCACCGGCGCCGACTGCGACATCGTCATCGAGGAGATCTCGGTGTCGCGCCGCCACGCCTGCCTCAAGCGCGAGCCCGACGGCTGGCTGGTGCAGGATCTTGATTCCACCAACGGTACCCGCATCAACGAACAGCGCATCGTCGGGGCGGAATTTTTTGTAACCGGCGACCGGCTGCAGTTCGGCAATGTTCGCGCCGAATTTCGCCTTGAAGATGCGGCGGAATTCGAAATCGCAGTCGGGCAGCCCGAGCCCAGGGCCGCCACTGCCCTTGCCCTGACCGATATCCCGCCTACCCTGGCCAGTGATCGCCTGGCACAGTTCTTCATTGCCCAGCTGCCCGAGCTCATCGCCAGGCTGCGCAGCCTGCCCCCGGATACGCATGCGGCCTGCATCATCGACTGCCTGCCGAAGGTCATCGCCGGCCGCTGGCGCCTGCTGCGCGATGACTCGATCATCGTCGAATCGGGCCTGGGGGATGCCGATGCCGGTGACCAGCACCGACACTGCGACGGCCTGTGGTGCATCGAACTGGCCGCCAGAGGCAGCATCGCGCCGTCCGCGTTCGAAGCCGTGGCCGGCTTTGCCCTCAATCTGGTGCAGCTGACGGCTCAAACCACGCGCCGGGCCAAAGGCAAGACCCACAGCAACCCGTCCGACCAGGCCCCGCCACAGCCGGTGCCGCCGAGCGGCCACCCGGGACTCCACTCACTCTATCGACAGGCCGCCCGAGTGGCGGACAGCGACATCAACGTGCTCATCGAGGGCGATTCGGGCACGGGCAAGGAGTTGTTTGCGCGCTTTCTGCATGCTGCCGGCGGGCCTGAAAGGCCTTTAATCACCCTCAACTGCGCCAGCATGCCGGCGGATTTGCTCGATGCCGAACTGTTCGGCATCGAGAAAGGCGTGGCTACGGGTGTCACCGAGCGGGCCGGCAAGTTCGAACAAGCGCACGGCGGTGTTCTGTTTCTCGACGAGATCGGCGACATGCAGCCGGCGACCCAGGCGCGTATCCTGCGCGTGCTGCAGGAACGCGAAGTCTTTCGAATCGGCGGTGACCGGCCGCGCCCCGCCGACGTACGCGTGGTCTCGGCCACCAACCACGACATGAATCGGCTGGTCGAGGACGGCCGCTTCCGCCTGGATCTCTACCACCGGATCGCCGACTGGCAAGTCCGTCTGCCATCGCTGACCGAGCGCCATATGGACATTGCCAATCTCGCCGCCCACTTCCTGCAGGGTGCCTGTCAGAAGTCCGGCATTGCCTTCGGCGGTATTTCGCGGGCGGCACTCGACCGCCTCAAGGCCTACGACTGGCCGGGCAACGTACGCGAACTCGAACGCGAGATGAAGCGCTGCGCCCTGTTCCTCGAAGACGGCGAAGCGCTCCGATCCGACCACCTGCAGGACCGCATCCGCCTGGCCGAGCAACAAGAAATGCCCGGCACAACCACCCTGAAAGACAGCCTGGAACATGCCGAGCGAACGGCAATCCAGCAGGCCCTGGCCAGCCAGGGGGGGAATATCAGCAACACGGCCCGCCAGCTGGGAATTGGCCGTTCGACGCTCTATCGGCGAATCCAGGAGCTGGGTATTGTCACCGAATGACGTGAATACCAATCCGCTGGACTGGGAAACCGGTGTCCCGCTCGCCAGCGGCGGCTCGGCCGAGGTGGTTCGCGCCTGGTGCCCCTCACTCGGCCGCGATATTGCCGTCAAGTACCTGAAGGCCGAGGACCCCGGGGCCATCGCACGCCTGGTGCGCGAGGCCGAAACCCAGAAGGGGCTCGAGCACCCGCACATCCTGCGTGTCCACCAGACCGGCGTGCATCTGGGACGCCACTACATCGCCATGGACCTGGTCGAGGGCAAGCCCATCGACCAGGCGCTCGAGGGCGCCGACCAGGACGCGCGACTGGCCGTTTTCGAGCAGGTACTGGCCGCCGTGGCGCTGGCACATGAGCGAGGCGTGACTCACCGCGATCTCAAGCCGGCCAATATCCTGGTCGAGGAAGCCGATGATGGTCCGCATGCCTGGGTGATGGATTTCGGGCTCGCCCGCCAGGCCGGCGACGCAACGCTGACCGTGACTGGACACGCAATCGGCACGCCCGGCTACATGGCCCCGGAGCAGGCGCGCGGGGAAAAGCACATCGATGCCCGTGCCGACATATTCGCTCTGGGCGTGATCCTCTACCGGCTGTTTACCGGGAGCCTGCCTTTCGACGCCGACACGCCTGTGGCGATGATGCTGCAGGCAGCCTCCGGTGACATCGCGCCGATCTCGGGCATGCGCCGCCACTTGCCCGAAGGACTGGTGCGGATCGTGGCCAAGTGCCTGGAGTATCGGCGGACCGACCGCTATGACAGCGCGCGAAAACTGCTGGCGGATATTCATGCCTTTCGCACTGGACAGGTGCTCGAGGCCCGGAGAATTGGCCGCCTGTACAGCCTGCAACGCTGGTCACGTCGAAACCCGGCGCTGGCACTGACCGGCCTGGCGGCCATCGCACTGGTAACGGCCAGCGCCGCCGCTGCCCTGTGGAGCTGGCAGCAAAGTGAGCGCGATCTCGCCACGGCGCGCGGTCTGATCGCCAGTGCCGAGCGCGTTCGCAGCGACTGGTATATCGACCAGATGCGCCCGCCGCACGACCAGGCAGAAACGCGACAGCAGGCGTTGGCGACCCTGGATGGACTCGAACGCGAAACCCGTCGGACGGGGCCGCACGCCAGTGCTGAGGTCCATTCAGCCATGGCCGACCTGCACTACGAGCTGGGTGACTACGCAGACGCCCTGAAACTGGCCGAAAGCGCCTGGCAGGCCGGGTTGCGGCAGCCGGCAACCGCCAACCGGGCGACACGCTCGCTGCTGCGGCAATACAACGAGGCGCGTATCCAGCGCAGCCTGTCGGTCGATCCCGAATTGCTGCCCGAACTGGACCACCGGGCGCGCAGCGACCTGTTGAGTGATTTGGCGCCCTACCGCGACCATCTGCCGGCAGAAACCGACCGGCTGGTCCGAATCAGCCTTGGAGAGCGCGAAGGCACGGCCCTGGAGTGGATCGAAGGCATCGAGCCGGCAACCCCCGACGACTGGGACACCCTGCTGATACTCGCCCAGCACCAGACCGCCGAGGCCGGCCTGGAACTGATGCGCGAACAGGAAAAGGCCGCGGCCAGTATCAAACGAATCGACAGTGCGCTGGCCAACCTGATCGACACCGCACGCTCCAGCGCTGCTGCCCACCTGGCCCGCTGCCAGCTGGCCGCCGTGGAAGCCAACCCGCTCAACACCGCCTACGACCCTGATACCCCAGGCAGTCGTGAACGCATCGGACACTGCGGCACCGGGCTTGCCATTCGTAGCGAGGACGCCAACCTGCTTGCCGCAAAGGCCTACTGGCTGTGGCAAACGGCCAAACGCAAGCTGAGGGCGCGCGAGGACTACGTGCACCTGCTTGACGAAGCGATCGAGCTGGCTGGCCGGGCGCTCAAGCTCGCACCGGACAACCACCCCGCGCGGCTCGCACTGGGCACCGCGCTGCAACTCAAGGGCCGGTGGGCCATGGGCGAAGGGCAACCGGAATCCGAGTACCTGGAACGAGCCCTCGATGTTCTTCAACAAGCGCACGAGGAGTTTCCCGGAAGCGTCAATATCATCAACAACCTGGCAGTGACCTGGACGACCATCGCCACATCACGCAATACCCGCGGGAACTCCATTGCCGGAGAAGCTGCTCATGAAGAGGCGATTCGATGGATGCAGCGCGCCGCTGCAATTCGGCCCGACGACCGCCGACTGGTCCACAATGCGATGGCCACCGAGATTTTTTTGATGTACGACCGGCAGGAGCGCGGCCTCCACCGAATGTCGGATCACGACCGACTGGACGAAGGTCTCGAGGCCCTGATCGAGCGCTATCCGGACTACGCCACGCCGTACAATTCCCTGGCCCTTCTGTGGTGGGGACTGGCAGAGTTTCAGCAGCGCGGCGGCGAGGATCCACAGCCCGCGCTGGCCCGGGCCGAGAACGTCCTGCGCCGTTTACTGGCATTCGACCCTGATCACGAGAGCGGCCTGGTCAACCTGGCCGGCATACTCCGCCACCAGTATCGATTCAGTACCCCCGTCCGCTCCGAGCGCCTGGAGAGGGCGGCCGACGAGGCTATGGCCATCTACCGTCGACTGGAACGCCCCGAGGCCGAGCGCCAGGAGTTTGGCTGCCTGATTGCCGAGATCCTGGCAGCCCGGGCCCATAGACAACCGCCTGATCAACAATCTGCATTATTGACCGAGGCTGAGCGCCTGAGCCGGACCAGCGACAATATTGACTGGTTAAAACTGGAGTGCCTGGTCACTCGGGCCGAAATTGCCATCAATATGAGCCGGGCTGTCCGGGACGACCCGGTGATCGGCCGGATCTGGGAAGAGATCGCAACGATCATGGCGGAGCGCATGCCCGAGAATGCGGCTCTGATCGATGCCGCCGCAAGACTAGCCTGGTCACTGAACAAATCGGATCTGGCGGCCGAGTGGTCCGCCCAAGCCGCAGCCGGAAACCCGCAGTTCCCGATCCTGTCCCCTGCCGGTGCAGATTCCGCCGTGCCGACACCCTGAGCGAAACTGGCACGCCCTTCCGGTTCAGGCTAAAATAGGCGGCTGCCTCGCCGGCCTTCATGAAAGGGCGGGTCAGGTAACCGCGGCCCGGATTCCTTGCACCGCCGGGCGTGTCAACCAACTAGTCAAACCCGGCCGATTCGACGGGGATCGGCGGAAACGCTTGCGACCTCACTGGCGCAGGCCCTGGAGGACCGTCAATGAATCTGTTTGAAACCATCCACACGACCGAGCACGAGCAGGTCATCTTCTGTCATCAAAAGGATGCCGGCCTGAAGGCCATCATCGCCATCCACAACACCACGCTCGGACCGGCCCTCGGTGGCATGCGCATGTGGCCCTACGCGACCGAGCAGGATGCCCTCGACGATGTGCTGCGCCTGTCGCGTGGCATGACCTACAAGGCCGCAGTTGCCGGCCTCAACCTCGGCGGCGGCAAGTCGGTCATCATCGGTGATCCACGCCAGGACAAGTCAGAAGCGCTGTTCCGCGCCGTCGGTCGCTTCATCGATTCCCTGCACGGCCGCTATATCACGGCCGAAGATGTCGGTATCGATGTCAACGACATGGAGTACGTCTTCCAGGAAACCGACAACGTGGTCGGTGTTCACCAGGTCCACGGCGGTTCGGGCGACCCCTCGCCATTCACCGCCTTCGGCACCCTGCAGGGCATTCGCGCCAGCTTGCAGCGCCAGTTCGGCAACGAGGAAATCGGCAAGTACAGCTACGCCGTCCAGGGCGTGGGCCACGTCGGCATGGAGCTGGTCAAGCTGCTTCGCAAGGAAGATGCCAAGGTCTTTGTCACCGACATCAACGAGGAAGCCGTCCAGGCCGCCGTCGAGATGGGTTGCGAAGCGGTCGGTACCGACGATATTTACGACGTGGATGCCGACGTCTACTCACCCACCGCACTGGGCGCAACGGTCAACGAACAGACCATTCCGCGCTTCAAGTTCAAGATCGTGTGCGGTGCGGCCAACAACCAGCTTGCCACCGAGGATTGCGGCGACGAGCTGGAACGACGCGGCATAATCTACGCACCCGACTACGCGGTCAATGCCGGCGGGCTGATGAACGTTTCGATCGAGTTCGAAGGCTACAACCGCGAACGTGCCAAGCGCATGACCCGTGCCATCTACTACAACGTCTCGAAGATCTTCCAGATCGCCGAGCGCGACGGCATTCCGACCTGGAAGGCCGCCGACCGCATGGCCGCCGAACGCATCGCCATGGTCGGCAAGCTCAAGCTGCCCTTCATGGGCCGCGCACACCGCTTCCCGGGCCGTGAGCGCGGGAATCACTAGAGAACTCGAGTACTTGAAACCGCAGATTGCGCAGATTCACGCAGATAGAGACCGAAAAAGCCTTAATCTCATTGGCCTTGAGATCTTCGAGTCCGGGCCATTCGCTCCTCCGGAGCAATCTGCGTACATCTGCGAAATCTGCGGTTTCATGAACTCTGCCATCTAACGAGGCACCAGACGATGAAGCTTTCCGAAGACATCGAAATGCTCAGAGAGACCGTCCGGCGCTTCGCCGAGGAGTCGATCGCCCCGCGCGCCGAGGAGATCGACCGGTCCAACGAGTTCCCGCAGGAGCTGTGGCAGGAACTGGGCGAGATGGGTCTTCTGGGCATCACCATTCCGGAGCAGCACGGTGGCTCGGATATGGGCTACCTGGCGCACCTGGTGGCGATGGAGGAAATCTCTCGGGCCTCGGCGTCCATAGGCCTGTCCTACGGCGCTCACTCCAACCTCTGCCTCGACAACCTCTGCCGCAACGGTAGCGATACCCAGCGCGAAAAATTCGTGCCGAAACTGGTCTCCGGTGAATGGGTCGGCGCACTGGCCATGTCCGAGCCCGGTGCGGGCTCGGACGTAGTCGGATCGATGAGCTGCCGGGCCGAGAAGAAAGGCGACGTGTGGGTCGCCAATGGCTCGAAGATGTGGATCACCAACGGCCCGGAGTGCGATGTCGCACTGGTCTACATGCGCACCGCCGGCAAGGATGCCGGCAGCAAATGCATGACCGCCTTCCTGGTCGAAAAGGACTTCGACGGGTTCGAGAAGGCCCAGAAACTCGACAAGCTCGGCATGCGCGGTTCCAATACTTGTGAGCTGGTGTTCGAGAACTGCGAGATTCCCGAAGAGAACGTGCTCGGCGAGGTCAACGACGGCGTGAAGATCCTGATGTCGGGGCTGAATTCCGAGCGCCTGGTGCTTTCGGGCGGACCGATCGGCATCATGCAGGCGGCTATGGACAACGTGCTGCCCTACATCGCCGAACGCAAGCAATTCGGGCGGACCCTGTCGGATTTCGGTCTGATGCAGGCCAAGATCGGCGACATGTACGCCGCCCTGCAATCCTCGCGCGGCTTCGCCTACCAGGTCGCCTCCGACTACGACCAGGGCGAGCGCTCGCGCATCGACGCCGCCGCCTGCCTGCTGCACGCCTCGACCAGCGCGGTCAACGTGGCACTGGAAGCCATCCAGGCCCTGGGTGGCAACGGCTACATCAACGAATACCCAACCGGTCGGCTGCTCAGGGATGCCAAGCTCTACGACATCGGCGCCGGCACCAACGAGATTCGCCGCATGCTCATCGGCCGCGAACTCGCCGCTGGCCGTAGTTGATCCCGCCTGAATATTGAAACCACGGAAATCACGGAACACACGGTTGGGAATTCAGGGGGCTGCCCGCGTGACGTCGACTCCAATGCCGACGCACATGGGGCACAATAAGGTGTCTTTCCTCCACACCGGTTGATCTTTCCGTGAATTCCGTGGCTTCCGTGGTTACCATTTCGATGATGGCAAACAAGCCGGCAAAGAGTTCGAGATGACCGTCGAGATCGGGCTCGTCTTCCTCATCATCGGCATCGCGCTGTACCTGTTCGCCAGCGAGAAGTTTCCGCTCGACGTCACCGCTTTCCTGATTCTGGTTTCCGTCACCGCGATTCCGCTGCTTTTCCACTCCGATTGGCTCCTCGAGCGCGGCATCGACCTGCAGTCGGCATTCCCGACCGTGCGCGAGGGACTTTCGGGGCTTTCGTCACCGGCCACGGTGACGGTTTTGGCGATGTTCATTCTTTCCGCCGGCGTCCAGCGTTCGGGGCTGATTCACCGCCTCGGCAAGCTTCTGGCCCCCTGGATGAGCGGGCCGGAATGGCGTCAGATCACGATCATCGCGCTGCTGGTCGGACCGGTCTCGGGGCTGATCAACAACACTGCCGCGGTTGCGGTGGCCATTCCACTCGTGCTCGATATGGCCAAGCGTTCGGGCTCACAGGCCTCCCGCCTGCTGCTGCCGCTGAGCTTCCTGGCCATGATGGGGGGTACGCTGACCCTGGTCGGCACCTCGACTAACTTGCTGGCTTCTTCGCTGCTGGCCGAATCCGAGGCATTTGGCCGCGAGATCGGCATGTTCGAGTTCACGCATCTGGGGTTGATCGTTCTGGCGACCGGCCTGATCTATTTCCTGTTCATCGGCCGCTGGCTGATGCCTGAGCGCGACCGCATACAGGTTCACGACACGGACGAAGAAAGCTTCATCTTTGAAGTGCAGGTCCGTTCTGGCAGCAACCTGGTTGGCAAGAGCATCAGAGAGGCGGGCTTCGACGAACGCACCGGCACCGAGGCCGTCCGACTGGTGCGCGACGAACACTCGCATATCAAACGCGCGGCGACAACGCGGCTCAAGGTGAACGACATCCTGCACCTGCGCGGCAACCGTCGGCAGGTCGCCGATCTGATCAAGTCGGATGATGTCGAAGTGCTGTCGAATTTTGGCCAGGCGCGGCGCGTCCGTTCCGACGGCCACCTGACGCGCCTTTTGCTGCGCAACGATCGAGTGTTCGAGAACACACCGGGCCGTGAAGTTGATTTCTGGCAACGCTACCAGGCCCGCGTGGTTGGACTGGAGGTCGAGTCGGTCGACTCACAGCGCCTGGCCGAAGAGCGGCTGACTGTGGGAGAGATCGTGCTGGTCCAGGTCTCCTCGACCGCGCATGATCGCCTGCGCCGCCACCCCGACGTGGTCGTCCTCGATACCTTCGAGGACGATTTCGATACCGCTCGCATGTGGTCGGCCGGCCTGGTCGTCGCCGGTGTGATTCTGGCGGCCACACTCACACCGCTGCCGATTGTCATTACCGCGCTGATCGGCGTGGTGGCCATGTTCTTCTGCGGCTGCCTGACGCGAGAGGATCTCTACTCGGGCGTGTCCTGGAACGTCATTTTTCTGCTTGCCGGCGTGATTCCGCTTGGCATCGCCATGACCAAGTCGGGTGCGGCCGAATGGCTGGCCACGATGCTGGCCACGAATGCCAGCGGCTGGCATCCCCTGCTTGTACTCATGGCCCTGTACCTGATCACCACCGTGTTGACCGAAATGGTCAGCAACAATGCTTCGGTGGTGATCCTGGTGCCGGTGGCCATCAGTGTCGCCAGCCAGTTGGCCATGCCGATTTTTCCCGTCGTGCTGATCGTGATGTTCGCCGCCTCGACCAGCTTCCTGTCCCCGGTCGGCTACCAGACCAACACCATGATCTATGGTACCGGGCTTTACCGTTTTACCGACTTTGCCAAGGTCGGTGCGCCACTCAACCTGATACTGATGGTGGTCACCAGCACTTCGATCTACTGGCTATGGCCCGTGTGACCGGCACCCGGGGGATCCGTTTGGCGGCGGCCCGCAAGATCGGTTCCAGTCCCCAGGCGCTGCAGTAAGAAGAAGGGGCCGCGCTTGGCGGCCCCGATTCCGGAGATCGAAATAATCACTTGCATGCTCAGTCGGCGATCCTTACCGAGGTCTCGGTACTCTCCAGGGTGTAGTTGGTAAGCACGCTGATATAGCCCTCGATAACCCAGGTGTAGGTTCCGGCTTCGCTGATATCGGCCACGGCGATTTCAGGCTGTTCCAGCGATGCCGCCGAGGCGACTTCCTGGCCGCTGGGGTCGTAGAGTCGCAGATCCAGGTCGGCGAACACGTCCCAGTCAAGAATTCCTTCGATCCGAATAGTGCCCGGCTCAACCTCGAAGTCGATCATTTCGACCGACACATTCTCGGCTGATGGCCCCATGGTGCCCGTGTACACCGTGGTCTCCTCGACCAACTCGGCATCGATATCGAACAATTCACCGGGAATCCTGAACCCATCGAAATAGGTCCGTCCGTCGATCGGAATCAGCTCGACGGTGTGAATACCCGCACCCAGACCGGAGAATGCACGCGCTGCCATGGTCGTGACATCGTCGAAGTAACTGACCCGGCCATGGAAATGGTCGTCGATATAGACATCAGCCACACCGCCCTGCTTGTCGCGCGGCAGAGGAAGCTGCAAGGTGTCGCCCGAAAAACGTCCAAAAACATGCCCCCCGCGGCGGGAATCGATCCATTGCACGCTGCCGCCCTCGGCCGAATCATGGCTGCGGCTGCGCCACTTTCCGGAAAGCGCCAGGCGCGAATCGGTATCGTCGATCCGGTTCCATTCGCCGCTGGCCGACCAACGAGACTGCCCCTCGAGAAACTCGATGCGCTCGCCGTCGGTTTCCTGGGCCAGGACGGCCGCATTGAGGACATTGATATGTCCGGCACCCACCTCGTGAAACTCGTAGCCGAACATCGGGTCGGCGCTTTCCATGAGGATGTCGAGCACCTGGTCGGGCGAAAGCATGGGATTGGCCTCGAGCAGCACGGCGGCCGTGCCGGCGACAAAGGGCGTGGCCATGCTGGTACCGCTCATTGTCGCGTAATAGGTGTAGTACTCGGGGTCCAGCACCGGGCCCAGCAGGGGAAGCGGCGTATTGACTGCACGTGTCGAGGTAATGGTCGAGCCTGGCGCGGTGATGTCGGGGTGTTTGTAAGGGTGATCCGGCACGCCCCGGCTGGAAAAATCGGCCAGTTGGGCGTCCTGGGTACCAGCTGCCACGCTGATCGCCCACGGCGCCAGCGCATACGGGTTGACCGTGTCTTCGGCACCGTCGTTCCCGGCGGCAAACAGCACGACCATACCTCGGCGATACGC
Organism: Wenzhouxiangella sp. XN201; assembly: GCF_011008905.1. Classification (NCBI taxonomy): domain Bacteria; kingdom Pseudomonadati; phylum Pseudomonadota; class Gammaproteobacteria; order Chromatiales; family Wenzhouxiangellaceae; genus Wenzhouxiangella; species Wenzhouxiangella sp. XN201. The sequence goes on from NZ_JAAIVI010000022.1 coordinate 155,466, forward strand.
TTCGTAGGAGGCCTTGTTGATCGGATTGTTGGGGTCGAATTCGGGCCCGCCGGTGGCACCCCAGGAATTTGTAATGATGTCGATGCCCAGTCGTTCCTGGTTGCCGATGGCATAGTCGAAGCCGATCAGCGCGTAAAGAATGGCGATGGCTTCACCGGCACCGAGTCCCACAATGTCGGACTCCGGGGCGATGCCGGCCAGCGCATACGGCCGCCGAGGATCATCTGCCGAGACTTCACCCGTGCCACCCACCGTTCCGGCGACATGCGTTCCGTGTCCCGAACTGGTGTCGGTATTGAGCTGGCCTTCGGCGTAGAGAGTCTGCCCGCCCAGCAGGCCCAGGTCGCCGATGATCTTGACGTTCTCGATCGTCTTGGTGCCGAACTCGAGATCGGGATGGGTTGCGTCCACGCCCGAATCCAGCACGGCAATGGTCACCCCACGACCTTTGATATCGAGCGTATCGTGCATCAGGTGGCCGTCGGTGATCTGTCCGGAGTTGTAGTTGAAGTACTCCAGCGGGGCGTTGAAGTAGATGCTTTCGACGCCGCTCAACCCGGAGACCAGATCGATTTCGGCGTTACTCAGCGTCAGGCCGGCCATGGGCAGCACTTCGAGCTTGAGCGCCGAGAGGCCAAGCACGTCGAGCTGGCTCAGGTCGTTACGTTTTTCGAACGTGACAATGACCTCGCATGGACACTCGCCGGCATCCATGTTTTGCTGCAATAAGGGGTCGATCGCAACATCGGCCTGGGCATGACCGGCGAAGGCCAGGCACAGGGCGATTGGAATCAATTGGCGTTTCATGATGGAAATACCTCGGTTGAATTGCTACCGAGTATCGACCTCCCGTGGCCCGTGCCACCACCCGGGAGATCACCCACGAAAACCGGGGAAAACCCTCAGCCCAAGAACGGACCGCCCGCCGGAACACAGGCCGGTCTGCCCAACCTCGATCGTTCCTCATGCGATAATAGCCGGCTGAGTCCCACAAACACGGATAGCCCCCCATGACCGATTCCATTGTCATCGTTTCCGCCCGTCGTACCGCTGTCGGCTCCTTCCAGGGCCAGTTTGCACCGGTCAAGTCGCCCGAGTTGGGTGCGGCCGCCATCCAGGCGGCGCTGAGCGACGCCGGGATCCGCGGCGAGGATGTCTCCGAAGTCATCATGGGCTGCGTGCTGCCGGCTGGCGTCGGGCAGGCACCGGCCCGCCAGGCCTCCCTCGGTGCCGGCGTACCGGTCAGCACCGGCTGCACCACCATCAACAAGGTCTGTGGATCGGGCATGAAGGCCGTCATGCAGGGCGCCGACGCGCTGCTGGCCGGCTCGGCCGATATCGTGGTTGCCGGGGGCATGGAGTCGATGACCAACGCGCCCTACATGGCCGAGCGCGGCCTGCGCATGGGCCATGCCAAATTCCTCGACCACATGTTCTTCGACGGCCTGCAGAACCCCTATGACGGCCAGATGATGGGCCAGTTCGGCGAGCAGTGCGTGGCCAAGTACGGCTTCACCCGCGACGCGCAGGACGCCTTTTCCAAAGCCTCGGTCGAGCGCGCCCTGGCGGCGATCGAATCCGACGCCTTCGCCGCCGAGATCACGCCGGTGACGGTCAAGACCCGCAAGGGCGAGGTCGAGGTCAGCACCGACGAAGAACCGGCCAACTGCCCGGTCGACAAGATGCCCAAGCTGCGCCCGGCCTTTGCCAAGGACGGCACCATCACCGCCGCCAGCTCCTCGAAAATATCCGACGGTGCGGCCGCCACGGTCCTGATGCGCGAGTCCGATGCCGAATCCCGCGGCGCCAAGCCGCTGGCACGCATCGTTGCCCATGCCACGCACTCACAGGAACCGGAATGGTTCACCACGGCCCCGGTCGGCGCCATCTCGAAGGTGCTCGACAAGGCTGGCTGGAAGGCCGAGGAAGTCGACCTGTTCGAGATCAACGAGGCCTTCGCTGCCGTCACCATGGCAGCCATGACCGAACTCGAGCTGCCGCACGAGAAGGTCAACGTCAACGGTGGCGCCTGCGCTCTGGGCCATCCGATCGGCGCCAGCGGTGCACGCATCCTGGTGACGCTCATCCACGCCTTGAAAAACCGCGGCGGCAAGCGCGGCATTGCCAGCCTGTGCATCGGCGGTGGCGAGGCCACGGCAATTGCCATCGAACTCGTTTGAGGCGATGACTGACAAGGTCACCATTGTCGAGGTCGGGCCGCGTGACGGGCTCCAGAACGAGTCCTACACGATTCCGACGCAGGTCAAGATCGAGCTGATCGAGCGCCTGGCCGATTCGGGCCTGGGCGTCATCGAGGCGACGAGCTTCGTCGCCGCCCCCGCCATTCCGCAACTGGCCGATGCCGAGGAAGTCTTCGAGCGCCTCGAGCGGAGATCGGGCGTACGTTACCCGGTCCTCGTGCCCAACGAGAAGGGATACGAGCGTGCCCGAAAGGTGGGCGCCGAAGAAGTGGCCGTATTTTCCGCCGCTTCCGAGGCCTTCAATCAGCGAAACATCAACTGCTCGATTGCCGAATCGCTGGAACGTTTTGCACCCGTACTGGCCCGTGCCCGGGAAGACGGGGTGCGCGTGCGCGGCTATGTCTCCACCGTACTGGGCTGTCCCTATCAGGGTGACGTGCCGGTTGCCGACGTGGTGCGGGTGGCGGAGGCTCTGTTCGACGCCGGCTGTGCCGAAATTTCCCTGGGCGACACGATCGGCGTCGGCACGCCGAACAAGGCGCGTGAAATGCTCGAAACCGTCGCCCGCTCGGTCCCGATGGAACAGCTCGCCGTTCACTTCCACGATACATACGGCCAGGCCCTGGCCAACATTTACACCTGCCTGGACGCAGGCGTGCGCGTGGTCGACTCCTCGGTGGCCGGCCTCGGCGGCTGTCCCTACGCCCGCGGCGCGACCGGTAACGTCGCCACCGAGGACGTCGTTTACATGCTCCACGGTCTGGGCCTGGAAACTGGCGTCGACCTGATGCAACTCGCCCGAGTCGGCGACTGGATCGCCGGCGAACTCGACCGGCCCCGCTCAAAGACGGGCCAGGCGATCCTCAAGCGGAGTTAGAAAGGCTCTGGAAGTGAAAAACCTTTAGAACGCAAAGCAGCGAAGCAGCAAAGAACGCAAAGAAGAGATGAACTAAAAGCCTACAGGCATGAATCGATCGGAACTGGAAGGTCTTGCGAGAGAGACAGTGGACTGTGTATTCAAGGTGCACAGCGCTCTTGGGCCTGGTCTACTGGAGTCGGCTTATCAGGCATGCTTGGCGCATGAGCTCCAAAAACGCGGGTACAGGGTTGCTACAGAAGTTCTGCTCCCACTGCGTTACGACGGACTGGAGATCGAAAAAGCATTTCGGGTGGACATGCTGGTCCATGACACTGTTCTAATCGAGAACAAAGTGACGCAAGAGGTTCTGCCGGTTCACAAATCTCAGGTCTTTACCTACTTGAAATTGACGGGCCTTCAGTTAGGACTCTTAATCAATTGGAATACACGACTCATCAAGCACGGCATTTCTCGCGTCGTCAATAACCTGTAGGTCCTTCTTTGCGTTCTTCGCTGCTTCGCTGCTTTGCGTTCCAAAGATTTTGATTTTCGAACAACCAGGAGAAAACCAATGGATACCAACAAGATCAAAGCCGTCATCACCGGCGGCGTATCGGGCCTGGGCCTTGCCGTGGCCGAGCACTTCGTTTCGCTCGGTGGGAAAGTCGCCCTGCTCGACGTTAACGAAGACAAGGCCGCTGAGGCCGTTGGCAAGCTCGGGGAGGAGAAGGCAAAGTTCTTCAAGACCGACGTCACCAGCGAATCGCAGGTCGAACAGGTCCTGTCGGATGCGAAGGACTGGCTTGGCGAAATCAACGTCACCGTCAACTGTGCCGGCATCCTGGGTGCCGGCCGCGTGCTCGGTCGCGAAGCCCCCATGCCGCTCAATATCTTCTCGCAGACGGTCATGGTCAACCTGGTCGGCAGCTTCAATGTAGGCAAGGCCGCGGCCAACCTGATGCAGCACAATGAGCCCAACGATGATGGCGAGCGCGGTGTGATCATCAACACGGCGTCGGTGGCCGCCTATGAAGGACAGATCGGCCAGGCCGCCTATTCCGCCTCCAAGGGCGGCGTGGTCGGCATGACCTTGCCGATGGCACGCGAGTTTACCCGTTTCGGCGTTCGCGTGATGACCATCGCGCCGGGCGTCTTCCACACCCCGATGGTCGATGTGATGCCCGAGAAAGTGCAGCAGGCCCTGGGCGAGTCGATTCCCTTCCCCAAGCGACTCGGCAAGCCGGAGGAGTTCGCCCGCCTGGCCGCGCACATCGTCGAAAACGCCTACTTCAACGGCACGACCCTGCGTCTCGACGGTGCCGTGCGTCTGGAGCCCAAGTAAATCTAGGTCAAAACCATAAACCACGGAATACACGGACTCTGCATAAATCCAGTAAGGCCCTCCGTGCCTTTCCGTGTTTTCCGTGGTTACAGGGTTCGGGAACTAATCCCGGCGTTGACACCCCGGCGACATTCTTGACGTAGGCTCATGGGCTGAATCATGATTCCGCAATAACCCGAAAAATCAGGGAGACTCGCATGGAAAGCTTGCAAGAGTGGTACGCCAACCTCGAAACGGCGCAGATCCTGGCGATCGCCTGGAAGGTGATCGGTGCACTGCTGATTTTCATCATTGGCCGCTGGGTCGCCAAGGCCATCGCCGCGCTGGCACGCAAGACCCTGAGCAAGCGTCAACTCGATGCCATGCTGATTGCTTTCCTTGGCACCATCCTCTACGGTCTGCTGCTGCTGTGCGTCATTCTGGCTTCCATCAGCTACCTTGGCGTCTCCGTAACGCCAATGATCGCGATCCTTGGTGGCGCCGCCCTGGCTGTCGGCCTGGCGCTGCAGAACAGCCTGTCGAACTTCGCTTCCGGGGTGATGCTGGTCGGGTTCAGGCCCTTCACCAAGGGGCACTTCGTCGAGGCCGGTGGCGTGTCGGGCACGGTCGAGCGTGTCGGTCTTTTTCATTCGCATCTGGTCACGCCGGACAATCGAAGCGTGATCGTGCCCAACAGCGAGATCACTTCCAGCCCGATCACCAACTACTCGGCCTTTGAAACACGCCGCTGCGACCTGCTGATCGGCGTAGGTTACGGTGATGATCTCAAGGTCGCGCGAGACACTATTTGGAAGGTGATCACCGACCACGATAAGGTACTCAAGGATCCCGAACCGGCCATCCTGGTCATGGACCTGGCCGATTCCAGCGTCAACTTCGCAGTGAGGCCATGGGTGCTGACTTCCGATTACTGGGTCGTGCGCAGCGAGCTGCTCGAAAAGATCAAGACCGAACTCGAAGCCGCCGGCTGCTCGATCCCGTTCCCCCAGAGAACGATCCATCATCTCAACGAAACCCCAGCCAGGACCGGGACCAACTCGGACTGAAAACCGATGGAACCACGGAAATCACGGAAGACACGAACCTGGATTCTCCCTTCCGTGTATTCCGTGCCTTCCGTGGTTCCATGGTTTTTCGCGCCGGCTACTCCTCCGCCTTGATTGACTGGATGATGTAGCCGCCGGACTTCTCGTCCGGCTTCAACTCCAGCAGCCCCCGCTTCTCGGCCTGCTGCAACAACTCCGAGAAGTTGCGGAAGCCGTGATAGGACTCGCTGAAGCCGGGTTTGCGGCGCTTCAAGGCCTGCTTGACCATCGATCCCCACACCTTTTCCTCGGCATCGCGGTCGGCAAACAACGCCTCGGCCGTTTCGAGCACCAGGTCGAAGGCCTCCTGCTGCTTGTCGTCGACCGGCTTGGCGCTGGCAGTCGTCTTCTTTTTCGAGGACTTCTTCTTCGCTACAGGCTTCTTCGGCTTCTTGCGAATCAAGTCATCGTAGAAAATGAACTCATCGCAGTTGGCCATCAGCAGGTCGGAAGTCGAACTTTTCACACCAACGCCGATAACCGTCTTGTTGTTCTCTCGCAGTTTCGAAACCAGGGGAGAGAAGTCCGAGTCACCACTGAGCAGCACGAAGCTGTCGACATGGCCCTTGGTGTAGCACAGGTCAAGGGCATCGACCACCATTCGGATATCGGCCGAGTTCTTACCCGACATGCGAACATGCGGGATATCGATCAATTCGAAGGCCGCCTCGTGCATCGGCGGCTTGAATTCCTTGTACCTGCCCCAGTCGCAATAGGCCTTCTTGACCACGATATTGCCCTTGAGCAGCAGGCGCTCGAGCACTTTCTGAATATCGAAAGCCTCGTAGCGCATATCGCGCACGCCCAAAGCGATATTCTCGAAGTCGCAGAAAACCGCCAGATTGCGGGTCGGGTTGGATGTCATACCATCACCTGTTCGGTTGGACGAATAAACCTGGAACCACGGGAATCACGGAACACACGGAAATGGGAACAACCTGGAAAGCCCGAGAAAGTGAGTTGGGCTCGAGCAAAGTTTCAAAATCATGCCCTGACTACACGACGGGAACTCACACACTCTGAAGGCACCGCCAAAGCTGACCCGTGATCCGTCATTCTTGCATTTTTTGGTCCTTCCGTGGATTCCGTGCCTTCCGTGGTTCCAACAAAAAGGGAATCTACCAGCCCCCGCCACCTCCGCCGCCACCTCCGCCGCCGGAGGATCCACCTCCCCCGCCGCCGGAACTCGATCCGGGCGCCGTCGAGGCCGATGCGGTGGCGCTGGCCAGGCTCGAGCCCAGGGCCGAGCCCAGGCCTGCCGCGGTGAATCGCCCATCGCTGATTGTGGCCGGGTACCAGTGGCGCGACTGTGCCGTGCCCGCCTGCGCGGCCGCTTCGATCTCGGCGGCGAAGCGCTCGGCCCAGGTATCGGCCGCGTCCAGGGCCACGGCATAGGGCAGCAGGCGCTCGAATTCCTCGAAGGTCTGCGGCGGTGCCTTGCCATGGCGCTGTTCGATCTCATCGCGCTCGGCTACTGTCAGGTACAGTCGCAGGCCCTCGATCTGGTCGAGCAGCTTGCGTCCGCGCAAGGTCGGCGCGCGCATCCAGCTCCAGAACAGGCCGTTGACGACGGCGATCAGGACCACGATCAGGCCCGGCAGCCAGCCGATCATATTGCCGAAGATACCCAGCACCACGATGCTTGCGATCAGAAACGGCAGGCTGAATGCTGTCAACACGATGGCGCCGATCAGGCCGGTGACGCCCTTGAGGTCGCGCCAGGTCCGGTAGACGCGCATCATCAGCACCGCCGTTCCGATATTCCAGATCGACTGGTGCACGGCCAGGAAGCCGGCCGCGAACTTCTCCTCGCCTGGCAGGGAAAGCACCATGGCCAGAAGGGTGGCCACCGAAATCACGATACCCGGGATCACCCACCATCGGTTGAGCTGGAAGTAACGTCCTTCCATGCGGCCCGAGAGCGCCTTTTCGTGCGCCTTTAGCGCAGCGCGTATGTCGGAATGATTGCTTTGCTCGAATGTCATCCGGTCGCCCTGCCGGGAGAGCAGCATCTCCAGCAACTTGCGCTCGGTGGTGGAATCGGTCTCGCCGTCGAGGCGCTCGGCCACGTAGTCGTCATCGTCCTTGTCGAGCTTGATCGCGCCCTTCACCGCCAGACTGACCAGGGCGGCGGCCAGGCAGGTCTTGTCGTAGCCCATCTTCCAGACGTAGCGCAGCATGCCCGGGGAGTAACCCTCCGGCGGATCGTAGCGTGGATAGATCGCTCCGCCGTCAGGGTCGCGGCCCACCCGTGTCCAGGCAAGCAGGTACCAGAGCACGACGAGGAGGGTGCCGAGTCCACCGATGACCGCTATCCGATGATCCTGCAGGAACATCTCGCGCCTCTCGGCTGCCGTGGGCTCCTTGACCAGGCCCTTCGGAAAGCCGACCGCGATCGTCAGCCCCTCGCGCGGGGCGAGGCGGCGGGTGGTCTCGAATCGCACGCGGCTGCCGCTGACCACCTCGCCGACCGCATCGCCGCCCTGCTCGCCCTGGGCGCCGGTATAGGCATCCAGACGCAGATCGTCGGGCGACGCGCCCGGCGGCAGCTCGACAACGACACTGGCTTGCTCGATGGGAAAACCCCAGGCGTTGCCGGTGACGTTCCAGTAGAGCTCGTCGAAGTCCTCGAAGAAACCGATCTGGCGCTCGGTCCGATAGATCAATTCGTAAGTGTGCTCGCCATGTTCCAGCATCCGGTCCGCGCTGCCGAAGTACACGCGCACACCATTGCTGATCGACTCGGTATGCCAGTCCTCGCGCTGACCGTTGCGACGCACAGACGTCACCTCGAACGGAACGGTCATGCGACGACCGCTGCGGTCTTCATAGCGCGTCGGAAAATCGCGATAGATACCGCGTCGGATATCGCGGCCTTCGGCCACCACGGTGATGTTTTCCACAACCACCAGCTCACCCGAGGGTTTCACCTCGATCTCGCTGGCAAATTCGACAATGCGCTCTTCGGCCACCGCCATCACCGGCAGCAGCAGGAGCGCCCACAGGAATCGCTTCATCCGTTTGTCCCTCAGTCCTTGTTGCTTCTCCCCAGCAATCCCGCGACGCCGGGCGCCGAACGCGCCTCGATCTCGGCGCTGAAGAAGGTCGCTTCCTCGAAACCGGTCAGGCGAGCGACCAGCAGGTCCGGAAATTGCTGAATGCGGGTATTGAGATCGCGCACCGCACCGTTATAGAAACGCCGAGCGTGCGACAGCAGATCCTCGGTCTCCACCAGTTCGTTCGTCAGCTGCTGGAAATTCTCAGTCGCCTTGAGATCCGGATAATCCTCGGCCAGCAACAACAGCCGCCCCAACCCGGCGGCAAGCGCCACCTCCGCGCCGGCCATCGCCTGCGCCTGCCCCTTGCCCTCGGCCTCCTGCGCCCTCGAACGCAAGGCCGTCACATCCATGAGCACACGCTGTTCATGGCCGCTGTAGGCCCGCACCGCTTCGACCAGCTGCGGCACCAGGTCGTGCCTTCGCTGCAACTGCACATCGATGTCAGCAAAGCCGTTGCGCACCAGGTTGCGAGCGCGCACCAGGCGATTGAAAACGACGATGCCCCACACCAGCAGGACAACCAGAACAGCAATCAGAATTCCCTCGATCATGCGTTGATTCTAAGCGAAAGCGTCCTTGGTCATGAAACCACGGAAGGCACGGAAGTCACGGAAAAAAACAAGAAAGCATTGCGCTCCATGGCGTACTCGCGTTCTTGTGGTTGATAGGCCCAGATTAGTTTCAGGAGAGAAACAGCGGCCTATTCCGTGTCTTCCGCGCTTTCCGTGGCTCCAGATTCCTGCACGGTCAGCGCTTGGCACCTCACCCCGACGATGCAACAATGCCGACCAAAGCACCGAAAAACCACAACACCAATGAACTCAATGCCCATGCGCGTCATCTTCAGCCACGGCCACCTCTCCAGCCCCGACAGCCTCAAGATTCGAGAACTCGAGCCCGTAGCAAATGAATTGGGCTTCAAGACCCTGGCCGTGGACTACCGCGATCTGCAGGACGAGCCTGCTGCCCGCGCCGAGCGGCTGATCGAGACGATTCGTCAACAGGCCGAGCCGCCGATTCTCGTCGGTTCATCGATGGGAGGATGGGTTTCCGTGCACGCCGCTGAAGCCGTACCGGTCACCGGCCTGTTCCTGATGGCGCCCGCCCTGTACCTGGAGGACCGTGTCCCCGAAGGCGTGATACCCGAAAGCTATGCCCCGAAATGCGATCGCATTGCCGTCATCCACGGCTGGCACGACGACATCATCCCCTGGCAACACAGCCTGCGCTTCGCCGAAGCCAGCAAGGCCGCCCTCCACCTGCTCGACAGCGACCACCGCCTTGAGTCGGCATTGCCGGTGCTGAAATCACTTCTTGCGCAGTTTCTTCAGGAAAAAAACTGAGCCACGGAAATCACGGAAGTCACTGAATCAATTAAAGACCTCGCTGCCTTTTCCGTGCATTCCGTGTCTTCCGTGGTTCCAGACTCCTTCAGGACTCAAGCTCTTCGAGATCGCGATAGTGCTCCAACGCCTCGGGGTTGGCCAATGCCGAGGTGTTCTTGACCTCGCGGCCGTGGATGACGTCGCGGACGGCCAGTTCAACGATCTTGCCCGAGACCGTGCGCGGGATGTCGGGCACGGCGATGATCTTTGCCGGCACGTGGCGCGGGGTGGCGTTGGCACGGACGGTCTTGCGGATGCGGTCGCGCAGTTCATCGTCGAGTTCGACACCGTCGCGAAGCCGGACGAACAGCACCACCCGCACATCGCCTTCCCAGTCCTGACCGACGCAGATCGACTCGAGTACTTCGTCGAGCTTCTCGACCTGGCGGTAGATCTCCGCGGTACCGATACGCACCCCGCCCGGATTGAGGGTGGCATCCGAGCGGCCATAGATCACCACGCCGCCCGTGGGGGTCAGGCGGGCGTAATCGCCGTGCGACCACACGTGCTCGAACTTCTCGAAGTAGGCACTGTGATAACGCTTGCCGTCAGGGTCGTTCCAGAACTTGACGGGCATGCAGGGGAAAGGCATCGAGCAGGTCAGTTCACCGGTCTCGTCTTCGACCACGCGACCATCGTCGGCGCGGATCTCGACCTTCATGCCCAGTCCCCGGCACTGCAGTTCCCCGCGATACACCGGCAGCAGCGGATTGCCCAGCGCGAAGCAGGAAACGATATCGGTACCGCCAGAGATCGAACTCAACTGCACATCTTCGGCCACGTCGCGGTAGACGTAGTCGAAGGACTCCGGCAGCAATGGCGAGCCGGTCGAGAGAATCGCCTTGAGGTGCTCGAGCCTGTGTGTCTCGCGCGGCTTGATTCCGGCCTTGTCGCAGGCGGCAATCCACTTGGCACTGGTGCCCAACACGGTAATGCCGACCTCATCGGCCAGATCCCAGAGCACCTTGCCGCTGGGATGAAAGGGCGAGCCGTCGTAGAGCACCACGGTCGAACCCACTGCCAGGCCCGAGACCAGCCAGTTCCACATCATCCAGCCGCAGGTCGTGAAATAGAACAGGCGGTCGTCACGGCGCAGGTCGGTGTGCAACTGCAGCTCCTTGAGGTGCTGCAAAAGCGTGCCCCCGGCGCCGTGAACGATGCACTTGGGCACGCCGGTGGTGCCCGAGGAGTACAGGATGTAGATCGGGTGGTCGAAGGGCAGTTGGGCGAAATCTACTTTTTCGGCGCTGTTGTCTGCAAAATTGGTCCATATAACCGCATGATCGAGACCGGATAAATCTGGATCGTCATCCATGTATCCGGTCACCACGATGCGCTCGAGTGAAGGCAACTTCTCGGCCAGCTGGCGCACCCGCGCCAGGCAATCGAAGGTCTTCCCGTTATAGCGGTAGGCGGCGGCGACGAACAGCACCTTCGGCTCGATTTGCCCGAAACGGTCCATCACGCCCTGTACGCCGAAATCGGGCGAACACGACGACCACACTGCACCGATGGACGTTGCCGCCAGCATGGCGATGACGGTCTCGGGCAGGTTGGGCAGGTAGCCGGCGACCCGGTCGCCCTCCACCACGCCCATCTCGCGCAGTGCAGCGGCGACACGCGCCACCTCGGCGTAAAGTTCGGCGTAGCTGATCCGCCGCTGCACACCCTGCTCGTTGGCGAAGATCAGCGCCGTGCGTTCGTCGCGGAACTTGAGCAGATTCTGGGCGAAATTCAGTCGCGCCTGCGGAAACCAGCGCGTGCCCGGCATGGCCGGCCAGTTCTCGGTCACTTCGTCGCCGCGCGATTCGGCCAGCACGTCTCCGAACTCCCACATCGCCTTCCAGAAGTCCTGCGGGTTGTCCACGGACCACCGGTACAGCGTCTCCCAGTCGTGCACATGCGGGTCGAGCTGCTGGTTGATCAACTGGATGAAGCGGGACAGGTTGGCCCCGGAACGACGCTCGGCCGACGGCCGCCACATGGGTTCGGTCATGGTCTTGGCTGCTATCTTTTGTGAGTCCAGCCCCAAAGGGTACCCAACTCCGCCCCGCATCGTCACCTGTACTTTGGTGCGTTGCCACCCCTTGCGTACCGCCCTGGCGTAGAATTCAGGCTTTCCCGAGCGACTAAAGAATATCATGAGCAAATTCCTTACCTTCGTGCTGCTGGCCACTTGCGCCTTTCAGGCCCAGTCTCAGGATCCGCGCGTCTGGCTCGATACCGACCAGGGCCCGATCATCATCGAACTCGATCCCGGGGCCGCCCCAATCACGGTCGAGAACTTCCTGCGCTACGTTGATGACGGCTTCTACGACGGACTGATCTTCCACCGGGTCCTCTCGGGATTCGTGATCCAGGCCGGCGGATTCGACCAACACCTCGACTTTCAGGACGACACTTACGAGGCGATCGTCAACGAAGCCGACAACGGCCTGTCCAACCTGCGCGGCACCCTGGCCATGGCGCGTACAAGCAATCCCGATTCGGCGACATCGCAGTTCTTCATCAATCTGGAGGACAACCCGGACCTCGACCCCGGCGGAAACACCGACGAGGGGTACGCTGTTTTCGGCGAAGTGGTGCATGGCATGTCCACGGTAGACGCCATCGCGCAGATTCCCACCAGCAGCATCACTTCCCCCATTGGGACATTGCAGCAGTTCCCCCGCAATCCGCCGGTCATTCTCCGCGCGGCACGCACCGAAGGCTTCCCCTTGATGCCACAGCATTCCGGATCCTGGTACGACCCCGATAATTCCGGCGTCGGTTTCAACATCGAAATCGCCAATGACGCCGGCGGTAATGGTCCGCTGGCCCTGGTCTACTGGTACAACTTCGACCAGCAGCGGCAGTTCTGGCTGATCGGTAGCAGCTCCTTTGATTACGGCGCCAGCGAAGTCACGGTGGATTTGCAAAGCCACCCCGGCACGGAAGAAGGCGTCGGCTTTCAGAACCCGCCGCAATCAGGTTTCGACGGCTACGGCACCCTGACCCTGAGCTTCGACGACTGCAGCAGCGGCACGGTCGCCTACGACATGCCCGGCTACGGCAGCGGCGAAATCGCCGTCACCCGCCTGTCCACGCCGGATGGCTACAAATGCGAGGCACTCTGAGCCCGGCATGAGCGCATTGCTTCAAATCGACAACCTCGACAAGCGCTATGCAGGCGGCCTACAAGCGCTCAAATCGATAAACCTGGACATCGAGCGGGGCGAGATCTTCGCCCTGCTCGGCCCCAACGGCGCGGGCAAGACCACCCTGATCAACGTCATCTGCGGCATCGTCACACCCACCTCGGGTAGCGTCACGGTCGACGGGTACGACACGGTCCGAGATTTCCGCACCACCCGGCGCCACACCGGCCTGGTGCCGCAGGAGCTCTACACCGACATGTTCGAGACCGTGATCGACACGGTCAGCTTCAGCCGCGGCCTGTTCGGGCTCGCCCCCGATCCGGCCCATATCGAGCGCGTGCTTCGTGACCTTTCGCTTTGGGACAAGCGTGACCACGCCATCATGACGCTCTCCGGCGGGATGAAACGGCGCGTGCTCATCGCCAAGGCACTGGCCCATGAACCCAAATTGCTATTTCTCGACGAACCCACGGCCGGGGTCGACGTGGAACTGCGACGCGACATGTGGCGGATGATCGAGAAGCTGCGCGGAACCGGCGTGACCATCGTGCTCACTACCCACTACATCGAGGAAGCCGAGCGCATGGCCGACCGTGTCGGCGTAATCCGGCGCGGCGAGATCATCGTGGTCGACGAAACCGCCTCGCTGATGAAGGAACTCGGCCGCAAGCACCTGAGCCTGTACCTCGAAGCGCCGATGAGCGAACTGCCCGAGTCGCTCGACGACTGGTCGCTGACCCTGGCCGACGAGGGCCGCAGACTCGACTACAGCTTCGCCGCCGACGAGGAGCAATCCTGCGTTCCTACCCTGCTCAAACGCCTGCACGCACAAGGCATCGAGTTCACCAACATCAATACGCGCCAGAGCACGCTCGAAGAGATTTTCGTCGACCTGGTGCACGAAGATGATGAATTACTGGAGAGCGAGCGATGAGTGCCCCGATGCTCAACCTGCGTGGCACCTGGGCCATCTACCGCTTCGAGATGGCGCGCTTCAAGCGCACGCTGTGGCAGAGCCTCGCCACGCCCATCCTCACAACGGTGCTCTATTTCGTGGTCTTCGGCTCGGCCATCGGCTCGAGAATCGGCGAGATCGACCAGGTCAATTACGGTGCCTTCATCGTTCCGGGACTGATCCTTCTGACGGTGTTCACGCAGAGTCTCAACAACGCCTCGTTCGGCATCTACATGCCACGCTTCTCGGGAACCATCTACGAAATCCTGTCCGCCCCCGTCTCGACGGCGGAACTGGTGCTGGCCTACGTGGGTGCGGCGGCCACCAAGTCGGTGCTGCTGGGCCTGATCATCCTGCTCACGGCGCACCTGTTCGTCGATCTCAATGTGGGTTACCCGGTGTGGATGCTGGTCTACCTGGTGATGGTGGCCTTTGCCTTCAGCCTGGCCGGCTTCATCATCGGCATCTGGGCCGAGGGCTTCGAGGCCCTGCAATTCATCCCCATGCTGGTGGTCACGCCGCTGACCTTTCTAGGCGGAGTGTTCTACTCCATCGACATGCTGCCCGAGACCTGGCAGACGGTGAGCCTGTTCAATCCCATCGTCTACATCGTCTCGGGTTTTCGTTACTTCTTCTTCGGTAGCGGGGATGTCAGCGTCTGGGTGAGCGTAGCCTCGCTGGCCGGCTTCATCATCGTGTGTTTGGCCATCGTTTCCTGGATCGTAAGAACCGGGCATCGGCTCAAGAGCTGAAGCAGGGTTTCGATTACCGCCGCTCTTCCTCACCCCCACGGCCACCGCGCCGCGAATCACCGCCGCGTGAGCGGCTCTGGACCGCGCTCCTCGTAGAGCGCGGGCTCGAAGCAGCGCGACTGCTGCGCGAAGGCGACGAGGAGTTCCGGCCGCGGTCGGGGGCAGAGGATCGAACCCGGGGCTCCGCGCGCGACGGCGCTGAATCGCGGCTGCCTGAATGGCTGCGACTCGGAGCCGACTGCCGGCTCGGGGCTGAACTGCGCTCATTGATGATGGCTCCGCCGCGTGACGGCGCTGCCGAGCGAGTGCTCCCGGCCGGTGCCGCCGAACGGGCGCTGCGCGAAGGCGTGGAGCTGCGTTCCCTGCTACTGCTCGAACGCACGGTCAGATCGCGCGGAATCGCCACGGACGAACGCTTGCTGTCAGACCGGCTCGTTCGACCGGCGGTGCTCGAGCGCCCGGACGAGCGACTGCTCGCCCGCTCGGACGAACGCTCAGTCACCGGCGACCGGCTGGTCGCCTGAGTACGCGAACTCGAACCGCTACGCAGCGACTCGCTGATACGGCTCGCGCGCGTGGCGGGCGAACGCGTCGATTCGATCGAGCCACCACTGCGCGAGGCAGCCCGTTCCGGCGCACGTTCGGTCACGGTGCGACTGCGCGCTGTCGCGCGGCTCGATTCGACACGCGCCGAGCCGGATCGGCTGGCTGCGCGTTCAGAACTGGCGACCCTTGATGTGGCTCGTTCACCGCCGCGCAACTCGGCCACACGCTCCGACCTCGAGCTTGATCGCGTTGCCGACCCAACCTGGCGGTCGAATGTGGTGCTCGAACGGCGTTCTGCCGCCCATTCACGCCGATCCGATCGCACCGCCGATCGGCTTGTGCTTGCCTTCTGGCGCGCCGAAGCCGGCCGGCTACTGCCGCTATCGACGAAACGTGTCTGCTCCACCCGGCCGCGATAGCTCACACCCCGACGATGCGTCGGATCGTGCTTCCAGTGGCGAGCCTGTTCGAAGCGGGCCACCTGGCGGCCGGAATGGAAGCCGTGATCCCGGTAGTAGTGATGGTGATGATTGACCACCACGACCCGGCGCTGTGCCCAGTGGAAGGAGCTGAAGTAGAAGTTCGGCCGGACATAGTACGGGCGACCCCAGTGGAAATTCACGCTCAGGCTGAAACCGCTGGGACGATGCCAATACACCGGCGGATGACTCGACCAGCGCCAGCTTGAGTAAATCACGCGCGGGTCGTAGTAAGGCACGTAGACCACGCGGGTGCGCGCCGGCTCGATGTAAATGTACTCCTTCTCGCGCACGACCTTGACACGGTCGTTGCTGGCCAGGTGGCCCTGCGAGTAGGCCTCCGAGCGCAGATACTGAATCGAGGCGATCAGGTCTTCCTCCTGCATCAGGAAGGCGTCACCCAGACGCTGCGTCCACTGCAAGTCGTCGTCCATGCGCTCGAGCAATTCCGGGAAAGCGACCAGCGCCTTCACGCTGGGATCCCAGTCCTGGTATTCCACCGCGGCCACGGCATCTTCACCGCGCAGGCCCGGTCGTTCGCGCGACCAGCGCGCGGCCTGAATCACTTCCAGCGGATAGGTCGCCGCGATCAAGACATGCGAAAGCACGCTGTCGGGATACAGCGCGATCGGGGCCAGCATCGAGTCGAGCTCGGCCTGACTGAAGTAGTCGTCATCGGCCTGAACCTGGCCGGTCATGCTGCAGCCAAGCGTCAACAGGGCGGAAAGTACCAGCGTCATCAGGGTTTTCATGTCATTGCCTCCTTACGGCAAAACGCGCCGCGTGGACACTTTGTACCCCGACCCGCCTGAAGTCAGCCTGAACGAAAACCTGAACGAGGCTCGGCCTGAGCGTCAATATGGACCACGGAATTCACGGAAGACACGGAAGACGCGGAAAAAAGAGGTCCAGTATTCTTCCGTGCATTCGGTGCTTTCCGTGGTCAATTTCTGGTTTCAGGCCCCGCTTAGGGCTGCAAATCCTGCTGCCGAATCTCGCCGCGCCAGACTTCCTCGCCGTCGCTGTTGTGCAGGATCAGGGAGGCGACGCGCTCGTTGCGCGGCCCCGTTACTTCGATCATGCCGAAATTCCGCTCGGTGTAGAGACTGCCGTCGACATCGTACTGCATGGCCTCGTCGCCGGGATTGTGTGATCCGGCGGTCAGCGGCGAAACGGTCCATTCGTGGAGCGGATAGGTGCGATAGCGGTCCATTTTCAGCAGCACCGAGTGGTGCCGGTCACCGGTCAGGAAGACCACGCCGGGAATGCGCTCGGCCTCGATGCGGTCAAGCAACTCGCGCCGCTCGCCGGGGGCGAGATTGATGTAGCTCTCGCTGCTTTCGGCCGAGTTGAGGAACTGCCCGCCCATAACCACGAACTTGAAGCTGGCATTGCTGGTCTTGAGCGCGTCGATCAGCCATTCGACCTGGTCCTCGCCCAGGATCGTCCGGTCACCGGATACGCGGTAGTTGGCCTGGCGGAAGTAGCGGTTGTCGAGCAGAAAGAAGCCGACATCGTGCCACTCGAAGTAGTTGGTCACTCCGCCCGTTCCGGCAGCCGAGAAGTCCGGGTTGGCCCAGAAGGCGTTGAACACCTCCAAAGCAGCCTCGCGCATGGCGTAGCCGCGGTCGGAGTTATTCGGTCCGAAATCGTGGTCGTCCCAGGTGGCGTAATGGTGCGTGCCGGTCACCAGCCGTGACAAGGCTTCGTGGCCCCGGGTGTGGCTGAAGCGCGCATACATGCCCGATTTCGAATTCCAGTCGGCTTCACGGTAGTAAACGTTGTCGCCGAGCCACAGCATGAAGGCCGGTTCGGCGTCGGCGATGGCATCGAAAATCCGGTAGTCGCCGCCGTACGGCTCACCCGGTCGGTCGTACTCGGGCTGGTTGATATAGGCGCAGGAGCCGAGTGCGAAACGGAAGTCGGGCGGGTCTTCACGCCACTGCCATAACGGCTGGGTGACGAAACGCTGCGTGTGTTCGGCCGGCTGTACGACATCGTCGACCAACACCTCGTATTCGTAGTGCAGCCCCGGCTCCAGGCCCGTGGCAAGCACCGTTGCCGTGTTGGCCTTTTCGGAATTGGTGGCCTCGGGTTCGCTCGTCAGCCAGTCCTCGCCTTCATCGGCGCGGTAGCGAAGCTGCACCAGGGCCGGTTCGTCGGTCTGCACCCAGACCTTGACCTGGCGCATGGTCGAATGCCCGGGCATCGGCCCGGCCACGATCTCGGCGGCCGAGGCGGCAACGGAACAAACCGACAGCAGTACTGCAATCAGAATTCGCATTCCCATTTCTCCGTTGGGTGTCGCTCCAGTGACGGGACTATACCGGCTCGCCCGATTCGATGTCGTGACATGGCTTCCACGCACCCTACGCAATCTTCGACACACGGTTCTCGGCATCCCCGGGCCCGGTCAATCCAAACACCGTCGACACCGTCTCGAACGCCCGTTCCCCCTCAACGCAACGACGGCTCTCGACCAACCACTGCCACACCGCACCGCGGTCGCTCGGCAGGGCATCGCGCGGAAAGCCGCCGGGTGGCGGACTGGGCTGCCAGCGCCCGTCCAGTGACAGGAACCAGTCCAGCCGGGGCGTGGCAATCCAAAGTCGCTGCCTGGTTTCGGGATTGACCAGCGCCAGGGCGCGTCCCTCGCGCACGAGCTTCGAAAACCAGCGCGTCCAGCCCCCGGCCGGTGCCGGATGCGCCAGGCCCAGCCCCGACTCCCCTTCGCGCTGAGTCAGGAAACCCGACTGCTCCAGCAATCGCTCGAGCGCGGTGGTCGAGGGTTTGCGCGGCGCCAACTCGCCGCCGCTGGCCACCTCCGGTGCCGCAACACCCGGAGTGCGCGCCGGCGGCTTCGTGGCGCCCGTCCGCTTCCCTGACGGAGGCCGCGGCGCGCTACGTGAGCGCACCGCGGATCCGCCCGGCCGCTTGGCCGGTCGCTCGAAGTTGCGCGTGCGTCGTTCCTCGGCGTCGTCCTCGTCCAGGTAGCTATAGCGCGGGGCGTGAATCAGCGCCTCGGCCAGGGGCGAAGGGCGTTGGGTGTCAACCGCATGCACCTCGACTTCGCCGGTTTCGACGCGCGCCAGTAGCTGCTGCAGCCCACCCAGGTCCATGTAATCGTCCAGGCAGTCGGACAGTGCCTGCTGCACCAGCGGATGGTCGGGCACCTCACGCGCCCCGCTCAAATTCTCCAGGCAAGCAAGCTGATCGGGAAACACGCAGGCGATCAGGTTCTCGGCCTGGCTGCGCTGTCGCTGTGAGGGCAGCGGCCCGTCCAGGCCGTTTTTCAGCAGCACCAGGGCGTTGTTGGCGCACCAGCGAAAACGCGTGACGAACAACGGGGTGTCGAGCATCGCCTGGGTGAGCACATCGGCGACATTGTGCGACTTGACGAATCCGGCCACCGCCGGCAGGTCGAACTGGCTGGTCACGCCCAGTGAAATCAGCACGCCGTCGTCGGTGGCCGCCGCCTGCAGCTCGAAGTTGAACTGGCGGCAGAAGCGCTTTCGGAGCGCCAGGCCCCAGGCGCGATTGATGCGCGCCCCGGCAAAGGTATGCAGCACGATATGGCGGTCGCCGCCGGGATCGGAAAACTGCTCGATCACCAGGCGATTCGGCGCTGGCAAGGCCCCGAGCAGAGCGCGCGATTCTTCCAGCAACTGCAGGGCCTGCGGATGCGGCGGATTGGGCCCCTGCCCGCCGATGACCCGCAGCATGGCCTGCGCCATCTCCT
Organism: Wenzhouxiangella sp. XN201; assembly: GCF_011008905.1. Classification (NCBI taxonomy): domain Bacteria; kingdom Pseudomonadati; phylum Pseudomonadota; class Gammaproteobacteria; order Chromatiales; family Wenzhouxiangellaceae; genus Wenzhouxiangella; species Wenzhouxiangella sp. XN201. Next base: position 175,005 of record NZ_JAAIVI010000022.1, read on the forward strand.
GGCTGCGCCCCGCCCCTTCGCCGAACCAGAACGGCATCTCGGCCGGCTCTTCGTCGGCCGGTTCCACGCGCACCAGGCCGGTCAGCACGCGCAGGATCCGCCAGGGCCGATTGCCCAGCTGCAGCACCTGCCCCGGCGAGGACTCGAAAGCCACTTCCTCGTCGAGCCTGCCCACCACCTCGCCGGTATCGACGCGCACCACCTCGTACTCGAACCATTCGGGAATCGTGCCGGCGTTGGTCAGCACCAGGCGATCGGCCTCGGCATGGGCGCGGTAGCCGCCGCGCCCGTCGACAACCAGCAGGGGATCGAGCTGCTCATGGGGCATCAGTTCAGGCCGATCGGCCAGGGAGGCCAGCAATGCTTCCAGTTCCGCCTTCGAGAGATCGCGGTACGGCCAGGCCGAACGCACAACCGCCAGCAGTTCGTCGACATCACCCGTGCCGTTGGCGACCAGGGCCACCAGTTGCTGCGCCAGCACGTCCAGCGGCGCCGCCAGCGGCTCGACGGCGTCGACGCCGCCGTCGGCGATCACGTCTTTCAGTGCGCGGGTCTCGACCAGCTGGTTGAGCGTCAGTGGAAATAGATGCATGCACGGACGCCGACCTGGCCGATGCCCGCTTCTTCCGGCGCGCTGGCGCACCAGGTTGACCGAGCCGGGCACGCCGATCTGGCAGACCCGGTCGACATGGCCCAGGTCCAGTCCCAGCTCCAATGAGGCACTGCTGACCAGAACGCGCAACTCGCCGGCCTTGAACCGTGCCTCGATTGCCTCGCGGTGCGCGGTATCCAGGCTGCCGTGATGCGCGCCGACCTGACCGGGCTGCCCGGCGGCTTCGAGCAACTCGTCCAGCGTCGCGGCCGTGCGCTCGACGCGCGCACGCGTCTGACAGAACACCAGCAGGGAGCGGTCGGCCGCCGCCAGCTCGGCAATGCGAGAGTGAATCTGCTCCCAGTGCACGCTGTTGGGGTACGGCCCCAGCGGCATGTCCGGCAGTTCCACCGCCAGCTTCACCGGCCCGGGTGCATCCGGAGCCACGATCTCGCAGTCGCCCGCGCCGGCCAGAAACTGCGCCAGGGCCCCGGCTGGATGGGCCGTGGCCGACAGGCCGATACGCTGCACGGGCCTGCCCGCCAGCCGGTCCAGGCGGGCCAGTGACAGTGCCAGGTGCGCCCCGCGCTTGTTGCCCACCAGGGCATGCAGCTCGTCGACCACCACGGATTCCACCCTGCGCAGCAGGGCCCGCCCGCCGCGGCTTCCCAGCAGCACGAACAGGGATTCCGGCGTGGTCGAGAGAATCTCGGGCGGATTGCGGCGCTGCCGGTCGCGCTCGGACCGCGGCGTGTCACCGCAACGCAGCCCGATCCTCGGCGCCTGCCCACTGAACGGAACAACCGCCTCGAGCAAGGGCGCCAGATTGTGCGTCATGTCCCGCGCCAGGGCCTTCAGCGGCGCAATATGCAGCGCCCTGACCCCACGTCCGCGAGCCGGCCGGTTCACCAGCCCCTCCACAAGCGGCCGCCAGGCCGCCAGACTCTTGCCCTGCCCGGTCGAGGCAATCACCAGCGCATTGCGGCCGCCGCGCAACACCGGCCAGGCCGAACGCTGCACCGGCGTGGGCTCGCCCACAGCTTCGGCGAACCAGGCGTCCAGGGTCTTTTCGGCATCGAATAACGACATCGCGGCATTATGGCCGCGAAGCGTTCTCAAAACCTGAGAATCTGGCTGGTTGGCTGGTTGGCTGGTTGGCTGGTTGGCTGGTTCGGCAAATTATCGGCTGCCCGCCATCCTGCCGCGGCAAAGCCGCCCCGCAAGGCGGCCAGTTGTCGAACCAGACAACAAGCAAACAAGACAACCAGCCAACCAGTCCCCTGCTAAAGTCTCCCCCATGTCCGAACCCCTTTCACCAATCAAAGCCGACCCACAACGAAGGTGGCGCTTCTGGATCGACCGCGGCGGCACCTTCACCGATGTGATTGCCCGCACGCCCGACGGAGAACTGCGCGCCACGAAGCTGTTGTCGGAGAACCCCGACCACTACGACGACGCCGCCATCGAGGGCGTCCGGCGCATGCTGGAACTGGGTGTGGACGAGGCCATCCCGGACGCGCACATGGAGCACGTGCGCATGGGCACAACCGTGGCGACCAACGCCCTGCTCGAGCGCAAGGGCGAGGCGACGGCCCTGGTCACCACGCGCGGCTTTCGTGATGCGCTCAGGATCGGCCACCAGAGCCGGCCGGATATCTTCGCCCTGGACATTCGCCGACCCGAGCAGCTCTGCGACGAGATCGTCGAAATCGAGGAACGCGTCGACGCCGAGGGCGATGTCCTGCAAACCCTCGACGAAGACCGGGTGCGCGAACAACTGGAAAGCCTGCGCGATAAGGACATCCGTGCCCTGGCCGTGATCCTGATGCACGGCTACCGATACCCCGACCACGAAAAACGCATCGGCGACATCGCCGAAGAACTGGGCTTCGAGCAGGTCAGCCTCTCGCACCGGGTCAGCCCCCTGATCCGCTTCATCGGCCGCGGCGACACCACCGTGGTCGACGCCTACCTCTCGCCAGTGCTCAAGCGCTACGCCGATCGCGTGGCCGCCCATCTGGGCAACGTGCGCCTGCAGTTCATGAAGTCCGACGGCGGCCTGACGGATGCGGCCAGCTTCGCCGGCAAGGACGCCATCCTGTCGGGTCCGGCCGGCGGCATCGTCGGCAGCGTGCGCACCGCAGCCATGGCCGGCCTGGAGCGCGTCATCGGCTTCGACATGGGCGGCACATCGACCGATGTCTCGCACTACAGCGGCGAATTCGAGCGCAGCCTCGAGACGGTCATCGCCGGCGTTCGATTGCGCGTGCCCATGCTCGAAATTCACACGGTAGCCGCCGGCGGCGGCTCGAAGCTGCACTTCGACGGATCGCGTTACCGCGTCGGCCCGGGCTCGGCCGGCGCTGATCCCGGCCCGGCCTGCTATCGAAAAGGGGGCCCGCTGACGGTCACCGACTGCAATGTCATGCTCGGCAAGCTGCAGCCGGATTTCTTCCCCCGCACCTTCGGCCCCGACGCCGACCAGGCGCTGGATGCCGAGATCGTGCGCGAGCACTTCGACGAACTGTGCCGCGAAATCCGCGAGGCCACCGGCGACACACGCAAGCCGGTCGAAGTGGCCGAAGGATACCTGCGCATCGCCGTGTCCAACATGGCCAACGCCATCAAGAAGGTCTCGGTGCGACGCGGCCACGACGTGACCCGCTACGCCCTCAACTGCTTCGGCGGCGCCGGCGGCCAGCACGCTTGCCTGGTGGCCGACGAGCTGGGCATCGAGACTGTGCTGATCCATCCGCACGCCGGCGTGCTCTCGGCCTACGGCATGGGCCTGGCCGACGTCACCGCCCACCGCGAATTCGCCGCCAACGCGCCTCTCGACGAGTCACTGATCGACAAACTGGAGTCGGCCTTCGCACAACACGCCGAAGAGGCCGTCGCCGAACTGCATCAGCAGGACTTCACCGACGCGGCAATCGAAGTCGAGCGCACCTGCCGCGTGCGCTACAGCGGCACCGACACCAGCCTGCCCGTGCCCTTCGGGTCATTGGCTGAAATGAGCCGCGCCTTCACCGAGGCTCACCGCCAGCAGTTCGGCTTCGCCATGGAAGAACGCGACCTGGTGGTCGAGGCCGGCCTGGTCGAGGCGATCGGCCACAGCCCCGCGCTCGAGGCCGAAACGGAGATCGACTCCGACCGGCCGCAGGCCGAACCGGCCGACCGCGTCGAGACCTTTATGGACGGCCGTCGCCTACCGGACACCCCGGTGTATCGAAGGGATGAACTGGCGGTCGACCAGGCCATCGACGGTCCGGCCCTCGTCATCGAGGCCAATTCCACGGTCGTGCTCGAGCCAGGCTGGCGCGCCGCGATCAACCGCCATGGCCACCTGCTGCTCGAGCGCCGCGAGTCAAAGCGCGCCCTCCAAGCCGACACCGAAGCCGACCCGGTCTTGCTGGAAGTCTTCAACAACCTGTTCATGTCGATTGCCGAACACATGGGCGCGACCCTGCAGCAGACCGCCTGGTCGGCCAACATCAAGGAACGGCTGGACTTCTCCTGCGCCCTGTTCGACGAGGCCGGTCGGCTGGTGTCCAACGCACCGCACATGCCCGTTCATCTGGGCTCGATGGGCGAGAGCGTGCGCGCGGTCATCGACGAGTTCGCCCATGACATGACCCCGGGCGATGTCTTCCTGCTCAACGACCCGTATCACGGCGGCACCCACCTGCCCGACTTGACAGTGGTCAGCCCCTGCTTCGACGACGATGGCGAGATCCTGTTCTACACCGCCAGCCGCGCCCATCACGCCGACGTCGGCGGCATCACCCCGGGCTCCATGCCGCCCGACAGCAAGACCATCCACGACGAAGGCGTGTTGATCGGCCCGATGCGCGCCGTCCGGGGCGGCGACCTATGCCGTGAAGAACTCGAAGCCGTATTCACGGGCGGCGACCATCCCGTGCGCAACCTCGAACAGAACTTCAGCGACCTGCACGCCCAGATCGCGGCCAACCAGCGCGGCCTTCAGGAAGTCGATCGCATGATCGAACAGTTCGGGCTGAATACCGTACGCGCCTACATGCACCACGTTCAGGACAATGCCGGCGAACAGGTCGCACGCGCCCTGTCGAAACTCGACGACGGCCACTGGGTCAAGCACATGGACAACGACGCCCGGATCGAAGTCCACGTCAGCGTCGACCAGGCCGCCCGCCGGGCAACGATCGATTTCACCGGCACAAGCGATCAGACCGGCGATAACTTCAACGCCCCGCGCGCCGTCACCCGGGCGGCCGTGCTCTACGTCCTACGCACGCTCGTCGCTGACGACATCCCCCTCAACGACGGCTGTATGAAACCGATCAACCTGGTCATTCCCGACGGCAGCCTGCTCTCGCCCGTCCATCCGGCCGCGGTGGTCGCAGGCAATGTCGAGACCAGCCAGGTCGTGGTCGACGCCCTGCTGGCCGCCATGGGCGTACTCGCCAACAGCCAGGGGACGATGAACAACCTCACCTTCGGCAACGACCGCTACCAGCACTACGAGACGCTCTGCGGCGGTGCGGGCGCTGGCGACGGCTTCAACGGCGCCGACGCCGTGCACGTGCACATGACCAACTCGCGCCTCACGGACCCCGAGATCCTCGAGACGCGCTTCCCGGTCCGGCTCGAATCCTTCGGCATCCGCCCCGACTCCGGCGGCCAGGGAAAATGGCACGGCGGCCACGGCGCCGAACGCCGCATCCGCTTTCTCGAGCCGATGACCGTCGCCATCCTGGCCAACTCCAGAAAGATTGCACCGTCGGGAATCGAAGGCGGCGGTGACGGCGCGCTCGGCAAGGCCTGGATCGAAAAGGCCGCCGATGGCCGACAGGATCTCGCCGGCACCGACCGCATCGAAGTCAAAGCGGGGGATATGCTGGTATTGCAGACGCCGGGCGGCGGCGGCTACGGATCGGCGTAGCCCTAGCCGGTATCGATTTCGATCTCGCCGGCTGCAAGCAGGTCCCCGATTTCGACAGTCAGTCGCTGCGATAGCGTGGCCGGTTCCACACGCGAGGTCGGGCGGATCCAGCACCAGTTGTCGCGACTGTCGCGCTTGATGTGGTAAAGCGCCTTGTCGGCCAGCGCAATCGTCTGTTCCCAGTCAAAGGCGCCCGGCTTATCGCGAAACGGCGGATAGGCACAGACGCCGACCGAGCAGGTCATCTTCAAGGTTTCACCGCTGGCAAGGGCAAAGGGTTTCTCACGCACACCGTCGACGATGCGGGCGCACAGGCGCGGAATCTCGCGTTCGGGCAAGGGTCGAAACACGATCAGGAATTCCTCGCCACCCCAGCGCACCACGTAATCGCCGGTTCGAGTCAGGTCTTCGAGCAGCCTGGCGAACTGATCGAGCACCTCATCGCCGGCGGTGTGGCCGTGGCGGTCATTGACCTGTTTGAAGAAGTCGATATCGATCAGCGCAAACACCATCGCGTGGCCGTGCATCGACGGGCGCGACAGTTGGCGATGGAAGTAGGCCAGGTCGGCCACCAACTGATTGCCCAGGTAGCGGCGATTCCACAATCGGGTCAGCGGATCGGTCAGGCTGGCCGTCTCCAGGCGAGCACTGTAGTCGCGCAAGTGTTCGTTGGCGACCCGAAGCTCATCAGTCCGTTCCGAAACTGTTTGTTCCAGCGCCCGTTGCTGATGCTGCATATTACGCAGGCGATAGTTGAATAACAGCCAGATCAGCAGCAGGACAGCAAACAGCGAGACCACCCGAAACCAGGTCGTTTCCCAGAACCGTGGCTCGATCCGGAAGGACAATTCAGCCGGCGCCGTATTCCAGACACCGGCATTGTTGGTGGCGCGGACCTGCAGCGTGAACTCGCCGGCGGGCAGATTGGTGTAGATGACTTCCCGCCGCATGGGCTCGTCCAGTCTTTGCCATTGCTCACGGAACCCGCGTAGCCGATACTCGGCCGTGACGCCGGTGGCATCCTGAAAGCTCAACACCGCGAAACCGAAGGCCAGATCACGCTCGCCGGACGAAAAGACCTGCAGATCGCCGGATGACAAAGCGTGCCAGCCCTCGCTGTTCCTGAAGCGATCGATACGCACCCGTGGTGCGGCCTCATTGCGCCGAATCCGCTCAGGGACGAGGTGAACAATGCCGCCGCGTGTGGGCAGCCAGAACTCGCCGTCGTGCATGAACCCCTTGGCATTGCCCGCACCATTGCAGCAATAGCCCTTTTGCGCGCCCGGTACGTCGCCGCGTTCGTGCAACACCATGCGCCCGGGCAGCGAATCGATCTCGCCGGCGAGATAGCGATCGACAGCCGCCAACGACAGCTCATGGATGCCCCGTATGCCGGCAACCCAGAGCGTGCCTTCATGCTCGGCCAGGGCGAAGGGGCTGTTGACGGGCAAACCATCCTCGATGCCAAGCTCATGCCATTGATCGCCCCTGCCGATGAACAGACGCTCATTGAGCGTACCGAGCACGAGGCGGCCATCGCTCAATTCGAGCAGGGCAGTCACATCCTGCTGCTCGGCCGCGCCCGGCACCTGGTAGAAGCGATCTCCCGCACCCCAGCGAATGAGCCCCCGGCGGGTGCCGGCCAGCAGCGTGCCATCGCCCGTCTCGCCGAGCAAGCGAATGTCCTGACCGCCGAGATCTCCGCGGGCCGCGGCTCGCTCCATACGGGTGCCGTCCCAGCGAAAGACGCCTTCGGTCGAAGCAATCCAGTAGCTGCCATCGCGCCGCCGGATGATGCCATTGACCTGGGCACTGTCCAGGGGTGCAAAGCCGGCCGGTTTGTCGATCCGTTGCAGTTCCCGGTTCCACCAGAACAGGCCCGTCCGCGTACCGACCCATACCCGGTCTTCCTCGGGCAAGAGGGTGTAGGCATGCGGGTGCGGTTGCTCGTTGCCGCGGGTCAGCTGCGTGAAGCGCCCGTCGCGAAACACCGCCAGCCCGTCCATGGTCCCGGTCCATACGTCGCCCGCGGCATCGCGGGCCACCGACCAGACCAGGCTGTTGTGAAGCCCCTCGGGCCGGTCGTAACGAAAGACCCAGCCGTTCCAGAGTCGGGCCAGACCATCCCAGCGCGAGCCCAACCACAGATTGCCTTCATGGTCTTCGGTGATGTCGAGGACACTGCCGTGAGAAGCAGGCGAGTCATCGGCGATCGTCTCGACCAGTTCCCGGCCCTGCAACCGAAACAGGAAACCAGCCGCACCGATCCAGAAGTTGCCGTCGCGATCGGCGTAAACGGTTTCGATCACCGCATCCTCGAGCCGGCCCGGCACGACGAAGGGTGTCCACTGCCCGTCATCGAGCCACAGCAATCCGCGCGTGGTCGCCGCCCAGATGGTCCCGTCATGGGCTTCGAAATCGGTGACCAGCGCATTCGACAGCGCGTCGGGCAGCGTCGTACGCCGCCAGCTTTCGCCCGTGTTGATGTGAATCACACCGAAGCCGCCGGCATAGACCGTACCGCGGTGCTGGTAGACCGACAGCAGGCGATCGTCCGGATCGCCTGCAAACTGCACGAAGGCATCACCGGCGAGCCGGAACAGGCCGCGATCGGCGGCCATCAGCAGTTCGCCGTCTGCTGTCTCGGCAAACTGAAAGACATCGATCTCGCGCCCGAAACCGTCGTCAACACCGTGGAACTCGCCGTCACGAAAGACGGCGGCTCCCTTGTAGGTACCGGCCCAGATCCGATCACGGGAATCGACATAAAGGGTCTGAATGAACATGCCCGGCATGTGCGGAGAAGTGCCGGGATCGAAATTGACGAAGCGCACGCCATCGAAGCGGGCCACACCGGCCTGGGTGCCGGCCCAGATATAGCCGTCCGGACCCTGCACGACGGCCATCACCGAAATCTGCGGCAAGCCCTCCTCGATGCTCCAGGTGTCGCGGACATACTGATGAAAGGCCTTGTCCGGGGCCAGTGCGTGCACCGACATGCAAGCGGTGATCGAACCGACCAGGCCGCAGACAGCAAGCAAGTGCACGAAAAACCGAACCACCTGGCTCCCCTCCAGACACCAGCCGCCCACCCCCGGCCGCCACGCCGACCGTTTGAGCATACCGCAAGCGAGGTTGAATTGCCTGAAACCCGGACCTGAATCCTAAATCTTCGGCCCCACCGCAAGCCGGGGCACCACGCGGGCCCGCAAGGCTCCGCGGAGGCTCTTTAACCGATAGCTTTTTCCAACTCCGGCACAATCTCGAACAAATCCCCGACCAACCCGAGATCCGCCACTTCGAAAATCGGGGCTTCCGGGTCCTTGTTGATGGCGACGATGGTGCCAGCGTCCTTGATGCCGGTCAGATGCTGGATGGCGCCGGAGATGCCGATGGCGAAATACAGATCCGGCGCGATGATCTTGCCGGTCTGGCCGACCTGCAGTTCGTTCGGCACATAGCCGGCATCGACTGCCGCGCGCGAGGCGCCCACGGCTGCGCCCAGTTTTTTGGCCAGCGAATAGATGATGTCGAAGCCTTCGCCCGAGCCCATGGCACGGCCGCCGGAGACAACCACCGCTGCGGTGGACAGGTCCGGTCCCTCGCCCTCGCCACCTTCGACCTTGATCCAGCGGGTGTGGCCGGGATCATCGGCCTGCGGGTCGCGCTGCTCGATCTCGGCCGAACCACCCTCGCTGGCCGCCGCGAACGAGGCCGTGCGAATGGTGGCCACCACCGGCTGATCATCGGCGACCTTGACCGTGACAATGGCGTTGGACGCGTAAATGGGGCGCTTGAAAGTGCGCTCGTCAATCACTTCCTGGATGTCTGAGACCTGATTGACCCCGATCAGTGCCGCCGCACGTGGCAGCACGTCCTTGCCGTAGGTGGTCGACGGCATCAGGATATGGGAATAGCCATCCGCCAGCGCCTTGATTTCCGGAGCCAGGCGGGCGGCCAGGAAGTGTTCGAAGTCGGCATGCGCAATCGACAACACGCGCGTGGCCCCGTCGAGCTTTGCAGCCTGCTCGGCCACGGCAGACGGGTCGGCAGCGAATACCGCGATATCAATATCATCGATACCCATGCCCAGGGCACCGGTCAGCGTCTTGGCCGTGGCGGGACTCAGCGTTTCGCCGTCGTGTTCGGCAATGATCAGAATTCTCGACATTACAGCAACCCCTTCGCCTTGAGTTCGGACACCAGTTCGTCTACGGACTCGACCACCTTTCCGCCGCCGCGCTGCGGCGGTGGCTCGTAGGAGACCGCTTCGATACCGCCGGCGCGCTCCACGCCCAGATCCTCGAGCGACAAGGTCTCGAGCGGCTTGCGCTTGGCCTTCATGATCTCCGGCAACTTGACGAAACGCGGTTCATTGAGCCGCAGATCGGAAGTCAGCACCGCCGGCAGCTCGACTTCGATCGTCTCGAGGCCCGCATCGACTTCGCGCGCCACCGTGGCCTTGCCGTCCGCCAGTTCGACTTTTGAAGCAAACGTGGCCTGCGGCCGATCCCACAGCGCGGCCAGCATCTGGCCGGTCTGGTTGCAGTCGTCGTCGATCGCCTGCTTGCCCAGGAAGACGATGCCGGGTTCTTCCTTTTCGACCAGCTTTAGGAAAGTGCGCGCGGCGGTCAGCGGTTGCACATCGCCGTCTGAGCTGACCTGGATGGCGCGGTCGGCACCCATGGCCAGGCCGGTCCGGAGCTGCTGTTGCACCTCGTCACCGCCGATCGAGGCCACGATCACTTCCTCGGCCTCGCCGCGTTCCTTGATACGCAATGCCTCTTCCAGCGCGATCTCGTCGAACGGGTTGATCGACATCTTCACGCCGTCGGTCTCGACGCCGCTGCCGTCCTTCTTGACCCGCACGCGCACGTTGTAGTCCACCACCCGCTTGAGGGTGACCAGAATCTTCATGGTGAAATTCCTGTTTCAGGCTGTAAGTGGAAAGCTGTCTATTGTAACGGCCCCGGCCGATTGATGTATCCTGATGCTGGCAAAGGGGGCACACGAAGCGACCGGGGCATGGAGATGCAACATGAGCGCCTCTGGCGGGCAGTTTTCTGCAAGCCGGGCCAGGAAAGACGCGCCGAAGCGCACCTCGAAAACCAGGGTTTCGAGGTGTTTCTGCCGCGCGTTCGGACTCGCAACCGCGCGGGCGGCAGCTCGCGCCTACGCGTGCAGCCGATGTTTCCCCGCTACCTGTTCGTGAACCTGTGCGCACATGCCGAAGACTGGAGTACCATTCGCTCCACCCGCGGCGCGATCGGCCTGGTTCGCTTCGGCGAGCGCGTACCGGCGGTGCCGGGCGATTTCATCGACTACCTGATGACGCGCCACGACCAGTTCGGCGCCATCGACATGAGCGAAGCCATGGAAATCAGGCCCGATGACACCGTCGAGATCACCGACGGCGCCATGGCCGGCCTGCGCGCGATATTCCAGGCGAGAAGCGGTAAGGACCGCGTGGTGGTGCTGCTCAAATTGCTCGAATACGAACGAAAGGTGGAATTACCCGCCAGCGCGATCCGGAAGGTGGTTTGAATTATGTGCGGAATCGTAGGCGCCACCTCGGCGCGCAATATCACGCCCATCCTGCTCGAAGGCCTCAGGCGGCTGGAGTATCGTGGCTATGACTCCGCCGGCATGGCGGTCATCGACGGCCCGGCCATCGAGGTACGCCGCACCGTCGGCAAGGTCGAAGCGCTGACCGACTCGCTGGCCGCCAACCCGCTGGAATCGCACACCGGCATCGCCCACACCCGCTGGGCCACCCATGGCAAGCCGACCGAAGCCAACGCCCATCCGCACCGCTCGGGCCAGCGCCTGGCCGTGGTGCACAACGGCATCATCGAGAACTACGAGGCTCTGCGCAGCGAGCTCAAGGCAACCGGTTTCGAGTTCGCCTCCGAGACGGACACCGAGGTGATCGCGCACCTCATCGCACACGAAATGGACCAGCAAGACGACTTCGCCCAGGCCTTCTCGCGCGCGGTGGCCCGACTGGAAGGCGCCTACGCCCTGGCCGCCGTTACTCCGAAGGATCCCGAAGCCCTCTACCTGGCTCGCATGGGCTCGCCCCTGGTCATTGGCGTGTCGACCGAAGAGAGCTACATCGCCTCCGACCCCCTTGCCCTGCTACAGGTGACCGACCGCTTCATCCACCTCGAAAACGGCGATCTGGCCCGCGTCGACCGGCAGGAAGCACGGCTGTTCGACCTCAAGGGCAAGACCCTCAATCGCGAACCCGAGCGCTACGCCCACGATGACCAGGTGGCCAACAAGGGCGACTACCGACACTTCATGCTCAAGGAAATCCACGAGCAGCCCAAGGCCGTGGCCAATACCCTGGCCGACAAGCTCGGGACGCACGGCGTCCTGACCGAATCCCTGGGCCCGGAAGCCAACGCAATCCTGCCCAGGATCGAGAACGTCCACATCATCGCCTGCGGCACCAGCTACCACGCCGGGCTGGTGGCACGCTACTGGATCGAATCGATCGCCGGCATCCCGGTCAACGTGGAAGTCGCCAGCGAGTACCGCTACCGCGAACCGGTAGCGCCGCCCAATACCCTGTTCATCGGCATCTCACAGTCCGGGGAGACGGCGGACACCCTGGCCGCACTCAGATTTGCCAAGGAAAACAATTACCTGCAGACCCTGGCCCTGTGCAATATGCCCGGCTCCACCCTGGTGCGCGAATCAGGCCTGCGCCTGCTCACCCAGGCCGGAATCGAGATCGGCGTGGCCTCGACCAAGGCCTTCACCACCCAGCTCGCAGCACTTTACTGGCTGGCCCTGGCCCTGGGCCGGGCTCGTGGCCGGCTCAGCAAGGCGGCCGAGGAGAAAGCCGTCGGCACCTTACGTGCCCTGCCCGGCCTGATCGAGAAGGCACTGGACCTGGAAGACGAAGTCAAGCTCATCGCCGAGGATTTCGTCGACAAACACCATGCCCTGTTCCTGGGCCGCGGCACGCATTTCCCGATCGCCCTGGAGGGCGCGCTCAAGCTTAAGGAAATCAGCTACATCCATGCCGAGGCCTACCCGGCCGGCGAACTCAAGCACGGCCCCCTGGCCCTGGTCGATGAAGACATGCCCGTGGTCACCGTCGCCCCCGACGACCATCTCCTCGGCAAGCTCAGATCCAATCTCGAGGAAGTCCGGGCCCGCGGCGGCCAGTTGATCAACTTCATCGCCGAGAATATCGACATCCACGACGGCGAAGGCACCACCAATCTGAAAGTCCCCGGCATGAACAACGACACCAGCCCGATCATCGCCACGATTCCCCTGCAACTGCTGGCCTATCACGTGGCGCTGCTCAAGGGTACGGACGTCGACAAGCCGAGGAACCTGGCCAAATCGGTCACCGTGGAGTAGGTCGCGGCAACGCCCGCACCGGCAATGGCTTCAAACCTCGAAGGCCTTCGCCTCGATCAAAGCCACGCCGTCCCCACCGTGCTCGAATTCCAGCCAGGTGAATTCGATACCGCGTTCCAGCAATAGACTTTCCAGCGCTTCGGCGGCTTCGCCGACTTCCACGATCAGTACACCATCGTCTTCGAGATGATCGGCGGCGGTGTCGAGCAGGCGGCGGACCAGGTCGAGACCATCCTCGCCGGCTTCCAGGCCCAGGGCCGGTTCCCAGCGATATTCCGCGGGCAGTTCGGCCATCGAGGCCGTCGGCACGTAGGGCGGGTTGGCCAGGATGACGTCGTAGCGCCTGCCTGATACGGCATCCAGCAAGTCGGATTCGATCGCTTCCACGCGATCGCCCACGCCGTGGCGTTGCGCATTGGCTCGCGCCAGAGCCAGCGCCTCGGGGCTGATGTCGACGGCATCGACCGTCACTTCGGGCCAGTACACCGCCGTGGCGATCGCCAGGCAGCCCGACCCCGTCCCCACGTCCAGCACGCGCCGTAGCCGATCCGGCTCGATCCACGGCGCGAATCCTTCCACGATCAGTTCCGCCAGCGGCGAGCGCGGCACCAGAACGTTCTCGTCGACCTCGAAGGCAAGCCCGGCAAACCAGGCCTCGCCGATCAGGTAGGCCAGCGGCTTGCGCGTTTCGATCCGTTCGGTAATCAGAGCGTCGAAACGCCCGCGATCTTCTTCCGATACCTCCCGAGCCAGCGCTTCATCCTCAAAATCCGGCGCCAACCCGAACACGTGCGACGCCGCCCAGCACGCCTCGTCGATGGCGTTGTCGGTGCCGTGGCCGAAGAAGATTCCCGCTGATTGCATGCGGGCTGCGGCCTGGCGGATTAGGGTCTCAAGGCGGGAAGTTGTCATCTCGGTCAGTTGTTGGCTTGTTGGCTGGTTGGCTTGTTATCTGGTTCGGCAACCGAACGTCGTGCGGGGCGGCCAAGCCGCAATCGATCAGAGGCAAGCCATCGGACTTCTACGGCATACCGCAGCGTAGCTGCCCTCCAATCCCTGCAGATGCCGAACCAGCAAACCAGCGAACAAGCAAACCAGCCAACATGAATTTAGTGAGAGCCGGCCTGTAAGCCGGGTTCTGTCGTGGACAGTCATTCATCTGGGACGGCTGTCGCCAGCCGCCTCGAGCGGCCTACCCGGGTGCGGCGCGGGCCACGCCATCGCACCCCTATTTGGCCTTGCTTCGGGTGGGGTTTACCCTGCCACCACTGTTACCAGTCGCGCGGTGCGCTCTTACCGCACCTTTTCACCCTTACCTGTGCCGTTGCCGGCCATCGGCGGTATGTTTTCTGCGGCACTTTCCGTCGGCCCTTGCGGACCGCCCAGGCGTTACCTGGCACCCTGCCCTGCGAAGCCCGGACTTTCCTCCATGCCCGAAGGCACAGCGACTGTCCGGCCGGCTCTCGGCGTCGATTATGACACTGATGCTGGTACAGGGGTTCGTTTCCGATGCCGCTTGCCAGTCGTTGGTCCTCAGACCAATGCCTGGCCCATGCGCACGCGCCCTTCGGGACGCAGCGCCGACAACCAGCCGGGGAAGCCTGCCGGCGTGAGCACGATGACAGTCGAGCCCCAGTGGAAGCGGCCGAGTTCGTCGCCACGATCGAGGTGGAAGGATTCGATACTTCGTTCACGCACCCGGCGATCGGGCCGCAGGTCGGCCGGTCCGCCCCAGGCGGTCTGGATGCCGGCCACCAGCATGGCAGCCACCATCACCACAGCCACCGGTCCGTGATCGGTCTCCATCATCGCCACCATTCGCTCGTTGCGGGCGAACAGCTTCGGCACCGCCCGCGTCGTGGCCGCCGATACGCTGAATAGCTGCCCGGGAACGCGTACTTCCTCGACCACCTGCCCGGCGATCGGCGCATGGACGCGGTGATAGTCCCTGGGCGCAAGATAGATGGTGATGAAACTACCCTCTGAGAAAGCGCCAGCCCGCTCGTTTGAGCCGAGCAGTTCGGCGATTTCGTAGTCCAGTCCCTTGGCCTGCACGAGTGTCGTGCCGTCAATGCGTCCAAGCTGGCTGATGGTGCCGTCGCTCGGGCTGACGAGCCGCGCATCGTTCGCGATCGGCCGCGCTTCGGGCTTCAGCGTCCGGGTAAAAAAATCGTCGAAGCAGGCATAGTCGGCGATGTCGCTGCGCCGGGCCTCGGAAAGATCAACCCCGAACAGCCGCACGAACAGACGGATGAAGGGTTGGTGAAACCAGCGCGCCCGGCAGGTCGACAGCTTCCAGGCCAGCGCCGTCAGCAACTTCTGGGGCAGCAAATACTGCGGCCACACCCGCAGCCGCGCAGCCAGGGAAACTGAGCTCACCGCCCGAGCGCGAACAGGTCTGCGGCGATCGCCTGCCGTTCGAACGGCGGCGCGAAACGGCCATACAAACGCCCCTGCGGGTCGACGATCATGACCGAGGCCGAATGATCCACCGAGTAATAGCCATCTTCGCCCGGTTCACCCAGGTAATAGACCACGCCGAGCTGGCGGGTGAACGACTCGAGCGCGTCCGGGCTGCCGGTGGCACCGATGAAATCCGGGTTGAACCAGGCGACATACTCGGACAGGGCCTCGCCGGCATCGCGCTCGGGATCGACCGACACGAACACCACCTGTGGCTTGTGTTCGCGCCCCATCCTGTCGAGATCCCCCATCACCGCATCGAGCACCGCCAGGGTGTCCGGACAAATGTCCGGGCAGTTGGTGAAACCGAAAAACAGCAGCGACCAGTTGCCTTCCAGATCCGCACGCGTCAGCGGCTCGCCGGACGCCGTCTCGAGCTCGAATTCCGGCAGCGGCCGGGCTTCCGGAAAGGCCTGCGCGGCACGCAGCTCCTGGCTGCGATCGAACAGCTTGGACGAAACCACGATGCCGCTGGCGATGGCGGCCAAGGCGATCACAATCATCAGGAAAGCGCGGCCGGATTGGGGATGGTGTAGAGCAGCTCGGGTCATGAAGCGATTATATCTAAGAGTGAATGTTGGCTAGTTGGCTGGTTGGCTTGTTTGCTGGTTCGGCACACCGACGCATTGGAGCGCGGCTTCGCCGCGTGGGCCATTATGCCAACTGGAAAGCACAAAGGGCGCTTAGCGCCCAAGCAATCTCAGCCACCACCAGAAGTTGACCAGGCCGACCAGCGCGCCTGCCACGTAGGTAAAAGCGGCAGCAGTCAGTATTCGTCGCGCCGGGCGTCGATCTCCTGGCTTGAGATAGTCCCCCTTCTCGAGGATTGGTAGAGCGCGCCTGAAACTGGCGTCGAGCTCGGTCGGCAGGGTGAACAAATGCACGATCACGCCGGAAGCGAGCGAAGCCACGGCCACCCCGAGCAGGATCAGGCCAGCGCGCGGCAGGCGCAGTGCCAGCATGGCCACCGGCGCGAGCACGAGCAACACCATGCCGATGCGCTGAAAACGCTGCATCAGCTCGACCAGGCGGGTTCGCCACAGCAGCGGCCGATAGCCATCGGCATGCTGGATGGCGTGCCCCACTTCGTGGGCCGCCACGGTAATCGCCGTCAGCGAAGCGCCGCTATAGTGCTCGGGCCCGAGGCGAATGCATCGCTCGCGGGGATCGTAATGGTCTGCCCCCGACTCCCCTTCCTCCACGGTCACGGACTCCAGCCCCGCCCTTTCCAGCAGGTGCCGGGCCAGCTCGCCACCAGTGCCCTGGTAACGGTCATCAGGCTGGCGATAGCGGGCCAGCACGCGCTTGACCCACCACTGGGGCAGGAAAATGACGGCGACAAAAAGGACCACGAGGAATACCAGGTGCATGGGCGGAGATGATAACTGAACCCTGACCCTGAACCCCGACCCCAAACCCTCTAGAATCCTCCCATGACCGACACTTCCGCCCCCGGCACCCTCTGGGTCGTCGCCACACCGATCGGCAATCTCGACGACTTCACGCCGCGCGCTCGTGCGCTGCTGGAATCCACCGCGGTGATTGCCGCCGAGGACACGCGGGTCAGCTCGCGTCTGCTCACCGAGCGCCGGGAACCGGTGCAGTGGGTCAGCCTGCACGAACACAACGAGTCGCGGGCGATCGACGGCCTGATCGAGCAGCTGACGGCGGGTACGGACGTTGCCCTGATCAGCGACGCGGGCACGCCGCTGATTTCCGACCCCGGATACCGCCTGGTCTCGGCCGCCCACGCGGCCGGCATTCCGGTGCGAACCGTGCCGGGACCCTCGGCCGCCACCGCCGCCCTCTCGGTCGCCGGCCTGCCCACCGACCGCTTCCTGTTCGCCGGCTTTCTGCCCGCGCGCGCGTCGGCCCGGCGCAAGCATCTGCGCGAGCTGGCCCGACGCCACGAGACACTGGTTTTCTACGCGCCGGCCCGTGATCTGCCCGCGGTGCTGGACGACCTGGCCGCGGTCTTCGGACCTTCTCGAATGGCGACTCTGTGCCGGGAACTGACCAAACTGCACGAGACCGTCCGTCGCGACGCCCTGGAGGCCTTGCGGGACTGGACTCGCGACGACCCCGATCAGCAGCGCGGTGAAGCCGTGCTGGTGGTCGCCGGAAGCGACGATCCGGAGCGGGCCATCAACATCGATGCTCTGGCGATGGAGCTTGCGCGCGAACTGCCGCCTTCACGCGCGGCCAAGGTCCTGGCCCGCCTGACCGGTCTGGATCGCCAGACTGCCTGGCAACGGATCGAAGCCATCCGTTCCGAGGACTGAACCGCAAACTGAATGAGGCAGGATCCATGCCGGTGTTGGTTTATCATCGCCCCATGATGCGAATCCTGCTGACGGCCCTGCTCGCCCTTGTGATCGCTGCCTGCGCCCCGAGCGGTCCGGGCACCCGACCCGGAGTCGAAGTCGATCTGGGCGAGAACATCGAGCGCCTGCTTGACACTGGCGAGTTCCGCGCCGCCGCCGAGGCACTCGAACAACGCGCCGAAGCGCAGCCACAACAGCGCGATATGTTTCTCGTCCGCGCTGCCGAAGCCTGGCTCGCGGCGCAGGCTTTCGAACGGGCTGAGGCCACCGTGGCCAGGATCAACCCGGCGGCCCTCGCGCGTGAGGACCGGATTCGTCTCGACCTGGTCCAGGCCGAGTTGGCGATGCGCCGCGGCGATCTGGCCAATGCCGGCTGGCTGCTGGCCAGCACCGCCGAGCGCCTGCCGGCTTCGCTGAGCGAACGCCACGCCGAGCTGGAAGCGCTGCTGCTCGAACTCGAGTCGAGTCCCGTGCGCGACGCCCTCGATGCCCTGCAGCAGGCCGTGGAAGAGCCCGACTTCGAAGGCGAGACGGCGCTGGCCCTGCTGCTGGAATTTCCGCTTGCCGAGCTTGAGGGTGTCCTGTACGAGGTGAGCGACCAGGCCCGGCTGATGCCCTGGCTGGATCTGGTCATCACTGCGCGCGAGCATTTGCTCGACGACGAAGCCCTCGGTGCGGCGCTGGATTCCTGGGAAAGCCGCTGGAGGGCCGTCGACTATCCGGCTGCCGAAGCACGCCGGTGGATCGCCGCCTGGCGGCAGACACGGCCCCTGCCGTCGCGCGTAACCGTGCTGCTCCCCGACTCCGGCTCGCCCCTTCATCGCCCCGGGGAGGCCCTGCGCGAGGGCTTGTTGGCCGGCTGGCTGCAGCTCACGCCGGATCGTCGACCGCAACTCGAATTTCGCTACATCGGCGAGGCCCCGGAGGATGCCGTGTCAGCCTGGTTCGATGCGCGGGAAAACGGCACCGAGTTCCTGATCGGGCCGCTGGGTCAGGCGCAGGCCGATGCCTTGTCACGCCAGCCGGATGCCGGCCTGATTCCGACCCTGTTGCTCAACCTACCCGACGACCCGCAACTGTTGAGCGAATCAGGTGGAGAAATCATGGCGCTGGCCCTGCCGCCTGAAAGCGAGGCCGAGCTGGCCGCCATTCATGCGCTCGCCACCGGCCACAAACGCGCCCTGGTCCTGTCGCAGTACTCGAGCTGGGGTGAGCGCGTTTCCCGCGCCTTCATCGACACCTTCTCGCTCGGTGGCGGACGGGTGGTGGAGGAACGCATCTACGACCCCGAACTGCCCGACCACTCGATTCTGCTCAAGGAAGTGCTCGAAGTCGATGACTCGGAAGCGCGCATCGCCCGCATGTCATCCCTTCTGGGCGACTCGGTCGAGTCCGTGGCGCAGCGCCGGACGGACATCGACGTGATCTTTCTGGGCGCACGTGCCGACGACGGTCGACTGCTGCGTCCGCAGCTGGAATTCTTCGATGCCGGCGATCTCACCCTGATGGCGACTTCCTACATCGTCGACGGGGCCCCGCGACCGGAGCGCGACCGCGATCTCGACGGCGTCACGACACCCATGCCGCCCTGGTTCCTGGACTTCACCCCGGCCGGCGTCGTACGCGAGCGCGCCGGTACGCTTTACGACGGCCTCGACAACGCCACCCTGTCGCGCCTGCATGCGCTGGGACGCGACGCCATCGCCCTGCTGCCCTGGCTGGCCATGATGCGGGACGACCCGACGCTCGAACTGCCGGGGATGGTGGGTCGGCTGAGCCTGCCCGACGGCCACATCGTCCGGCGCGACCTGCCGGTCATCGAGCTGCGGGGCGGATACGCCCGACCGGCCCGGATCGATGAGCGAGAAACGACTAACCGGTAATCGCGGCGAGCGGCAGGCGGAGGATTTCCTCGCCGCGCGCGGACTGCGACTGGTCAGCCGCAACTACCAGTGCCGCGCCGGGGAGATCGACCTGGTCATGCTCGATCCCAACCCGTCCGACACCGAGGTGCTGGCCTTCATCGAGGTGCGGCTGCGCGGACCGGGCGCTCGGGTCGACTCCATCGACAGCATTGACGAACGTAAGCAGCGTCGCCTGATCAGCGCCGCTCGCCACTTCCTGATGATTCATCCGGAATGGCAGGAACATGCCTGCCGCTTCGACGTGGTCGGAATCGACGGCCGGGACGATGAACTGCGCTGGATTCCCGGGGCTTTCGAACTGGCCGGTTGAGAGCTGGCGGCTGCTTCGCAGGTGGCGTAGCCTGCCGGCTCTGTGCGGGGTGCACGTTGCGGGAGCACCTGCCCGCGGTGCAGGCCTCGACAAGTCAAAGGCGGTTTCGCCCGCCTGCTTCGCAGGCTGATGGCGAGTAACTTTTTTCCCGCGCGAAAAAAGTCACCAAAAAACGCGCTTAAAACACGCGGTTGGTCCGCAGGGCCAGATGGCTTTAAGGGCTTAACGGAGATACCGCTTCTGCCTTCGCGATGGCTCGTTCCCGGAACATAGTGGCCTCAGCAGAGCTGGGGAGTTGCCCGCAACTGAACGGTATGGCCTCGATGAGGTCGGCTTCGATGGATGTTGGAATAGGGTCAAGGGTCGGCAGCCCCCTTCGAAGTCGTGGTGCCAGACCAGGGCCCTCACCAAGCCTTGTCGCAAGCCAGCATGTGCCTCAGGCGGGCTTAAGCAAAGCCCCAGCCGGAGTTCTGAAGCCAATCCGCTTAGAGGTTCCTGAGACGTTGGCCGTCATCTTTTAAGCGCGTTTTTTGGGCACTTTTTTGGCGCGACAAAAAAGTGCCTCGCCGAAAGCGCCTGCGAAGCAGGCCGGGCGAGACCGCTTTTGACGTGTCGAAGCCCGCACCGCGGGCAGGCTGCATCTACATACCGATCACGTAAGCAACAACCCCCAACACCGCCAGTGCATAGCCGGCGGCCAGCAGGTCGTCGAGCATCACGCCGAGCCCGCCATGAATGCGGCGATCGAGCCAGCCGATCGGCCAGGGCTTGAGGATGTCGAAGAGCCGGAACAAGGCAAATCCGGCCAGCCACCAGCCCCAGTGGAAGGGAATGCAGACCAGCACCAGCCACATGCCGACAAATTCGTCCCAGACGATGCCGCTGTGATCGTGCTCGCCGAGCCTTCGTCCCACCCGCCCGCACAGCCAGATCCCCGCCAGGAAAGCGATAGCGATGAAAATCAAGGCATTGATCAGCGGCACCTGGACGAGGAGCAGCGCGGGCAGCAGCGCAACCACGCTGCCGGCAGTGCCGGGTGCCTTCGGCGCCAGGCCGCTGCCGAAGCCGAAGGCCAGCAGGCCCTCGATCGTGCCCAGCGCGATGTCCTGGGTACGTCGATCAAGGGCCATGAAAGTGGTCCCATCCTGGTGAATCGATTGCAACCGGGTGCCCCTGCCCGTCGAGGCAGCGCACTTGCCCGCCGTCGGTCACGCAGCCGATATCGCTTAGCGCAACACCGGCCTGCGCGGCCAGCCGCGGCAGATTCGCCATTTCCGCCTCGGGCAGCACCGCCAGCAGTTCGTAATCGCTGCCGCCGCCGGTTTGCAGGCACCTGCGATCGGCTTGCGCGTCGACCGCCTCGAGCAGCGCGTCGGAGACCGGCAGCGCATCCAGATCCAGGTCGGCCCCCTGCCCCTCTCCAAGCAGATGACCCAGGTCGGCCAGCAGGCCGTCAGAGAGATCGATCATGGCGCGGGCCATACCGGCCAACACCAAGCCGGCGCGAACGCGCGCGGTCGGCCGATGCAGACGCTCTCGCAGGGCGGTGGGTGCATGGCCGCCGAGCTCAAGGGCAGCAGCGGCATCGCCCAGGGTGCCGGTTACCACCAGACGGTCGCCGGCCTGCGCGCCGCGTCGGGTCACGGCCTGTCCGGCGGGCACTTCGCCGAGCAGTTGCAGGCCGATATTCAGCGGGCCGCGGGCCAGGTTGCCGCCAACCAGCGCCAACCCGGTTTCCGCCGCAGCCTCGAGAAAGCCGTCGAGCAAGCCGTCCAGCCAGTCGGCATCGGCATCCGGCAGGGTCAGCGCAAGCAGCGCCCAGCGCGGAGTCGCGCCCATGGCGGCAAGATCGCTCAAATTGGCCTGGGCGGCCAGGTAGCCGATGTCGGCCGGGGGCCAGTCGGGCGTGAAATGACGTCCGAGCACCAGCGAATCGGTGGTCGCGACCAGTTCGTGACCGGGCGTGGGCGCAAGCACGGCGGCATCGTCGCCGATGCCCACCACGACCCCGGAAGCGGCCGGCACACGCCGGCGAATGCGCTCGATCAGCTCGAACTCAGCCATCACCGTCGACGGCTTCGCGCTCGCTCGCACGCGTTTCGCGCGACAGGCGATCGAGCACGCCATTGACGAAGGTATGCGCCTTCTCGGCACCGAAGCGATGCGCCAGCTCCAGGGCTTCGTCGATGATCACGCGGTAGGGGGTTTCGGGGTGATGGATCAGTTCGCAGGCACCCAGCCTCAGGATCGCGCGCTCCATCTGATCGAGGCTGGCGTCGACCCGCACCACGTGCGGCGCGAGCGCTTCGTCGAGTGCATCGCGGTTGGCCACCACTTCGCGCACCAGGGTCTCGAAGTAACTCGAGTCGACACCGTCGAAGCTCTGCTCTTCGCGGAACTGCTCGATGATCGCCGCGGCCGAGTCATCGTTGATCTGCCATTGGTAGAGCGCCTGCAATGCGCGCCGGCGAGCGCGGCGACGAGGCTCGAACGGGCTGACGGTCCGGCGCCGGCTCACGATGCGACCCGACGCTTGAAATCGATCATGTCGAGCACGGCCAGTGCGGCCTCGCGCCCCTTGTTCTTGCGCTGCGGATCGGCACGCTCGATCGCCTGCTCACCATTCTCGGGCGTGAGCACGCCAAAGCCCACCGGCACGCCGGTGTCGAGTTGGGTCTGCTGCAGGCCACGCGCACACTCGGCGGAAATGAAGTCGAAATGCGCCGTTTCGCCACGGACTACGGCACCGAGGGCGATGACGCCGTCGAAACGGCCGCTGTCGGCCATTTCCCGGCAGGCCAGCGGCAGTTCCCAGGCGCCCGGCACGGGGTGGACTTCGATGTGATCTTCGCCCAGCCCGGCATCGAGCAGCGCCTGGCGGCACCCGGCCAGCAGCCGGTCGGTGATTTCGGGATTGAACCGGGCCACAGCGATGGCAATGCGCGTGTTGTCGCTGGCGGGATGCGGATCATTCATGACGTTGTTCAGCCCTCTTCCTCGGGAACGACGTAGTCGGTGATTTCCAGCCCGAAACCGTCGAGCGCATGCAGGCGCTTGGGCGCGCCGAAGACCTGCATGCGACGAATGCCCAGCTCGGCGATGATCTGCGCCGCAACACCGTAGCTTCGCAACTCACGCGCAGCCTGGTCGCGCTCACCGGCTTGCGGACCGGTTCCGCCGCCCTTGAGGCCGGCGAGCCGTTCCTCGTCATCTTCATCATAGCCCAGGACCAGGGCCAGGCCCCGGCCGCGCCGGGCAATATCGGCCAGAACCGCATTCAGCGGCATGCCGAAGCCGGGGTCGGTCAGGGCCAGCACATCGCCGAGCAATTCGGGTACGTGCACACGCACGGGGAAAGGCGCATCGGGCTCGATCTCGCCGCGAATCAGGGCCCAGTGCAGGCGCGCAGTGATGCGATCACGGAAGACCTTGAGCTCGAACGGACCGTGCGCCGTTCCCACGGTCTGGGCATGCACGCACTCGACGTTCTGTTCGGTGCTCATGCGGTAGCGGATCAGGTCGGCGACGCTGCCCATCTTCAGCTCGTGCATCCGGACGAATTCCTCCAACTCGGGCCGGCGCGCCATGGTGCCGTCTTCGTTGAGAATCTCGACCAGTACACCGGACGGCTCCAGGCCGGCCAGCAGGGCCAGGTCCATGCTCGCCTCGGTATGGCCGGCGCGTGCCAGCACCCCGCCGGGCTGGGCCATGAGGGGAAAGACGTGACCGGGCTGGGTCAGATCGTCCGGGCGCGCATCCGGTGCCACCGCCGTACGGACGGTATGGGCGCGATCGTAGGCCGATATGCCGGTGGTTACGCCGGTAGCCGCCTCGATCGAGACGGTGAAGTTGGTCTGGTGGTGACGATCGGTATCGCGCACCATCAATTGCAGGCCGAGCTGCCGGCAGCGCTCGCGGGTGAGCGACAGGCAAATCAGGCCGCGGCCGTAACGCGCCATGAAATTGATGTCTTCGGGCCGGACCAGCGGGGCAGCCATGATCAGGTCGCCCTCGTTCTCGCGGTCTTCGTCGTCGAGCATGACGACCATTCGGCCCTTGCCGATGTCGTCGATGATGGATTCGATTGAATCAAAACTCATTGGCTTGCTCCTAGCAGCCGTTCGATGTATCGCGCCAGCTGATCAACCTCGAGATTGACGCGGGCGCCGCGCGCGAGCCGCCCGAGGGTGGTCACGGCCAGGGTGTGGGGAATCAGGTTGACCTCGAATTCGAGGCCGTCGACGGCATTGACGGTCAGGCTGACGCCGTCGAGCGTGACCGAGCCCTTCTCGGCGATGAATCGCGCCAGCGTCTCCGGCACCCTCAAGCGAGCGATGCGGCTCTCCCCCGAGGGGTGGATCGACACCACTTCGGCCAATCCGTCGATGTGGCCACTGACCAGATGTCCGCCGAGGCGGTCACCGACGGCCAGGGCCGGTTCGAGGTTGACCGGATCGCCCGACTCGAGCGCGCCCAGGCTGGTGCGCTCGAGCGTCTCGGCCGACAGATCGGCGCTGAAGCCCTGCGCGTCGAGGGCCAGGGCGGTCAGGCAGCAGCCGGCAACCGCCACGCTGTCACCTTCCTGCCAACGCGATGGCTCGAGCAAGGGGCAATCGATGCGCAGCCGGCTGCCTGCTTGCGAGGGCGTGATCCGACTGACCGTACCCACGGTCTGGATGATTCCGGTAAACATGACGGTAATTCAGTTCAAGTCTGCGGGCGGTACAGAAAACGCCAGTCCGATCCGAGCCGGCGGTAGTCGATCAGGTCAAGATGGAGGCGCTGGTCAAATTTTTCCATCCCCGCCAGTGCCAGCAGCGACCGGCCCCGCCCGATCAGGCACGGCGCCTGGTAAATCAGCAGCTCGTCAACCAGGCCCGCCTGCAGCAGGGCGCCGGAAAGCACCGGGCCGGCTTCGACGTGCACGGTGTTGATCTCGCGCTCGGCAAGTCGCGCCATCAGCACGGTGAGATTGACCCGGCCGGACAGATCGCGTGGCAGCTGCCACCACTCCATTCCAGCCTCCGATCGGGGTTCAGTGCAACTGGCCACAAGCACCGGGCCCGGCAAGCCGGTCAGTCGCAATCTCTCCGGCAGGCGGCCGTCGCTGTCGACGACCACGCGCAGCAGCTCGCGCTCGAACCCCGGCAGGCGGACATTCAACCGCGGATCGTCGGCCAGGACGGTTCCGATACCGGTCAGAATGCAGGAGGATGCGGCGCGCCAGCGCTGCACATCGGCACGCGCCGCCTCGCCGGTGATCCACTGCGACTGCCCATCGGCGCCGGCCGTGAATCCGTCCAGGCTGGTGGCCAGCTTGACCCGTACCCAGGGGCGGCCGCGCTCGTGGCGGCTGACGAAACCGCGGTTGAGTTCGCGCGCTTTCGATTCCATCAGCCCGGTACGTACAGTGATGCCGGCACGCGCAAGCCGATCATGGCCGGCTCCGGCAACGCGCTCGTCCGGGTCGGGCATGGCCGAGATCACCGCGCCGACACCGGCCTCGATCAGGGCGTTGGCGCAGGGTGGTGTCCGGCCCTGGTGGCTACAGGGCTCCAGGGTCACGTAGGCGGTTGCGCCGCGCGCCCGGGCACCGGCCTCCTGAAGCGCCAGGGTTTCAGCATGCGGCTCGCCCGCAGCGCGGTGAAAGCCACGGCCGAGCACTTCACCATCGGCGACGATCACGCAGCCGACAGCCGGGTTCGGATCGGCGGTCAGCCGGCCCTTTTCCGCCAGGCGGAGGGCCTCGGCCATGTGGCGGTGATCATCATCGGTGAAAGTCATGGCACGATCACTCGAAATTCCATGGAACCACGGAAGGCACTGAAAACACGGAGATTGAATTCAATTTGCTCAGACAGATTCCGCGTCATTCCGTGATTTCCGTGGTTACCCAAAAATCAGATCAGTCTTCGCGGTCGTCGAGCAGGGAGATCTGGCGGCGATCGATCATGCCGGGATTCTCGCGTTCGAGTTTCTCGATCTCCTCGCGGAAAGCCTGAACATCCTCGAAGCGACGATAGACCGAGGCAAAGCGGACGTAAGCGACCTTGTCCAGGTGCGAGAGCTCCGCGGCGACCCAGTCACCCAGTTGCTGGCTGGAAATTTCGGCCTCGTCCAGGGTGCGGATCTCACGCACCAATTTTCGGATGGCGCGTTCGACCAACTGTGTCTCCACCGGCCGCTTTTCCAGCGCCTTGGTCATGCCGCGACGGAGCTTGTCCTCGTCGAAGGCCTCCCGCGACCCGTCGGACTTGATCACGTTGGGCGCCTTCAGTGCTGGCGTCTCGAGGGTGTTGAAGCGCGCCCCGCAGTCGGCACACTCACGCCGGCGCCGGATCTGGAAACCGTCGGAGGCCAGCCGCGAGTCGACAACGCGAGTATCAGTGTGATTACAGAACGGGCACCACATGAATTAGTGCCCCGAAGCCTCACGCCAAGACGCCAAGGCGCGAAGTTCGCCAAGAGGCGATACTGTCTTTTGATCCATGTGGCGCTTGGATCTTGGCAAAATGTGGGAGCTGAACCAAATAGCTAGCGTCAGATTCTTCATTTACTTGGCGCCCTTGGCGTCTTCGCGCCTTGGCGTGAGGCTCAACGCCGGTAAACCGGATACCGGCGGCATAGATCGAGCGCCGACTCCTTGACGCGGGCCTCAACCGACTCGTCGCCGATGTTGTCGAGGAGGTCACAGATCAACCCGGCCAATTCGCGGCAGTCCTGTTCGTCGAAGCCGCGGGTGGTGGCCGCCGGCGTGCCGATTCGCAAGCCCGAGGTCACGAAGGGTGAGCGCGGTTCTCCCGGCACGGTGTTCTTGTTGACGGTGATGTTGGCCCGTCCGAGTGCGGCTTCGGCATCCTTGCCGGTGATGTCCTTGTCGATGAGATCGATCAAAAACAGATGATTGTCGGTGCCGCCGGAAACGACCTTGTAACCTCGCTCCATGATGACCTCGGCCATGGCGCGGGCGTTATCGACCACCCGCTGCTGGTAGGCCTTGAAGTCCGGCTCGAGCGCTTCCTTGAAGGCCACGGCCTTGGCGGCGATGACGTGCATCAGCGGCCCGCCCTGGCAGCCGGGAAAGACCAGTGACTGGAACTTCTTGACCAGTTTCTCGTCCTCGCCGCTGGCCAGGATGATGCCACCGCGCGGCCCGCGCAGCGTCTTGTGGGTGGTCGATGTCACGGCATGGGCATGCGCCACCGGGTTGGGATAGACACCGGCAGCAATCAGGCCGGCCACGTGCGCCATGTCGACCATGAACCAGGCACCCACCTCGTCGGCGATCTGCCGCATCCTGGCCCAGTCGACGACCCGCGAATAGGCCGAGAAACCGCCGATCAGCATCTTCGGCTTGTGCTCCCGAGCGAGTTCGGCCATACGGTCGTAGTCGATCTCGCCGGTCTCGTGATCGAGGCCATAGTGGACCGCATTGAAAACCTTGCCGGAAAAATTGACCGGTGACCCGTGGGTCAGATGGCCGCCCTCGGACAAATCCATGCCCAGAATGGTGTCCCCGGGATCGAGCAGCGCGAGATAGACGGCCTGGTTGGCCTGCGAGCCCGAGTGCGGCTGAACATTGGCATAGCCGGCGCCGAACAGTTGCTTGACGCGCTCGATGGCCAGGTTTTCGGCGATATCGACGTACTCGCAGCCGCCGTAGTAACGCTTGCCGGGATAGCCCTCGGCATACTTGTTGGTCAGCACCGAGCCCTGGGCTTCCAGCACCCGCGGGCTGGCGTAGTTTTCCGAGGCGATCAGTTCGATGTGGTCTTCCTGTCGCTGCTCCTCGGAGCCAATAGCGGCAGCCAGTTCATCATCGAAACCGGCAATGGTGAAGGACTTGTCGAACATGGGTCAGTTTTCCGGCTTTGAAAGCCCGCCAATGGTATCACTAAGTGTTGTACGCCAGCCGGTGCGGCAGGCCCTGGCCTGTGTTCTGATCATCACCTCCAGTCCGTTCCCGGGCTATGTACAAGCGCAATCCGAATCCGGGCAACATCCGCCCGGTGCTTCAAATGCACCACCAACTGGTTCAATGATCGTCAATCCTCATGATTCTTGATTTCGAGGTGCAGCGTGAATACCAGGAAGCTGCGGATGAGGATAATCATGCCCAGCATCAGCACGCTTTCCAGGGTGTAGTCGACAGCCACGGTCTTGATGATGTCGGCGGCAACCAGGAACTCCAGGCCAAGGACCAATCCACGCACACTCTGGCGCCGATAGGCGACGTAGTTTTCATGCATCGAGTTTCTGGTCAGGTTGCGCAGCCACATCGCGGTAGCCACCAGGAAGCCAGCCACGATCACCAGGATGCCGATTCCCTCGAGCGCGTGAATCAGGAACTGGACGGCTTCCAGAAACATCAGCCTGCTCAACGGTTGACCAGCGACAGGTCGCCGCCCACGTGCGGCAGTGCCAGCAGCCGCGGATTCATGAGCCTGAACCACAACGGCGGTACGTAGGCAAGCACGAACATGCCCAGGTACCCGGTCGGCAGCTCGGGCAGGTTTTCGAAATGGCGTAGCGACTGGTAACGCCTGTTGGGATGGGCGTGATGATCGGAGTGACGTTCCAGATGAAAGAGCAGGAGATTGGAGAAGATGTGATTGCTGTTCCAGGAATAATGCGGCTGGCAGCGCTCGTACTCGCCATCGGGCTGTTTGCGGCGCAGCAACCCGTAATGCTCGACATAGTTGGCGCTGGTCAGCTGGAACCAGGCCACCAGGTTGTGGATGAACAGGAAGGCCAGCGTCCAGCCGCCCAGTACGGCCACCAGCACACCCTGCAACAGTAGCGTCATGGCCCAGGACTGAACGATGGTGTTGCGCGGACTCCAGGCCGGCAAGCCGCTTCGAGCCAAGCGCCGGCGCTCGATGCCCCAGGCACGGGCCAGCCCGCCGGGCATCTCACGCATTGCAAAGTGGTAGATCGATTCGTTCATGCGCGCGCTGGCGCAATCTTCCGGCGTTGCCACATGCTTGTGGTGGCCGAAATTGTGCTCAACGGTGAAATGACCGTACGCCGGCACGGCCAGCGCGATACGGCTCAGCCATTGCTCGACAGCGGTGCGCTTGTGCCCCATCTCGTGGGCCGTATTCACCGCCAGGCCCGAGGCCAGACCGGCCACCACCGCCAGGACCAGCCAGCCGAATGGGCTAAGCCCGGCAGTCGCAGCCCACCAGGCAGCCACCAGCAGTGAAACCAGGTGCAGGGGTACAGTCAGCCAGGTCAGGTAACGGTAATAACGGTCGTTTTCCAGTTCGGTGACGGTCTGCTCGGGTGGATTGCTCAGGTCCTCGCCAAAGAGCCAGTCAAGAAAGGGAACCAGGCCGTAGCTGAACATGATCGGTGCCGTCAGCCACCATTCGCTGCCGCCGAAGTGATGCAGCGCCACGGCAATGACCGGAGAAAGCGGGTATACCACCGACAGCAGCCAGAGCGCACGCTTGCGGTCAACATAGACCTGTCGCTGCCCTTGGTCATCGGTGAAGCGGAATGATCGGGTCAGCATAGCCATCTCCCCAGGCGCGCCGGACTGGTTCCATTCTAGCGCCCGGCCACGCCCGTGCAAGCCGGGCGCCTGAACCCTGAACTCTGAACCCTGAAACCTACATCGTGTAGCATTTCCCCGAACATCCATGGCAGAGCAGTATGCAGACACTTCCCAACTCTCCCTTCAAGGCCTACGACATTCGTGGTCGCGTACCCGACCAACTCGACGAGGACCGGGCCTTTCGCATCGGGCAGGCCTACGCGCAAGTGGTCGAACCGCGCGGGCCGGTCGCCATCGGCCGCGACATGCGACTTTCGAGTCAGGCCATGGCCGAAGCACTGGCACGGGGTCTCAACCGGGCCGGCGTCGATACTCGAGACATCGGATTGTGCGGGACGGAAGTGGTCTACCATGCCGCCTCGCTCGAGGGTATGGGCGGCGGCATCATGATTACAGCCAGCCACAATCCAGCCGACTACAACGGCATGAAGCTGGTGCGTGAAAGGGCTATTCCGATCAGTGCCGACACCGGTTTGAAGGAAATGGAAGCGATCCTGGCCAGCGAGCCGGCGCCGCAGGACACCGAACGGCCGGGCGAGCACCGCCGCATGGAAGTCTTCGAAAGTTACGTCGAGCGCGTACGCGCCTTCATCGACGCATCAGACCTCAAACCAATCAAGCTGGTGGTCAACGCCGGCAACGGCTGCGCCGGCCCGGCCTTCGACGCTATTGCCGAAGGCCTGCCGCTGGAAGTCACGCGACTGCACCATGCGCCGGACGGCCGCTTTCCCAACGGTGTCCCCAATCCCCTGCTGCGGGAAAACCGCAAGGAGACCGCCCAGGCCGTCATCGACAACAACGCCGATCTGGGGATCGCCTGGGACGGCGACTACGACCGCTGTTTCTTTTTCGATCATACCGGGCGATTCATCGAGGGCTACTACCTGGTCGGCCTGTTCGCCCGGCAGCTGCTGGAAAAATCACCCGGCGAAAAGATCATCCTCGATCCGCGCCTGACCTGGAATACCCTCGACGAGGTCGCTTCGGCCGGCGGCACGGCCCTGGTCAACAAGAGCGGGCACGCGTTCATCAAGGAACGCATGCGCACCGAGAACGCACTCTACGGCGGAGAGATGTCCGCGCATCACTATTTCCGCGATTTCGCCTACTGCGATTCGGGCATGATTCCGTGGCTTCTGCTGCTCGAACGGATCTCGGCCACCGGCCAGTCGCTGGCCGACCTGGTCGACGCGCGCATCGAGGCCTATCCCTGCAGCGGCGAGATCAATTTCACGGTCGATGACGCGGCAGCCGTGACCGAGCGCGTGCTCGATCACTTCGCCGGCGAGAATCCCCGCATCGACCGCACAGACGGTATATCGCTGGAATTCGAGCGCTGGCGATTCAACCTGCGCTCATCCAACACCGAGCCCGTCATTCGGCTCAATGTCGAAACGCGCGCCGATCGCGACCTGCTCGACGAACGGGTCCGCTTGCTCGAGTCGTTGATTGGCTGATCAGGTCGCCGGGGACGGCGATGCCTCCGCCACCTCGACCCGGTTGCGACCCTGCTCCTTGGCCCGGTAGAGTGCCTGATCGGCACGCCGCTGCAGGCTATCCCAGTCGTCAGCAATCGGATCGAAAGTGACCACCCCCGCGCTGGTCGAGACCACGATTTCCCGATCGCGATGAAAAATGGGATCTCGCGCAAGCAGCCGTCGCAGCCGCTCGGCCACCTGCCGGGCAAATGTCCCACTGGCCCCCGGAAGCAGGATCAGGAACTCTTCCCCGCCAATGCGGAAGGCGACATCTTCCTCCCGAATCACGCTGCGGATCCGGCCCGCTGCCTCTACCAGCACATGGTCCCCCGCGGCATGCCCGAATCGGTCGTTGACGTTCTTGAAGTTGTCGAGATCGAGAACGACCAGCGACAGATCGTCTTCACCGCGGCGGGCGCGCGCCATCTCACGCGCAGCGAATTCATCCAGTGAATAGCGATTGAGCAGGCCCGTGAGTGCATCGTGTCGCGCCAGATAGCGCAGGTAAACCTCCTTGCGCCGGAACAGCATGAGCGACAGCGAAACCGTCAAGGCCATGAAGAACAGCACCGAGGAAAAGAATACGGGGACAAGCACCGACTGCGAAGACGGATCGATCGGCAGCTCGTCGGCCATCGCCATGTAGAATGCCCGTGCCACCAGGGTGGCTGCGTTGAGCATCATGACCACGGCCACGGCCCGCCGATAGGGTTGCAGTGCCGAGTCCTCGGCGCGCCAGAGCAAGACCGCCGCGGCTGTCGATATGGCGACAAACACCACGGTCAGCAGGCCTACGCGCATCATCAGGCTCTGATTCATCAGCGGCAAATGCCAGGTTGACAACAGGATGACCACGACACTGCCGATAACCAACAGCGTCGATCGGGGCCGTTCCAGGTGATGTTGCACGCCGAGCAGCAGCATGCCGTAGCCCAGCGCGACACTGGCATTGATCAATGCCAGCAACAGATGGCGATCGAGCAGCGCGCTCTCTGTCAGCGACAGGTTGCCGAGCGCGTGCCCGAGGCAGAACATGAGCCCGGCAATCGCCCAGTCGGCGATGGCGCGCTCCCGATTGCCCGCCAGGTAGATCCCGGCCATGGTGATGGCCATGAACATCGCCGCCACGGCCGACACGACCGCCAGCGTGAAGGCATCCAGATTCGGCATTGACTCCCCTCCCCCCGGAACGTCAGACCATCATAGCACTCAACCGTCCGGGCGCATCAATTCGGCAATCGTGTCGACTGGCGCCGACCCATAGCTGAGAAACTCGTTATGAAAGGCCTTGAGGTCGAAATTCTCGCCGCGCTCGGCCTTCAGCTGTTCGCGCAGATCCATGATGGCCGCATAACCGGCGTAGTAAGACGTCAGCTGAACCTGGCTGAGCGTCAGGCGCCGCCACTTCTGGGTCGCCTCGGACGATTCCTGGAAGGCCTCCTCGCGCATCATGCGAATCGCTTCTTCGCGCTCCAGGCCCCGCACGTGGACCGCATAGTCGAGAATGGCGTTGTGCGTGACGCGCAACAGCCACTTGCCGTGCATCAGCCACAGTTCAGGTTCACGATCGCCCCAACCGGCTTCGAGCATCATGCGCTCGGCATAGACGGCCCAGCCCTCGACCATGGCACCGTTGCCGAACAGGCTCTTGACCAGGCTCGGAGAGCGATTGGCATGCAACAGCTGGGTGTAATGGCCGGGTATGGCCTCATGAATGTTGAGAATCTGCAGCATCCAGTCGTTGTACTCACGCAGATAACTGGCGGCCTGCTCCTCGCCGTAGGTTTCCAGCGGGGTAACGTTGTAGTAGGTCTCGGCATCGGGATTGAATGGGCCGGGCGCGCTGACCGATGCGATGGCGCCGGAGCCGCGCATGTACTCGGGCGTTTCACGCACCACCAGCGGTTTGCCCGGATCCTGATCGAGCAGATCCTTTTCGCGCACGAAATCGGCCAGCTCCGGGACCTGACGGCGAATCGTCTCGACGAAATCCTCGACCGCCACGTGTTCCTCGGACAGCCGATCGATCATCCGGCCAATACGCGCCAGTCGATCCTCCGGCATGGCCGTTGCCGGAAAGTACTTGGGCCACAAATCGGTAGTGTATTCATCCATCTCCCCGAGTAGCCGCTCCTTTTCTTCCAGTGCCCGCTCATAGAGTTCTTCGGCCGTGAAGTCGGCCTGGATGTCATAGGCGAATTTCTGCTCGTATAGATCCCTGCCCAGGCGGAATGAACGCGCATCGCCGGAGGCTTCCAGTTCGGCCAGGCGCTGCTCGAGCCAGCCGACCCAATCCTCGATGGCGGATTCCGCGCGCGGGAGCGCCTCACTCAGCGACGCCGTCAGCGCCGCGTCCAGGTCGGCTTCGGCAGCCGCCTCCCGGATGTCGGCAAGGACACTCAACGAACCCCGGTTCTGGCTAATCGCCAGCTCGGTATGCTCCAGGGTCGGCGTGCCGAGGTTGTTGCGCGCCGCGGCGTAGTACTCCGGCACTTTCTCCAGGCGGTCGCGAATCAGCGCCAGGCGCTCCGGCAATGGTGCGAAATCGGTATTGAGCAGGATACTGAGCGGCCCGGCGACATTGTAGCTGGAGGGTTGCCAGGTCCAGTCACGCAAGGTTTCCTGGTAGAAGCGCATCGAGTCAAATCGATTGACGAGCAGATCGTAGTCGGTGCGCCGACCGACGGGCAGCGCCTCGCGCTCGATCGAACCCAGCTGTTCGAGTGAATCCTCGATAAAAGCCAGGCGCTGGGCACGCGTCACCACATTGGGAATCGTTACCTGCCCGGCGTTCTCGTAGCGGCCCTCGTAAATCGCCCACTCCGGTGATTGGTCGAGCAGGGTCTCGATCAACTCATCGACCAGTACATCGAACTTCGCTACCGTTTCGGCATGCTCTGCCTCTTTTGCTTCGCCGGCGGGCTCTGCAGGTGGCGGCGTCGACGAAGCGCTTTCGGTCGGCTCTCGGGTGTCGTCAGCCGTTTCGGGGGCCGAATCTTCGGCAGGCGGGTTGCAGGCGGTCAGGGCAAGCAACAGCAGCAAGGCTATGATTTGTTTCATCGTACTGATTTCCGGTCGGTTCAATCGATTCATGCTACCCCAGCGAGGGGGCCAATGCAGCCGCCCGGCTCGGATCAGGCGCCCGAATGCTATAGTTCGGGCATGAGTCGGACTTCCCTGCAGCGCGAAGAATTGATCAATGCGCTTACGCACGGTCTGGGCGTAATTCTGAGTATCGGCGCCGGGGCTGTGCTGATCACCCTCGCCGGTATTCACGCGGGTGCCCGGGAAGTCATCAGCGCAGCAATCTTCGTCACCTCCCTGGTCCTGCTCTACTCCGCTTCGACCCTCTACCACGCGGCCCGGCACCCGGCCTGGAAGGCGCGACTGAAAACGCTTGATCACTGTGCCATTTTCCTGCTGATTGCCGGAACCTACACGCCGTTCACGCTGGCCGCACTGGGTGGCGGCTGGGGCTGGTCCCTATTCGGCGTGATCTGGGGACTGGCCGTGGTCGGCATTGTATTCAAGCTGTTCTTCACCGGCCGCTTCCGCGCCCTGTCCACGGCGACCTACATCGGCATGGGGTGGCTGGTCATTGTCGCGCTGGCCCCGCTGCTGCAAGTGCTGACCCCAACGGCCATGGTCGCCTTGGTGTTGGGTGGCGTGCTCTACACTGCCGGCACACTCTTCTATCACAACGAACGTGTTCCCTACGCTCACGCCATCTGGCACCTGTTCGTGCTCGCTGGCAGCGCAAGCCATTTCATAGCCGTCACGGCCCAGATGATCGGGCCTCGGGTCTGACCTGCCCGAGGGCGCGGGCAATTTGCGGCACATCGGCCGCAGGCAGCGCTTGACTGAAGAAAAATCCCTGGAAGCAGTCACAGTCCATACCGGTCAGAATGTCTAGCTGATCGAGCGTTTCCACTCCCTCGGCGACAACTTTCAGGCGCAGGCATCGCGCCATGCCGATGATGGCGGCGACCAATTCCCGGTCCGAATCGCTCGAGGCCAGATCACGGATGAAGGAGCGATCGATCTTGAGGGTGTCAAGATCGAATTCCTTGACATAGGAGAGCGAGGAGTAGCCGGTACCGAAATCATCCAGGGAAACGTGCACGCCGATGGCGCGCAGACGCCTGAGCACATCCTGCCCCGCCTGAACCTGTTCCATCAGCATCGATTCGGTAATTTCGAGGTTCAGCAACTCCGGTGAGAGCTTGGCATCCTTGAGTGCTCGCTCGACCGTTTCCACCATTCGTCCCGTCTGGAACTGGCGCGCGGACAGGTTGACGGCAACCGGCAAGCCTTCGAAACCCTCGTTTTCCCAGCTTGCGGCCTGCCGGCAGGCCTGCTCGAGGACCCACTGGCCCAGCGGCACGATCAGGCCGGATTCCTCGGTGGCCCGAATGAACTCGGTCGGGAAAAGCAGGCTTCCATCCGCCTGACGCCAGCGCACCAGGGCCTCTACGCCGCAAACCCGGTATTGCGGTCCGGCTGACACGACCGGCTGATAGTGCAGCACGAACTCCTCGGCATCGAGCGCATGTCGAAGTTGGGCATCGAGCGCCAGGCGGCGGCTGGCCGACTGCACCATGGAGGTCGAGAAAAACTGCCAGGTA
Source organism: Wenzhouxiangella sp. XN201 (assembly GCF_011008905.1). Classification (NCBI taxonomy): domain Bacteria; kingdom Pseudomonadati; phylum Pseudomonadota; class Gammaproteobacteria; order Chromatiales; family Wenzhouxiangellaceae; genus Wenzhouxiangella; species Wenzhouxiangella sp. XN201. The sequence goes on from NZ_JAAIVI010000022.1 coordinate 210,585, forward strand.
TTGCGCCCGCGCTGCTTGGCCCGATACATGGCGGCATTGGCGTATTGCAGCATTTCGGTGGCCGACGCCGCATCTTCCGGATACATACAGATCCCGATACTGGCGGTCACATAGACTTCGCTGCTATTGGCCAGCATGAATGGTTCGGCTACCGCAGCCAGGGTGCACTCGGCCAGTTCAGATGCACCGGCGGGTGAGTCAATGCCTGAAGCGTGAATGAGAAACTCATCGCCACCCAGACAGGCCAGGCCCGTACCCGCCGGCAGCACGCTTTGCAGACGTCGTGCCACCAGCACCAGCAGGTCGTCACCGGTCGGATGACCAAAACTGTCGTTGACGTTGCGGAAATGATCGAGGTCGATGTAGAGGACGGCGATGCGCTCGGCTTGCTCGGACTGTTCGGAAAGCACACGGCGCAGCGTGTCCTGCACCTTCAGGCGATTCGGCAGCCCGGTCAGTGCGTCATAGTAGGCCAGTTGTTCGAGGCGCCGCTGGGCTTGCTTGAGTTCGCCGATATCAGAAAAGATCCACGCGTACAGTTCCCGGCCGCCGCGGTCGGCACCGATGTCGGTCACCATCACCTGGTAGGGATATTCCCCGTTGTCGGGCCCCCGAATCCACAGCTCACCGCGCCAGTGGCCTTCACGGGACAGGGCCTTTTCGATGCGGCCGAACACGTTCCCATTGCCCCCCGGCGCATGGAGCGTGGCCAGGTCGAGCCCGCGCAGTCGGGATTCCGGCCGGTCCAGCATGCGCTCGAAGGCGGGATTGGCAGACACGATGCGCCGACGGTGGTCGCTGAGCACGACGCCATCATGGCTGCGCTCGAAGACCACGGCCGACTGGTGTAACTCGCGAATCAGACCGGCCTGGTCGCCCAGCGCCCGCCAACTCAGCCAGAACACCAGCACCGCGCTGGCCAGGACGAACAGCCAGCCCTTGTAGGTCTGAAAGGTGGTCAGCACGCCCGGGTCGGACGTAAACTGGCGCACGGCCGAGTCGCTCATGAAAATCCAAAGCACGCCGGCCGCGGCATAGATCGCGGCCACCCTGAACGCACGGCTGCCGGTCAGTTTCATGGCATGGTCTCCCTTCAGGCCCGGCGTGACGCTGGCGCAGCCAACGACCCGAAAAGGCCCGGGAACCAACTATACTACGAATGAATCAAACTACCGAGCGAGCCGGGTATAGCCTGGCATCTGAATGGAATTCGTCCAAGGGGACAGAACGGAGACCGAAAAAATGCTGCTGACTGAACGACTGAAGTCATTCGCCCTGTGCCTGACCCTGGCCAGCCTGCTCGCTGGCTGCGCCTCGACTCCGTCGAGCGACACCCTGATCAGTGAATCACGCTCGGCACTGGCCAGTTTTGTCGATCACGATCCCGGGCTCCAGCGCTGGATCGACGAGGCCTATGGCTACACGGTATTTCCCAATATCGGTAAAGGTGGTTTCTGGGTCGGCGGCGGCTTTGGCCGAGGCATCGTGTTCGAACAGGGCAAACCGGTCGGGCGTGCAACCGTCTCGCAGGCGACCATCGGAGCACAGATCGGGGCGCAGTCCTACAGCCAGGTGATCTTTTTCCGCGACGAGTCCGCCCTGCGCCGCTTCCAGCGGGAACGTTTCGAGTTCTCGGCCCAGGCAACGGCCGTGGCCGCCACCGAAGGCAAGGCCGCGACCACCAGCTATGAACGTGGTGTGGCGGTATTCAACCACGCGCGCGGCGGGCTGATGGCGGAAGCATCCGTGGGCGGACAGAAATTCCGTTACTGGTCGCTGTAGTCGGCCCGCCGGCCCGGCGAAGTCAGTCGGCCGACTCCAGGAACTGCAAGCGGGCCAACCGCGCATAGAGCGCATTGGCGGCGACCAGTTCCTCGTGGGTTCCCTCGGCCACCACACGCCCGCCATCGAGCACAAGAATGCGATCGGCGCGCCGTACCGTGGCCAGGCGATGTGCGATGACCAGGACTGTGCGATTGGCGCTGATGTCATTGAGCGCATCCTGAACCAGGCGCTCGCTTTCGGCATCCAGGCTGGCGGTGGCTTCATCAAGCAGTAACAGGGCGGGATCCTTGATCAGAGCCCGCGCGATGGCAATGCGCTGGCGCTGCCCACCCGACAGGTGCATGCCCCGCTCACCCAGGAATGTGGCGTACCCTTGCGGCCAGTGCGCAATGAATTCCTCGGCGTGGGCAGCACGGGCGGCAGAAACCACCGCTGCCTCTTCGGCGTCCGGCCGTCCGTAGGCAATATTCTCGCTAGCCGAGCCGGAAAACATGACAACGTCCTGGGGCACCAGCCCGAGCGAACGACGAAGTGCGGCCAGGTCGAGTTCACGCAGGTCGATTCCGCCAACCCTGATACATCCGGCATCGGGATCGTGGAAGCGCAGCAGCAACTGGAACAGCGTCGACTTCCCGGCCCCGGAGGGCCCCACGATGGCAACCGTTTCGCCCGGTTTCACGTCCAGCTCGAGCCCGTCCAGAACCGCCTGGTCCGGCCGCGCCGGATAAGCGAAACGCACATCTTCGAACCGCACGGACAACGGGCCGACTGGCAGCCCGCGCGGTTCGGGTGGGGAGACAATGACCGGCCTGGCCTCGAGCAGTTCGGCCAGGCGCTCCATGGCGCCGGCGGCACGCTGCAGCTGACTCCAGATCTCACTCAGGCTGGCCGTCGAACCGGCTGCGATGGCGGCATACAGCACGAACTGCCCGAGCTGGCCCGGAGTCATGGCACCAGCCAACACCGAACGCGCACCCAGCCAAAGTACGAAGGTGATCGCCGCGAAAGTCATCAGAATGACCAGCACGATCAGCAGCGCGCTGGCGCGAATGCGATCGCGGGCAGCAATGAAGGCCGACTCCACCGCCCGGTCGAAGCGGCTGCGCTCTCGGTCTTCCTGGGCGAAGGCCTGGACCGTCTGCACGGCATTGATCGATTCGTCACCGAGCGCGCTGAAATCGGCCACGCGGTCCTGGGTATTGCGCGACAGGCGGCGTACCCAGCGACCGAGCAGGATGACCGGCACGACGATCAGGCCGATCAGCAGGCCGATCACGCCGGCCAGTTTGGGTGCGGTCACGACCAGGGCCAGGGAGCTGGCCACCAGCATGAGCACATTGCGCACGCCGAAGGACACGGTTGAGCCAACCAGGGTCTCGACCAGGGTGGTGTCCGTGTTGAGCCTGGAGAGCACTTCACCGGTGCGCGTGGTGCTGAAGAATTCCGGGCTCATCGACAGCACGCGGGCGTAGACAGCCTTGCGGATGTCGGCAACCACGCGCTGGCCCAGCCAACTGACCCAGTAAAAGCGCAAGCCGCCGCCGACGGCCATCATCGCGGCAGCACCGAATAGCAGCCAGAACCAACGGTTGATGCGCTCCAGATCCTCGGCCATGAAGCCGCGATCAATAACCTGCCCCACCGCAGCCGGTATGGCCAGCGCACCCGCGGCCGAGACGAGCAGGAAGACCAGCGCCAGCAGGATCTGTGCGCGGTAACGGGCGACAAAGGGCCCGAGCGCACGCAGTGAGCCGAGTTCGCGTTTGCCTGATTGCTGCATGGTCAGGTCCTCGTTCATGCCGTTCCTCGGGAGAGTGCCCGCCCGCGCCGGTAATGTCGCCAGCCGGCCCAGGTGAACAGTAACAGGCCGGTCCAGATCAGGCCGAAGGTAGTGGCATGATCCGGCGTGAAGGGCTCATCGAACAGGAAGACCGCCAACACAAAGGTCATGCTCGGTGCCAGGTACTGCATGAGACCAATGGTACCGAGATTGAGACGCCGCACGGCCGCGGCGAACAGTACCAGCGGAACCAGGGTAATCAGCCCGGTGCCGGCCAGCAGTGTCGCTTCCGGGACATGGGCGGGGTCGAATGCCAGCATCCCCTGCCGGCTCAACCAGAACAGCCACAAAAGGGCGACGGGCGTCATCAGCAGGGTTTCCCAGAACAGACCGACCAGCGGACCGACATCGGTCTTCTTCCGGACCAGGCCATAGAGGGCAAAACTGAATGCCAGGATCAGGGCAATCCAGGGGAACTGACCCACGCGCAGGGTCATCCAGGCAGTCCCCGCGGCCGCCAGCAGCACGGCCAGAACCTGTAGCCGGCTCAAAGTTTCGCGAAAGACCAGCAGACCGAGCAGGACACTGACCAAGGGATTGATGAAGTAGCCCAGGCTCGTTGACAGCACACGATCCGAGTTGATGGCATACACGAAAGTCAGCCAGTTGGCCGCGATCAGAACCGAGCTGATGGCCAGGGCCAGCAGCACGCGCGGCCGGACTCGGATGTGGATAAAAAAACGCCGACGTTCGCGCACGGCCAGCACCGCGGCGAGCAACAGCATCGACCAGATCACGCGATGGGCAATGATCTCATCGGCCCGGACCGTACCAAGCAGCTTGAAGTAGAGTGGCGCCAGGCCCCAGATGCCGAAGGCGCCCAGCGCCGCAATCAGGCCCAACGTTCGTTCTCGGTCAGTACTCAAGACGAAAGTCTGGAAGGAGGAAGGAAACGTCAATTCTAGCCCGGGTGTGCATAAACCAGAACAAAAAAAGCCCGGCACGAGGGCCGGGCTTCCTGAACCTCCGGTCAATCAACCGGAAAACTATTCAGCGTTGTCGGCGGCCGGCGCATCCGGGCGATCCACCAGCTCCACGTAGGCCATGGGCGCGTTGTCGCCGTTGCGGAAACCGCACTTGAGAATGCGCAGATAACCGCCTGGGCGCTCCCGATAGCGCGGACCCAGCTCGGAAAAGAGCTTGCCCACCGCATCCTTGTCGCGCAGGCGATTGAAGGCCAGGCGCCGCGCGGAAACGCTGTCGTCCTTGGCCAGGGTGATCAGCGGCTCAGCCACGCGCCGCAATTCCTTGGCCTTGGGCAACGTGGTCTTGATCAGCTCATGTTCGATCAGGCTGGCAGTCATATTGCGGAACATCGCGCGACGGTGCGGCGAATTCCGGTTGAGCTTGCGACCTGCTTTGCGATGACGCATCGTCGTTCTCTCCTCAGTGCTCGGTGCGCGCCAGCGAGGGCGGCGGCCAGTTTTCCAGGCGGGTTCCAAGCGACAGATCGTGGGTCGCCAGCACCGTCTTGATTTCGGTCAGGGACTTCTTGCCCAGATTCGGCGTCTTGAGCAGCTCGGTTTCGGTCCGCTGTACCAGATCGCCCACGTACTGGATGTGTTCGGCCTTGAGACAGTTGGCTGAACGCACCGTCAGTTCCAGGTCATCGATCGGCCTGAGCAGGATCGGATCGAAGCTTTCGGTGGCCGTTTCCGTCTCATCCTTCTCGCGGGCGACGAACTCGACAAATACCGACATCTGATCGACAAGGATTCCCGCAGCCAGCTTGACCGCGTCCTCGCAGCTCATGGTGCCGTTGGTTTCGATGTCCAGCACCAGCTTGTCAAGATCGGTTCGCTGGCCAACACGCGCGCTTTCGACGCTGTAGGCCACGCGGTGGACCGGGCAGTACGAGGCGTCGAGCTGCAGGCGACCGATGGTACGCGACTCTTCCTCGGTAAAGCGCAGCGCCGCGGCAGGCTGGTAGCCAACACCTCGCGTGACCTTGAGCTGCATGCGAAGCTTCGTGTCCTTGGTCAGCGTGCAAATCACGTGGTCCGGATTCACCAACTCGATGTCATGATCAAGCTGAATATCGCCGGCCGTGACCGGACCCTTCTTGTCCTTGCTCAAGGTCAGCGTGGCTTCATCGCGCGAGTGCATGCGAATCGCAACGTCCTTGAGATTGAGCAGGACCTCGACGATGTCTTCCTGAAGACCGTCGACAGCGGTGTACTCGTGCAGCACGCCGTCCATCTCGGCCTCGGTAATCGCGCTACCGGGAATCGACGACAGCAGAATGCGCCGCAGGGCGTTACCCAGGGTGTGGCCGAAACCGCGCTCGAGCGGCTCGAGCGTAATGCGAGCGCGACGCGGCGAAATCTCGTCGACCACGAGACCCTTGGGCTTGAGCATCGTGCCGATAAGTTCGCTTATCTGGCCTGACATGTTTGGCTCTCCAAAATCTGTTTTCGTAAAGTGCGCGACGGGAATACGTCTGCGGCTTACTTCGAGTACAACTCGACGATCAGGTTCTCATTGATGTCCGGCGGCAGATCATCGCGGTCCGGCGACACCTTGAAGACACCTTCCATCTTGTCGAAGTCGACATCGATCCAGCCGGGCACCAGATCCAGTTCGCGCGCGACATTAATCGCCTCCTGGATGCGTAGCTGCTTCTTCGCCTTTTCGCGAATCGCGATGCGATCGTCAGCCTGCACCTGGTACGACGCGATATTGACGACCTTGCCATTGACCTCGATCGACTTGTGGCTGACCAGCTGCCTGGCCTGGGCGCGCGTTACCGCAAAGCCCATGCGATAGACCACGTTGTCGAGTCGGTTCTCCAGCAGCTGCAGCAGGTTCTCGCCCGTAGCGCCTTTGCGGCGTGCCGCTTCCTTGTAGTAGTTGCGGAACTGCTTCTCCAGCACGCCATACATACGACGTACCTTCTGCTTCTCCCGCAGCTGCAGCGCATAGTCGGACAGTCGCTGACGACGACTGTCGCCATGCTGCCCTGGCGGCTGGTTAAGCTTGCACTTCGACTCAAGGCCGCGTGCCGGGCTCTTGAGATTGAGATCGACGCCTTCGCGGCGCGCGAGCTTGCAGGTGGGTCCAGTATATCTAGCCATATTTCTTCAGTCTGCCTGCCGGTGACTTATACGCGACGTTTTTTGGGTGGACGACAGCCGTTGTGTGGAATCGGCGTGACATCGATGATGTTCATGATCTTGAATCCGGCCGCATTGAGCGAGCGCACCGAGGATTCACGGCCAGGGCCCGGGCCGTTGACCCGAACTTCCAGGTTCTTCATGCCGAATTCCTGGGCCGCCCGGCCGGCGTTGTCGGCCGCCACCTGGGCGGCAAACGGAGTCGACTTGCGCGAACCGCGGAAACCCGATCCCCCGGAAGTTGCCCAGGAAACCGTATTGCCCTGGCGATCGGTGATCGTGATGATCGTGTTGTTGAACGAGGCATGCACGTGTGCAATGCCATCGACCACGGTCTTCTTGACCCGCTTCTTCGTTTTTGCGCTTTGCTGCTTGGCCATCTGTTCCTACCTCAACGAATCGGACGACGCGGACCCTTCCGGGTACGGGCGTTGGTACGCGTGCGCTGGCCGCGAACGGGCAAGCCGCGCCGGTGACGCAGGCCGCGGTAGCAGCCCAGGTCCATCAGGCGCTTGATGTTCATCGAGACTTCCCGACGCAGATCGCCTTCGACCGTGAGCTGGCCAATGGCCTGGCGCAGCTTTTCCTGCTCCGCTTCGGTCAGATCGCGAACCTTCGTTTCCGGGGCCACGCCGGTGGCCTCGCAGATCTCGTAGGACCGGGTTCTCCCGATGCCGTAAATTTGAGTCAATGCCACCCAGGTATGCTGCTGGACCGGCAGATTGACGCCTGCTATACGTGCCATTTGCTTGCTCCGTAAACCATTACGTCCGCTCGACGCAAACCGGCAATTCTACCGGCTTCGGGGCCGTTTGCCAAGCCCAACGAGCGGAACCGTGTCATCCCTGGCGCTGCTTGTGCTTCGGGTCGCTGCAGATCACGTAGACCACGCCACCCCTGCGCACCACTTTGCAGTGCCGGCAAATTTTCTTGACTGATGCCTGAACCTTCATTGCTGCTCTCCAGTACTTCCGGCCTTAATTCGGCCCGTTGAATCAGCGCCGCACGACGCCGCTTCGGCCATAACCCTTCAAATTGGACTTCTTGAGCAGGCTGTCGTACTGATGCGACATCAGATGCGCCTGCAGCTGGGCCATGAAATCCATGGTGACCACGACGATGATCAGCAGCGAGGTACCGCCAAAGTAAAACGGCACGTTCCACTGCATGATCAGAAACTCCGGCAGCAGGCAAACTGCCGCCAGGTACAGGGCACCGACCAGCGTCAGACGGGTCAGCACGTAGTCAATGTACTCGGCGGTCTGGCGGCCGGGGCGAATCCCCGGGATGAATGCACCGGACTTCTTGAGATTATCCGCCGTTTCCTTCGAATTGAAGACGATGGCGGTGTAGAAGAACGCGAAGAACATCACCATGCCGCCGTAGAGGCTGATGTAGACCGGCTGTCCCGGGCTGAGCTGATTGGCGATGATCTGCAACCAGCCGGCTTCGCCGGCCTGCCCGAACCAGGTCGATATCGTGGCCGGAAACAGTACCAGGCTGGACGCGAAAATTGCCGGAATGACACCGGCCATATTGACCTTCAGGGGCAGATGCGTCGACTGACTGCGATAGGCCTGACGCCCTTGTCGCTGGGCATAGTTGACCGTGATGCGGCGCTGGCCGCGTTCAACGAAGACGACGAAAGCCGTCACCGCCAGCGCCAGAGCCAGCAGGAAAGTGGCCGTCAGAACACCCAGCTGACCGGTTCGCACCAACTCCAGCGTGGAACCCAGTGCACGCGGCAGTTCCGCCACGATACCGGCAAAGATCAGGATCGAGATACCGTTGCCGATACCGCGCTCCGTGATCTGCTCGCCCAGCCACATCAGGAAAACCGTGCCGGCAGTCAGGGTGATGACCGCAGCCATCACGAAACCCGGTCCGGGTGCGATGACCACGGGCAGTCCAGCGCCAGCACTTTGGCTCTGCAGCGCAACGGCTACACCAAAGCTCTGGAATGCCGCCAGGACGACCGTGAAATAACGTGTGTACTGCGTGATCTTGCGACGACCCTGCTCGCCTTCCTTGCGCAGCTGCTGCAGCTGCGGAATGGCGTGGCTCATCAACTGCATGATGATGGCCGCCGAAATGTAGGGCATCACCCCTAACGCAAAAATGGAGAATCGGCCGAGGGCACCGCCTGAGAACATGTTGAACATGTCGACGATGGTGCCGCTGGTCATATCCATGAGCTCGACCAGGGCGATCGGGTTGATGCCCGGCACCGGGATGAAGGTCCCGAAACGGAAGACCAGCAGCGCAACCAGCACCACCAGCAGCCGCTGACGCAGCTCCTTGAGCCGGCCGATACCGCCGAGCATGCCTGCCATTTCCGAGGGGTTACGTGCCATTATTCGACCTTGCCGCCCGCTGCTTCGATGGCCTTGGCCGCACCCGCGGTAGCGTGAACGCCACGCACGGTAACGGCCCGCTCGATCGCGCCGGTGTTGACCAGGCGAACCTTGCGGGTCGTGCCAGCAATCAGGCCGGCCTGCTTGAGCGTGTCAAGGTCGATGACCTCGGCGTCGATCGCATTGATCTGGTACAGACGCAGTTCGGCGGTGTGGCGGTTGGTGGCGGAACGGAAACCCACCTTGGGCACACGACGCTGCAGGGGCATCTGGCCGCCTTCGAAGCCGACCTTGTGATAGCCGCCCGAACGCGCCTTCTGGCCCTTGTGACCACGACCGGCGGTCTTGCCCAGTCCGGAACCAATGCCCCGACCAACGCGCTTGCGCTGGCTGCGGCTGCCTTCTGCGGGCTGAATGGAATTAAGTTTCATATCACTTCCCGAAAAATTGAATTCAGGCTTCCTCGACGCGCACCAGATAGTCGACCTTGCGAATCATGCCGCGGATTGCCGGCGTATCCTCGAGTTCGACTGTATGGTTTATGCGCCTGAGGCCCAGGCCGCGCACCGTCGCGCGGTGCTTGCCGATGGTGCCGTTGATGCTGCGCACGAGCGTGACGCGCAGCTTTTCCGCGTTCTTCTTAGCCATGATATTCCAGCACCTCCTCAATCGCCTTGCCACGCTTGATCGCGACTTTCTCCGGCGACGCCATGGCCTGCAGGCCCTTCATGGTCGCGCGCACCAGGTTGATCGGATTGTTCGAGCCGAGGCTCTTGGCCAGGACGTTATGCACGCCAACGGCTTCGAATACCGCACGCATCGGGCCACCCGCAATCACACCGGTACCTTCCGAGGCCGGCTGCATGTAGATGCGCGAGCCGCTGTGGCTGGCCTTGACCGGATGCCACAGGGTGCCCTCGTTGAGGGAAATGCGCACCATATCGCGGCGGGCACGTTCCATCGCCTTCTGGATGGCCAGGGGCACTTCACGCGCCTTGCCGTATCCGAAGCCGACCTTGCCCTCGCCGTCACCAACCACCGAGAGTGCGGTAAAGCTGAACTGGCGGCCACCTTTGACGACCTTGACCACACGGTTAACCGTGACCAGCTTCTCAATCAGATCGTCGGTGCTGTTATCTCTTGCCATGATGAATTCCGTATGCGTTAAAACTTCAGACCGGCTTCGCGCGCGGCATCTGCCAGCGCCTTGACCCGTCCGTGGTAGCGGAAACCGGAACGGTCGAAGGCCACGCCTTCGACACCGGCCTCGAGACTGCGCTCGGCAATCTTCTTGCCAACGGCCTGCGCCGCTTCGACGCTGCAGGTGCTCTTCAGGCCTTCGGCTACATCCTTCTGCAGGGTCGAAGCCGCAGCAATGGTGTGCTGACCGCCGGCACCGATGACCTGCGCATAAATATGCCGTCCGGAGCGGTGCACGGATAGCCGTGCCTGGCCCGAACGCGTAATGCGGGCGCGGTTCTTGCGCGCGCGTCGCAATCTGGATTGATTCTTGTCCTTCATGTTCGTTTCCTCAGGCCTTCTTGGCTTCCTTCATGACCACGCGCTCATTGGCATAGCGCACACCCTTGCCCTTGTACGGCTCAGGCGGGCGGAACGCGCGAATCTCGGCGGCCACCTGGCCGACCAGCTGCTTGTTACTGCCCTTGATTACGACTTCGGTCTGGCTGGGCGTTTCGACCGTCACACCTTCGGGAATGTCAAATTCCACAGGATGACTGAAGCCCAACTGCAGGTTGAGTTTCTTGCCCTGCATCTGCGCACGATAGCCGACGCCGCGCAGTTCCAGCTTCTTTTCGAAGCCCTGGGTGACGCCCTGCACCATGTTGTTGATCAGTGCGCGCATGGTGCCGGCCATGGCCATGGTGCCGCTCTCGCGAGGCGCCACGCTGACCACGCCGTCATTGACTTCCAGCGTCACTCCGGGATGCATTTGCATCTCCAGCGCACCGTTGGTGCCCTTGACCTTCACCACGCCTTCGGCATGGTTGAATTCGACGCCCTTGGGCAGCTCGATGGGGGCATTGGCTATTCTCGACATTGCTAGTTTCTCCGAAACTCGATCAGGCTATCAGGCAGAGCACTTCGCCACCGTGCCCCTCTGCGCGGGCCCGGCGATCGCTCATGACACCATTGGATGTGCTGACAATTGCCACACCCAGGCCGCTGAGCACCCGCGGGAGCTCGTCCTTGCCAAAATAACGGCGCCGACTGGGCCGACTGTAGCGGTCCAGGCGATCGATCACGCCGCGGCCTTCCACGTATTTCAATTCGATGGTCAGCTCACGCTTGGGGCCATCCTCCTCGACGTGAAAATCGCGGATGTAGCCCTCGTCCTTCAGCACTTCGCTGATGGCGATCTTGACCTTCGATGCCGGTATGCTCACGCTACGCTTGTTGACCGCCTGGGCGTTCTTGATGCGAGCCAGCATGTCGGCAATGGGATCACTCATGCTCATTGCTATGTCTCTCCTTACCAGCTGGCCTTGCGCAGGCCCGGAATATCACCACGCATGGCGGCTTCACGCAGCTTGTTGCGTGCCAGTCCGAACTTGCGGTAGTAACCCCGCGGCCGACCGGACTGCCGACAGCGGTTGCGACCACGCACCGGCGATGAATCGCGCGGCAGCTTGTTGAGCGCGTGCATCGCCGCCTGCTTTTCCTCGAAATCCGCTTCGGGATCGGCAATGACGCGCTTGAGCTCGGCCCGCTTCTCGGCATACTTTGCCGCAAGCTTGGCGCGCCGCACGTCGCGTTCAACCATTGAAACCTTGGCCATATCGTCTCTACTCCTTACTTGGCCCGGAACGGGAAGCCGAACGCTTCCAACAGCGCCAGGCCTTCCTCGTCAGTCGAAGCCGATGTGATGATGGCAATATCCATCCCGCGCAGCTTGTCGACCTGGTCGTAATTGATTTCCGGAAAAATAATCTGTTCCTTGATGCCCAGGTTGTAATTGCCGCGGCCGTCGAAGGACTTGCGCGGGATGCCGCGGAAGTCGCGCACGCGCGGCAGGGCAATGTTGACCAGCCGATCCAGGAACTCGTACATGCGTTCACGCCTGAGCGTCACCATGCAGCCGATCGGATAGCCGTCGCGGATCTTGAAGCTGGCCACTGACTTGCGCGCCTTGGTGACCACGGGCTGTTGACCAGCGATCTTGGCCATGTCAGACACGGCATGCTCGATCACCTTCTTGTCACCCACAGCTTCGCCCACGCCCATGTTGATCGTGACCTTCTCGAAACGCGGCACCTGCATCGGGTTGGCATAACCGAACTGTTCGGTCAGCTTGCCGACGACTTCGTCCTTGTAGATTTCTCTTAACCTGGCCATCTCGTATCTCTGCAAAATATTCAGCTCAATGTTGCGGCGCAACTCGGTCAACTCCGGTGCGCCAGCTTGTCTTTATCCACATCAACTTACCAATCATGTGGTTGGTGCGGTTTATGCGCAGCATAAGAAGCGCCAACCACATTCCTCATATGCCAACCACATTCCTCATATATCCACGACCTCACCGGTCGAGCGGTAGAAGCGCACCTTACGGCCGTCCTCGAGGAACTTGAAACCGACGCGATCACCCTGGCCCGTGGCCGGGTTGAAAAGCATCACGTTGGATGCCTGGATCGGGGCCTCGCGCTCGATGATGCCGCCTGGCTTCTGGCTCTGCGGATCGGGCTTCTGGTGGCGCTTGACCATGTTGACGTTTTCCACCAGAAAGCGCTGGTCCTTGAGCACTTTGAGCACGTGACCGCGCTGGCCCTTGCTACGGCCGGCAATCACGATCACTTCGTCGCCCTTTCGAATACGTTCCATCATGAACTCCTTACAACACTTCCGGTGCGAGCGAGACAATCTTCATGAATTGTCCCGTACGCAGCTCGCGCGTCACCGGCCCAAAAATACGGGTGCCGATTGGCTCGAGCTTGTTGTTGAGCAGCACGGCTGCGTTGCCGTCGAAGCGGATCAACGATCCGTCGCGGCGACGCACACCCTTGGCGGTGCGAACAACGACGGCGTTGTAGACCTCGCCCTTCTTGACCTTGCCGCGCGGAATAGCGTCCTTGACGGTCACCTTGATGACATCGCCAATATTGGCGTAGCGCCGCTTGGAACCGCCCAGCACCTTGATGCATTGCAGTTCGCGCGCTCCGCTGTTGTCGGCTGCCGACAGCCTGGATTGCATTTGGATCATGACTATCGCTCCGCTTACTGGGCCCGTTCGACCACTTCGATGACCTGCCAGGCTTTGGTCTTGGCAATCGGTCGGGTCTGCTCGATTCGCACGGTATCGCCTTCGTTGCAGCTGTTTTCCGGATCGTGCGCATGCACCTTGCTGGAACGGCGGATGTACTTGCCGTACAGCGGGTGCTTGACCAGCCGCTCGAGACGAACCGTCACGGTCTTGTCCATCTTGTTGCTGACGACGCGCCCGACGACGCTGCGTTGCTTGCGATCTTCGCTACTCATTCCTTGTCATCCTGCTTCTGGTTGAGCACGGTCTTGACCCGTGCAATTTCCTTGCGGATCCGACGCAACTCGTGGGGCGACCCCAGCTGACCTGTGCCGTGCTGCATCCGCAGGGAAAACTGTTCCTTGCGCAGGTCCAGCAGCATGCCGTTGAGTTCGCTGGCGTTCTTGTCACGCAGTTCACTCGCTTTCATCACAGCGTCCTCGCTACAAATGTGGTGCGCACGCTCAGCTTGGCGGCGGCGCGACGAAACGCTTCGCGCGCGATATCTTCGCTGACGCCCTGGATCTCGTAAATCACGCGACCGGGCTGAATCGGCGCTACCCAGTACTCGACATTACCCTTGCCCTTGCCCATTCGGACTTCGACCGGCTTCTTGGTTACCGGCTTGTCCGGAAAGACTCGAATCCAGAGCTTGCCGCCACGCTTGACGTGACGGGTGATCGCGCGTCGGGCCGACTCGATCTGACGCGCAGTCAGAAAGCCACGGGTGGTCGCCTGCAGCCCGAACTCGCCGAAGCTCACGCGATTTCCCACCTGCGCCAGGCCGCGATTGCGTCCCTTCTGCTGCTTTCTGAACTTGGTACGTTTCGGCTGCAGCATGGTTCAGCTCTCCTTGCGTGCGCCGCCCTTGGACGGTGCTTTTTCCGAACTCTTCTCGGCATACAGGTCGAAAACCTCGCCCTTGTACACCCAGACCTTGATGCCGATGATGCCGTAAGTCGTGGCAGCCTCGGCGGTGCCGTAGTCAATGTCGGCACGCAGCGTATGCAGAGGCACACGGCCTTCGCGATACCACTCGGTACGGGCGATATCGGCGCCATTGAGGCGACCGGCGACCTGTACCTTGATGCCCAGCGCGCCCAGGCGCATGGCGTTACCCACGGACCGCTTCATGGCGCGGCGGAACATCACCCGGCGCTCGAGCTGCTGAGCAATGCTTTCGGCCACCAGGCGCGCGTCGAGTTCCGGCTTGCGAATCTCGTTGACCCGAATGTGGGTCGGCACGCCCATGATCTTGCCGACTGCACGACGCAGCTTCTCGATGTCTTCGCCTTTCTTGCCAATGACAATCCCGGGGCGCGCCGTGTGGACCGTGATCTCGGCCGACTTGGCCGGCCGTTCGATCTCGATGCGGCTCACTGCGGCGTGCGCCAGCGTCTTGTGAAGGTACTCACGCGCCTTCAGGTCGGTATTGAGCTGGTCGGCGAAATCGCCGGCCTCGGCATACCACTTGGCGCTCCAGTCCTTGGCGATTCCGAGACGAATTCCGGTTGGATGTACCTTGTGACCCATGATTAGTCCTCTGCCACGACAATGGTGATGTGACTGGTGCGCTTGAGAATGCGCGTGAACCGGCCCTTGGCACGCGGCATGCCGCGCTTGAAGGTCGGACCCTCGTCGACGTAGATCGTGCGCACCTTCAGCTCGTCGATATCGGCGCCGCTGTTGTGCTCGGCATTCGCGATGGCCGACATCAGCACCTTGCGAACTACGTGCGCCGCCTTCTTGTTGCTGAACGTCAGCACCTCGTCGGCTTTCTCCACCGGCAGGCCACGAATCTGGTCAGCGACCAGGCGGGCTTTCTGCGCCGAAATGCGCGCGGCCCTGAGCTTTGCTGTTGCTTCCATCACCGTCTATAACCTTTGGTTACTTGGACTTACGGTCACCACTGTGACCCTTGTATGTTCTCGTCGGCGCAAACTCGCCGAGCTTGTGGCCGACCATGTTCTCGTTGATCAGGATCGGCACGTGCTGCCGACCGTTGTGCACGGCAATGGTCAGCCCGACCATATCCGGCAGGATCATCGAGCGGCGCGACCAGGTCTTGATCGGGCGCCGGTTGTTGGCTTCGACAGCCGCTTCGACCTTCGCCTGAAGGTGATGGTCGACAAACGGCCCTTTCTTGATCGAACGTGGCATGGCGTTTTCCTGTTACTTGCGCTTGCGAGAACGCGTGATGTGCTTGTCAGTGCGCTTGTTCTTGCGGGTGCGCTTGCCCTTGGTCGACACACCCCAGGGCGTGACCGGATGACGGCCACCCGAGGTGCGGCCTTCACCCCCGCCGTGCGGGTGATCGACCGGGTTCATTGCGACACCGCGCACGGTCGGGCGCACGCCCTTCCAGCGCTTGGCACCGGCCTTGCCCAACTTCTCGAGGTTGTGTTCGACGTTGGCGACCTGGCCGATGGTGGCGCGGCAATTCGAATGCGCCTTGCGCATTTCGCCGGAACGCAGCAGCACGGTGGCGTATTGGCCTTCGCGCGCCACCAGCTGCACCGAGGCACCGGCACTGCGCGCCAGCTGGCCGCCCTTGCCGGGCTTGAGCTCGACGTTATGAATCTGCGTACCCACGGGAATCGAGCGCAACTGCATGGCGTTGCCCGGCTTGATCGGGGCTTCGCTGCCGCTCAGAATCTCGTCGCCGGCCCGGACATTGCGCGGCGCCAGGATATAGCGGCGCTCACCGTCGATGTACTTGATCAGCGCAATGTGCGCGCTGCGATTCGGATCGTACTCGATTCGCTCAACCACGCCGCGCACCCCGTCCTTGTCGCGACGGAAGTCAATCACGCGATAGTGGTGCTTGTGTCCGCCGCCGCGATGCCGGGTCGTGATGCGACCGGCATTGTTGCGCCCGCCCGTCGAACCCTGAGGTTCCAGCAAGGGCGCATACGGCTCACCTTTCCACAGGTGAGCGTGCTTGACCTGCACGAGACCGCGGCGGCCCGGAGACGTTGGTTTTGCCTTTACGATTGCCATGATTCTATTCCCGTCTCACTAATCTCAGTCTGCCTGCACTTCTTCGATGGTCTGTCCGCCACGCACGCGCACATAGGCCTTTTTCCAGCCCTTCTGGCGCCCGGGGACAAGCCGAAAGCTCTTCTGCTTGCCCTTGACGTTGACCACACGAACCTGCTCGACATCGACCTCGAACAGTCCTTCGACCGCACGCTTGATGTCGCCCTTGCTGGCGTCACTGCGCACTTCGAAGACGTACTGGTTGGAGTCGGCCTGCAGCATCGCGGTCTTTTCCGACACATGCGGCCGACGGATGATTTGATACATGCGTTCGGTCTTCATGCCAGCCACTCCTCGATCTTGTTGACGGCCGCGCTGGTCATGACGACCTTTTCGGCGCCGACCAGGCTGACCGGGTTGAGTGCCTCGACGGTCAGCGCGTAAACACCCGGAATATTGCGGCTGCCGAGGTAAAGGTTCTCGCCCAGCTCGACATCGACCAACACGCCGGTTTCAACACCCAGATCGGACAACTGCTCGCGCACGGCGCGCGTTTTCGGCTCGGCAACATCGAACTTGTCGACCACGAGCAGGCGTTCCTGCCGAACCAGCTCGGACAGGATGGCCTTGATCGCCGCACGGTACTGCTTGCGGTTGACCTTCTGGCTGAAGTCACGCGGCTGGGCGGCGAACGTCACGCCACCCGAGCGCCAAAGCGGGCTCCGGATGGTACCGGCCCGGGCGTTGCCCGTGCCCTTCTGGCGCCACGGCTTGCGGCCGCCACCAGAAACCGCCGAACGGTTCTTCTGCGCCTTGGTGCCAGCCCGGCCGCCTGCCAGATAGGCAGTCACGACCTGGTGCACCAGGGCCTCGGAAAAATCGCGGCCGAAGACCTCGTCGGAGACCTTGATCTTGCTACCGCCTGTCACTGCAAGTTCCATCATTCTCTCCTTCAGGCCTTGATCGACGGACGAATCGTCACGTGGCCGCCACGCGCACCCGGCACCGGACCCCGGATCAGCAGGAGGTTGCGCTCGGCATCGACCTTGACGACCTGGAGATTGAGGGTGGTCTGGCGCTCGTCACCCATGTGACCGGCCATCTTCTTGCCCTTGAAAACGCGGCCCGGGGTCTGGCACTGGCCAATGGAGCCCGGCGCGCGGTGCGACAGGGAGTTGCCGTGAGTGGCATCCTGCATGCGGAAGTTGTGACGTTTGACCGCACCGGCAAAGCCCTTGCCCTTGGTGGTGCCGGTCACGTCGACCTTCTGGCCGGCCTCGAAACGTTCGACGGTGAGTTCAGCGCCGGGTTCGAGCCCGTCACCCTCATCGCCTTCGAGGCGGAATTCCCACAGCCCCTCACCGGCCTCGACACCCGCCTTGGCGAAGTGTCCGGCCGCGGGGCGCGAGACCAAAGACGTACGCCTGGCTCCGCAGGTGACCTGGATGGCCGAATAGCCGTCCCGGTCTTCCTCGCGGATCTGCGTAATCCGGTTGGGGCTGACCTCGATCACGGTCACGGGAACGGAACTGCCGTCTTCCGTGAAGATCCGGGTCATGCCTCGTTTGCGTCCTACCAATCCGATAGCCATTTTTCTCAACTCGCTCAATACAGCTTGATCTGAACGTCGACGCCTGCAGCCAAATCCAGCTTCATCAGGGCATCTACCGTCTTGTCGTTGGGATCGACGATATCCAGCAGCCGCTTGTGGGTGCGGATTTCGTACTGATCACGCGCGTCCTTGTTAACGTGCGGTGAAATCAGCACGGTATAACGCTCCTTGCGCGTGGGCAGCGGAATCGGACCACGCACCTGCGCACCAGTGCGCTTGGCGGTATCCACGATTTCCTGGGTCGACCGGTCAATCAGACGGTGATCGAAACCCTTCAAACGAATACGGATTTTCTGTTCGGCCATTGCCGTACGCCTTCAGTCTGTTAAAGATCAAAATCTTCAGCCCGCCTTTCGGCAGACACGTTTGCGATCCTTCCGGATCGCCGCCCCTACGCGAGGGGTCAGGAGTCAGGGATCAGGAGTGAATCCTGATCCCCAGACCCTAAATCATCATTCCAGAATCTTCGACACCACGCCGGCGCCCACGGTGCGACCGCCTTCGCGAATCGCGAAGCGCAGGCCATCTTCCATGGCGATCGGCGCAATCAGCTCCACCGTCATCTGAACGTTGTCGCCCGGCATCACCATCTCGGTGCCCTCGGGCAACTCGCAGGATCCGGTCACGTCGGTCGTGCGGAAGTAGAACTGCGGGCGATAGCCCTTGAAGAACGGCGTGTGTCGGCCGCCTTCGTCCTTGCTCAGGACATAAACTTCCGCCTCGAACTTGGTGTGCGGGGTGATCGATCCCGGCTTGGCCAGCACCTGGCCACGCTCGACATCGTCACGCTTGGTGCCGCGCAGCAGCACGCCCACGTTGTCGCCGGCCTGACCCTGGTCAAGCAGCTTGCGGAACATCTCCACACCCGTGCAGGTCGTCTTCGTCGTGTCCTTGATACCCACGATCTCGATCTCGTCGCCAACGTGAATCACGCCGCGCTCGATACGACCGGTTACCACCGTGCCTCGACCCGAAATCGAGAACACGTCCTCGATCGGCATCAGGAATTCCTTGTCCAGGTCGCGCTCGGGCTCGGGAACGTAATCGTCCAGCGCCTCGACCAGCTTCAGGATCGACGGCACGCCGATGTCGCTGTCGTCGCCTTCGAGCGCCTTGAGCGCCGAGCCGGTGACGATCGGGGTGTCATCGCCCGGAAAGTCGTAGTCGCTCAACAGCTCGCGAACTTCCATCTCGACCAGTTCGAGCAGCTCGGCGTCGTCGACCATGTCGGCCTTGTTCAGGTAAACCAGAATGCACGGCACGCCCACCTGGCGGGCCAGCAGAATGTGCTCGCGCGTCTGCGGCATCGGGCCGTCAGCGGCCGAAACCACCAGAATCGCACCGTCCATCTGCGCCGCACCCGTGATCATGTTCTTCACGTAGTCAGCGTGACCCGGGCAGTCCACGTGGGCATAGTGACGCTTGTCCGACTCGTACTCGACGTGGGCCGAGGCAATCGTGATACCGCGCTCGCGTTCTTCCGGCGCGTTGTCAATCTGGTCATATGCACGGAACTC